>CAYVHP010000038.1:0-4978 GCA_964451265.1 uncultured Caulobacteraceae bacterium | reverse complement strand
CCCTTCCACCACACTGCGTGTGGTCCCCCTTCCCCGCTGCGCAGGGAAGGAGATGCCGCCGAAAAGTTTGAACCCATATAGAACCGCCCCCCGCAAATCAGGAGGCGAGCTTGTCCTCAGCGTCCGGCTGTGTCGAGGCCCGAACGCTGGCCCAGCGTGAGAGCGCTGCGCGCAGGGCCGCGACGTCCAGCGGCTTGGCCAGAAAATCGTCCATCCCGGCGGCCAGGCAGGCGCGGCGGTCGTCCTCAAAGGCGTCGGCGGTCAGGGCGACGATGGGCGTCTTGGACCCCGCGTCGCGCAAGGCCCGGGCCGCCTGAACCCCGTCCATGCCCGGCATGCGCTGATCCATCAGGATCAGGTCGTAGACGCCGAGCCGGCCGGCCTGCACCGCGTCCAGGCCGTTGGAGACGCAGTCCGCAATGCAACCCTCGCGCTCGAGCAGGGTTCGGGCGAGCAGGGCGTTGATCGGATTGTCCTCGGCCAGGAGCACCCGCACGCCCACGGCGCAGGCCGGGGCCAGGCGCTCATCGTCCAGTGGGCGATCCGCCGAACCGGCCTGAGCTTTGCGGCCCACCACCGCCAAGATACGCTCGGACAGGGAGTCGCGCCGCAGTGGTTTAATGAGATAGCCGGCGAAGCCTTGCGCCCTCAGCCCCTCGATATCGGCCCGTTCCTCGGCGGTCAGCAGCACGATGGACGGCGGTCCCTCCGGCGCGCGACCGGCCAAGGACCGGTCCATCAGGATTACCTCGGCGCGGGCGTCCGGCGCATAGGCTGCGGCGGACAGGGCGAACCCGCCGCTGGCTTCAACCTGGCGAGCGGCGGCGGTGCGCACCGTGGCGCTGGGTGATACGATCTGCACGGTCAGGCCGCTCAAGGGCCGCGCAAGGGCCGCGGGGGCCGTCACCGCGAAGCGCGCCTCGAACCAGAACTGAGAGCCGCCGTCCTCGGGGCTACTCAGGCCGATGGCCCCGCCGTGGGCGGCGGCCAGGCGGCGCACGATGGCCAGACCCAGGCCCGCGCCTTCCAACCGGGCCGTATCGCCGGCAACCCGGGCGTATTCCTCAAATATGCGGCCGCGTTCAGCCTCTGGCACGCCGGGACCGGTGTCGGTGACGCAGAAACGCAGCTTCACCCCCGCTTCGCCGCGCTCCAGCACGCGGGCTTGCAACAGAACGCCGCCCGTCTGCGTAAACTTGATGGCGTTGCCCGCCAGATTGAACAGGATCTGCCGCAAGCGGCCTTCGTCGGCCAGCACCAGGGGCGGGTTGTCCTCCGCCGCCCAGGCAATCTCCAGGCCCTTTTCGTGCGCCCGGGGGCTGAGCAACTCGCAAACGCCTTGCAGGAGCAGCTCGATATCCACCGGCGCCGGCTCCAGGTCGATCTGACCGGTCTCCAGCTTGGCTAGGTCGAGCACATCGTTGACCAGGCCCAGCAAATGGGCGCCGGTTTGCTTCAGGGCCTGCACATAGGTCCGCTGGTCCGCGTCCAGCCGCGTGCCGGCCAGCAGGCCCGCCATGCCGAGCACGCCGTTCAAGGGCGTGCGCAGCTCGTGGCTGAGGGCGGCCAAGTAGCGTTCGCGGGCGTTCAGGCCCTGCTGGGCGCCCGGCTCCCCCAGAATCAGCCGCTCGCCGTCGGGCAAGGCGCGCACGGTCCAGATCCATTCGCCGTCGGGCTCCAGGCGGCCGCCGGAGTCCAGCCGGGCCAGGCGTTCCAGCGGCGGGGAGGCCTGGGCGAAGGCCTCATTGACGCAAGCGACCACGCCGTCCCGGCCGATCACGGCGGCGGGGCGGTCAAAGCCGTTCAGAAGATCCTGGGTCCTGGCCATCGGCGCGAGCCTAAATGAGCGGGCTTAACGTTGGGTCAAACCGGAGCGACGATTAATCCAGTGGAGCGCCCGGGCGCGATTGGGTAAACAACAGGGCGAGGCGAGGCCGCGCCTGGAGGCGATCTGACAATGGCGAACGCGCAATCGGGCGGCCCTGGCCAAGGCAGACCGGGCGGCGGCGGCGGTTCGAGAGGCGGTCCTGGCGGGGCCAAGCCCGCGCGCAGCCAGGCCCAGGCCTTCGTCTATTGGGCGGCGGTGGCGGCCGTGTGGGGCCTGATCTTCGTGGTCGGGTTCCTGGCGGTGTTCGCCACCGGCCTGCCCGACACCTCCAAGCTATACGATGTTCAGCGCACGCCCTCGATCTCCTATCTGGACCGCTCCGGCGCCCTGGTGGCCGTGCGCGGCAGCCAGAACACCCCGCCGGTGAACCTGGACGAGTTGCCGCCCTATGTGCCCGACGCCTTCATCGCCATCGAGGATCGGCGCTTTTATCACCACTTCGGGTTCGACCCGATCGGCATGGTGCGCATGGTGTTTGTGGACATCCGCGCCCACCGGTTCGCCCAGGGCGCCTCGACCATCACCCAGCAGCTGGCGCGCAACCTGTTCCTCAGCCCGCAACAGACCATCCGCCGCAAGGCCCAGGAGCTGATCCTGGCGGTGTGGCTGGAAATGAAGTTCTCCAAAAAGGAAATCCTCAGCCTCTATCTGAACCGGGTCTATTTCGGCGCCGGCGCCTATGGCATCGAAGCAGCCTCCCAGCGCTATTTCGACAAGCCCGCCGCCAAACTCACCGTGGGCGAGGCCGCCTTGCTGGCCGGGCTGATGAAGGGCCCGGCGCGCTACAGCCCTATTTCCGACACGGCGCGGGCCGAGCGGCGCGCCACCGTGGTGCTGGACGAAATGGTCTCGACCCACGCCATCACCCCGGCCGAGCGGGACGCCGCCTTCGCCCAGCCGGTGCGCGTCTCGCGCACCCTGTCCAGCCAGAGGGCGCAATACTTTGTCGACTGGGTCGACTCTGAGGTGCGCTCCATTGTCGGCGCGTCCAAGGATCAGCAATTGCAAACGGATCTGGTGGTGGAAACCACTCTGGACCTGCCGATCCAGACCGCCGCGGAAGGCGCCGCGCGCCAGGTCACCGCAGCCGACGCCAAGGCCCGGGGCATGCAGCAGGCCGCCATTGTGGCCCTGGACGGCGAAGGGCGCGTGCGCGCCTATGTGGGCGGGATCGACTACGCCGACAGCCAGTTCGACCGCGCGTCCGACGCCAAGCGGCAAGCCGGATCATCCTTCAAGCCCTTCGTCTATCTGACCGCCATGGAGAACGGGCGACGCCCCGACACCCCGGTGGTGGACGAGCCGATCACCATCGGCAATTGGCAGCCCAAGAACTTCGAAAAGGAGTTCATGGGTCCGATCACCCTGCAGACCGCCCTGGCCCACTCGATCAATACGGTGGCGGCGCGACTGGCCAATGAAGTGGGCACCGGCAATGTGGCCCGCACGGCCCATCGCCTGGGCATCACCTCCCCGATCCAGACCGATCCGTCCATGGCGCTCGGCGCCGTGGAGGTTAGCCCCTTGGAAATGGCCCAAGCTTATGACTCATTTGCCAACGGCGGGGTTGGCGTGAAGGCTTATGGCATCGAGCGCATCCGCACGGCGGCGGGCAAGGTGCTGTACGACCACAACGTCGACAAGCCCGTCCGCCAACAGGTGATCGGCTCCCCCGCCCTGCCCTATCTGAACCAGATGATGCGCCAGGTGCTGATCTCCGGCACCGGAACCGGCGCGCGGGTGCCGGGCTATGACCTGGCCGGCAAGACCGGCACCACCAGCGATTACCGCGACGCCTGGTTCATCGGCTACACCGGCGGCTTCGTGGCCGCCGTATGGACCGGTCGCGACGACAACACCCCCATGCGCGGCGTGACCGGCGGCATGTTCCCCGCCCGCATCTGGAAAACCTTCATGAGCCAGGCCCTGCCCCGGCTAAAGGTCCAAGCCATCCCCGGCGGCGGCGCCCCGCCGCCTATGGACGTGCCCGCGTCCGGCGAAGACGCCATCGGCGACCTGCTGCAGAACGGCGGCCCGCCTCAGACGCCGGAGCCGGTGAAGCCGGATGCGACGCCGGTTCAGCCGGCGGCGAAGAAGGCGGGGCCGGAGTTTTTCTGAGGGGGCAGACCTGGTGGATTAGGGGAATGCCGTGGCCCGCTCACAAGCTGCTGCAATCTCGCTCGCCTGCAATTTGGATAAGAATTCGCCCGCCTCTTGCAAGGCGACGTTCGCCGATAATCGCCGCGACAAATGGGGAATCACAGCCAATTTGGTCGTAAACGCCGTCCCGTAGAGAATTGGACGCAGACGGCTTTCTGCACTCATGATGTGGCGCGTTAAGGTTATGGCCGGTCCGAGAAAGGCTTCTGCGAAGTCGCTGGCGTACGAAGTACCAGCGCCAATGACTAATGAGGGCCGATGTTCATCGACCCATTGTCTGATCTGGGACCATCGCTCCGACCTACAGGCCTTTTGGTAAGCCTCTTTCGCCGCGAAGCCTGTGTCCCGTTGAGCTGTAGCGGTCCAGGTGCTCAATCCGTAGCAGGCATATGGGAACAAGTTGCCCTTAAAATAGCCAAGGCTCCCTGGGGCGAAGACCTGCTTTTCCGACGCGAACGACCACCAGTCGTCGATTGGCCGGCCGTCTAAAGCTGCCAAAAGTTTGAAGGCGTTCCTGTTGAACGGCCACTTTCGCTGGAGATCGATCGAATATTCCACTGCACGGGGCTTCTGGGAGCCGCCATGCTCTCGATTATCGGCCTCGGAATAACCCGGTTCGATGCCGAACAACCAAACTGAAGGTCGTTCCGGACTACCGGGGTCCCCGCCATCGCAACCAAGGAACTTTCTGAACTCCATGGTAGAGCTTCGCTTATACCTTGTTGCTGAGCAACCTCCCACACCCCGCCGTCGAACGCATGGCGAGTCTGATTTCGCGGGGCCCGGGCCGGTCAAGGACGACGCTGCGCGTCGCCGCGAAGCGGCCGCCAAAGGCGGTCCTTGACGGGCGCGGTCCCGCGAAAAACCCTTCCAGCATGCGTTTGACGGGGAGGTGTGGCGGTGACGTCCTCCACCGCGCAGCGGGGGAGG
>CAYVHP010000037.1:0-13365 GCA_964451265.1 uncultured Caulobacteraceae bacterium | reverse complement strand
ATCAAGCGGGCCTAACCATTGGGACTGCCAAACGCCACCTTAGCACGTCTGCACGTGAAAGTCTGACGATCGTTAGGGATCGAGGCGGAATACAGGGGACGGCCCTATTGAGCTGAGGCCTTTGAGTTTTGGCACAGCCTGCCCCGCAACGCCCCCGAATTGCGAGGCTTTGACCGATCAGCCCGCCTTTCGTTCGTGGCGCATGGCCTCCGCGCTCAATTGCTCGCCGACTGTCTCGCGGCCCTCGGCCTTCCGTTCGCTGTAGCGGTCGACGAGGTAATCCGACCGGTCGCGGGTGAGCAGCGTGAACTTCATCAGTTCCTCCATCACATCGACCACCCGGTCATAGTAGGCGGACGGTTTCATTCGGCCGACCTCATCGAACTCCTGGTAGGCCTTGGCGACCGACGACTGGTTGGGGACGGTGATCATCCGCATCCAGCGGCCCAGCAGGCGCAGGGTGTTCACCGCGTTGAAGGACTGGGACCCGCCGCTCACCTGCATCACGGCCAAGGTGCGACCCTGCGTCGGGCGGACGCTGCCGATCTCCAGCGGGATCCAATCGATCTGCGCCTTCATGATCCCCGACATCGCGCCATGTCGTTCGGGGCTGCACCAGACCTGGCCTTCCGACCAGGCTGAGAGCGCCCGCAACTCCTGCACCTTCGGGTGCTCGGGGGATTCGGCGTCGGGGAGCGGCAAGCCGCGGGGGTCGAAGATGCGGGTCTCGGCTCCGAAGCGTTCGAGGATCCGAGCGGCTTCCTCGGTCAGCAAGCGGCTGTAGGACCGCTCGCGGAGCGAGCCGTAGAGCAGCAGGATCCGCGGCGGGTGGGTCGACACGGCCGGCGGCTCGAGCTTCGCAAGCGTGGGCGGGTCTAGGAACTGGGGCGCCAGGGCGGGGAAATCGGACATTGAACCTCGGGTGTCGGGCAGGCGCCGCGTCATTGAACTGTCGCGGAGTTCCTATATCGTAGAAACATGGAAATGAAGTCCGCGATCGCAAGCCTGGGCGCCCTCGCGCACGAAGGGCGTCTCTCCACCTTCCGCCTCCTCGTCCAGGCGGGCCCTGACGGCCTCGCGGCCGGCGAGGTGGCGCGGCGGCTTGGTGTGCTGCCCAACACGCTCTCCGCAAGTCTGAATGTCCTGAGCCATGCCGGCCTGATCTCCGCCCGGCGCGAAGGCCGCTCCGTCATCTACACGGCCAACTATGACGGCATGCGCGACCTCCTGGCCTTCCTGATGGAGGACTGCTGCGCGGGCTCGCCCGAGATCTGCGCGCCCCTGGCCGAACTCGCCCAGCGGGCCGCCTGCTGCGCCCCCCAATCCATCCCTGCCTGAGAGGCCCCTCACCATGAGCGTCGAGCGCGATCGTCGGCCCTTCAACGTCCTCTTCCTGTGCACAGGAAACTCCTGCCGATCGATCATCGCCGAGGCGATCATGAACCGAGAAGGGCGGGGCAGGTTCGTCGCTTACTCGGCGGGTTCGCACCCCAAGGGCGAGGTCCATCCGCATGCCCTGAAGCTGGTCGAGGGCATGGGTTACGCTGCGAGCGAGTTTCGCTCCAAGCCCTGGGACGAGTTCGCCGCCGCGGGCGCGCCCGAGCTCGATTTCGTCATCACGGTCTGTGACAACGCCGCGGGCGAAGTCTGCCCCGTCTGGCCAGGGCAGCCGATCTCCTCCCACTGGGGTTTGCCCGATCCGGCGGCGGTTGAGGGCTCTGCAACCGAGATTGCCCTCGCCTTCAACGATACGGCTCGCATGCTGCGGAACCGGATCGGGATCTTCGCGAGTCTCCCCATCGCGAGCTTGGACAAGCTCTCGCTGAAGCGTCGCATGGACGAGATCGGCCAGCTGAAGGGCGCACCGGCGACGCCAGAGGCATGAGCCGCCGACAGTCCGCGGCCGCCAGTCTCGAGCCGCCGCTTCACGCCTTCTCCACTCCGCGCCGGCTGACCGCCGAGGCGCTCGGCACGGCGCTCCTGCTGGCGGTGGTCATCGGCTCCGGCATCATGGGCGAGCGCCTGGCGGGCGGGAACGACGCCATCGCCCTCTTGGGCAATACCGTCTCCACGGGCGCTGGTCTCGTGGTGCTGATCACCATCTTCGGTCCGATCTCCGGCGCGCACTTCAACCCCGCCGTCACCCTGGTGTTCGCCCTTCGGCGAGAGCTGGGGTGGGGCACCGCCGCCGCTTACGCGGCGGTCCAGATCCTCGGCGGGGTGTTGGGCGTGTGGGCGGCCCACCTGATGTTCGCCGAGCCCGTGTGGCAGCTTTCCACCAAGCTGCGTGACGGGCCCTCCCAGTGGTGGGCGGAGGCGATCGCCACCTTCGGCCTGATCGCCACCATTCTCGGCTCCGTGCGGTTCCGGCCGGAGGCGACGCCGCTGGCCGTCGGCCTCTACATCACCTCGGCCTACTGGTTCACGGCGTCGACCTCGTTCGCCAATCCTGCCGTGACCGTCGCCCGCGCGCTAAGCAACACGTTCGCGGGCATCGCGCCCACGTCCGCGCCCGGTTTTATCGTCTCCCAGCTCGTCGGCGCGCTCGCCGCCTGGGCTCTCTTCAGCTGGCTTCTCAAGGAGCGCACCGCGCCATGAGCGACGAGTTCCCCATCACCATCTTCCACAACCCGGCCTGCGGCACCTCGCGCAACACCGTGGCCATGGTCGAGGCGGCCGGCTACGCCCCCACGGTCGTCGAGTATCTGAAGACCGGGTGGACGCGCCCGCAGCTTGAGGATCTGCTCGCCCGCATGGGTGCGCGGCCGCGCGACATCCTGCGCGAGAAGGGCACGCCGGCCGCGGAGCTCGGCCTGCTCGATCCGGCCGTCAGCGACGAGGCGATCCTCGACGCGATGGTCCAGCACCCGATCCTGGTGAACCGGCCGATCGTCGTCACGCCGAAGGGCGTGAAGCTCAGCCGCCCGTCCGAGGCGGTCCTGGAGTTGCTTGAGCGTCAGCCGGAGAGCTTCACCAAGGAGGACGGCGAGGTCGTCAAGCTCGCTGGCCGCTAATCGGGTCATCGCCTCCGGCGGTAAATGGTGAGCGGGCGGCGGGCGTGCTCGGTCCCGGCGCGTGCGGCGGCTCCCACATGCCCCGCGCCTTCGGGCGCTTTGCGCCGCCACCTCACACGGGGATTTTTGTGTGAACGCTCTGGGTCGGACGAGCGTGTTCCGCGTACAGGGCCTGGATCAGCGGACAGCCCGCGTCCTGCCCGGCGTCGCAGGCTCGCACAGAGTCGGCCAGGACCCGCTCCATGCGCTTGAGATCGGCGATCCGCGCCCGGACATCTTCCAGGTGCGACGCGGCGAGCATCCGGACCTCGGCGCACGATGCCTGCTCGCTCGCCGCGAGACCCAGCAAGGTGCGCACCTCGTCAAGCGTGAAGCCCAGTTCGCGGGCCCGGCGTACGAAGCTCAGCCGACCGACGTCGCCAGCGCCGTAGCTCCGGTAGCGCCCCCGCCGTGGCGGGACGGGCATCAGGCCGATCCGCTCGTAGTAGCGTATCGTCTCGATGTTGCAGCCCGTGCGCCGCGAGAGTTCGCCGATGGGCATCGCCTGGCCGGCCATGAGTCGCCTCTCTCGATTGGGGCTTGAGTCTGTAGTCGCTACAGATGGCATCTTAGCGCCGAGCGCACCAGGAGACGACGGTAGTGACGGCGAGCAGCGGGCTTCAGGCTCGACGAGACGGAGGGGGCGGCAAGCCTGCCGAGGCCGCCCTGAGCTGGGCGGCGGTGGCCGCCGCAGCGGGCGCTGTGTTCGCCTGGGCCGCGTGCTGCGTCCTGCCGATGTCGCTGGCTCTGGCTGGCCTTGGCCTGGGCGGCGTGGGCTGGTTTGCAGGTCAGCGGACCTGGTTCACGCTGGCCGCCCTTCTGGCGATCGGCGCCGGTTGGGTCCTCACCTGGCGACGGGCGCGGACGTGCCGGATCGACAGCACCTGCGCCGCGCCGTCGAGGCTCGGCATCGGCCTGCTCGGCGCCGCCACCGCCCTCGTCCTTCTCGCCTTGATCTGGCAGCCGATCGTGGAGCCCTGGGCGCTGGCCTTGATCCGGAACGCCCGCGTATGAGCGACGTCCAGATCCAGGCCCGCTCCACGCTGACCTGTCCGCAGTGCGGCCATCAGGCGACCGAGACCATGCCAACCGACGCCTGCCAGTACTTCTACGACTGCAAGGGCTGCGGCGCGGTGCTCAAGCCCAAGGCCGGCGACTGCTGCGTCTACTGCTCGTACGGCGACGTGCCCTGTCCGCCGATCCAGGAGGGCGGCAGGAGTTCGTGCTGCGGCTGACCAGGAGAGCCACGTCTACTTACGACCTGATCGTCATTGGCAGCGGCACGACGGCTTGGGTTCCCGGCGACAGGCTGTGAGGGCCGAATAGCCGCCTCATCGATTGGGGTTTCGGACCGACTGTCCCGCAAGGCCCGCGTGAACGGTGAGCGGCCGGCGGGCGTGCTCGGTCCCGCCGCTTACGCGGCTCCTCCGGGTCCGCCCCTGCGGGCGCCTGCGGCGCCGCCGGCCGCTCGACGGCGCGTTCCGCCGTGCAGCGCCATTCGGCGCGCAGGCTCCTTGCAGCCTTCGTCCTTACGCCGCGCTGGCGCGCGGCCGTGGCTTGGGGCTCCGCCCCCGGCGCGCTTCGGAGCGGCTTCCGCCCAGCTTCGGGCTGGGCAGGACCGGACAGGTCGCAGGACTTGCAGCCCTGCAGCCGGTTCCCCGCGAAGCCGCCCCTCCGCTTGCACCCCCGGTCTCGCCGACGGGCAAGGCTGCAGGCGCGCCTTGCGCCTGCCAGCCATGCCCCAAAGGAGCAGGACCATGACCCAGCAGACCGAAGTCATTCATCAGGACGGCGATGTCATCGACGTGCCGCTCAACAAGCTGAAGAAGTCGCCGCGCAACGCGCGGCGGACCCCGCATGCGCAGGCCGATGTCGAGGCGCTGGCCGCCAGCATCGCGGTGAAGGGCGTCCTTCAGGCCCCGGTGGTGGAGCCGGAGACGGACGCGGACGGCGCGCCGACCGGCGCCTATCTCGTCACCATCGGCGAGGGCCGCCGCTTGGCCTTGCGCCTGTTGGCCCAGCGCAAGCGGATCAAGAAGACCGAGCCCGTGCGTTGCGTGGTGGACCTCAGTAACGACCCGCACGAGATCAGCCTGGACGAGAACGTCACGCGCGCGGGCATGCACCCGGCGGACCAGTTCGAGGCGTTCGCGCGGCTCGCGGAGGAGCGCGGCCTGTCGGCGGAGGAGATCGGCGCCCGGTTCGGGGTGTCGGCCCAGGTGGTGCGTCAGCGGCTTCGGCTGGGCGCCGTCAACCCCGACCTGATGGCGCTCTACCGGGCGGGTGAGTTGAACCTGGACCAGATGATGGCCTTCGCGGTCAGCGAGGACCATGCGCGGCAGGCGCAGGTCTTGGAGCAGTTGGGCGCGCACCGGCCTCCCTATCTGATCCGCCGCGCCATGACCGAGGCGAAGGTGTCCGCCACCGACCGGCGGGCGGTCTTCGTTGGCGCCGAAGCCTATGGCGAGGCCGGTGGGACCATCCTGCGCGACCTCTTCACCGAGGACGGCGGCGGCTGGTTCGATGACCCCGCCCTGCTGGACCGGCTGGTCGCCGAGAAGTTGGCCGGGATCGCCGAAGACGTGCGCGACAAGGAGGGCTGGAAATGGGCCGAGCCTCACATCGACTTCCCCCGCGCCCTCGGCTTCGCGCGCGCCTATCCGCGCACGGTGGAGCGCCCGGAGGAGGAGAAGGCGCAGATCGCGGCGCTTTCCGAGGAATACGACACCCTGGTCAGCGAGTGGGATGCGGTCGAGGAGCTTCCGCCCGAGATCGAGGCGCGCTTCGCCGAGATCGATGCGGCCCTTGAGGCCTTCGGCGATGGGACCGCGTTCGACCCCGATGAGATCGCTCGCGGCGGGTTGTTCGTGATCCTCGGCCAGGATGGGGTGGCCCGCATCGAGCGCGGCCTGATCCGGCCCGAAGACGTCCCGGTCCCCGAACCGGAGCCCGACAGCGAGGAGGCGGGCGGCTCGGCCATCGTCGAGGACAGCGCGCCAGTCGAGGCGGACGGGACGGACGAGGCCGACGAGGACGCGGGCGCCCCTTTGTCGGAGCGGCTGGTTCTGGACCTCACCGCTCACCGCACCCTGGCGCTGCGCGATGCTCTGGGGGCCAGCCCGACGGTCGCCCTGTCGGCGGTGGTCCACAGCTTGGCGCTGTTCGCCTTCTACCCGCCCTACGACCGCGCCTCCTGTCTGGAGATCAAGGGCGTCACCGCCTACCTCGACGAGCACGCGCCGGGCATCGACGACACCCGCGCCGGGCGCAGCATCGCCGAACGCCATGAGCGCTGGGCGGTGCGCCTGCCCAAGTCGGCGGCGGACCTCTGGGCGTTTGTGCAGGGGCTCGCGGCCACGGACCTGCTGGACCTCCTGGCGCACTGCGCCAGCCTGACGGTCAATGCGGTGCGCGCGCCGTTCGACCGCAAACCTGCGGCGTGGGCGCATGCCGACCGGCTGGCCGAGGCGATGGCTCTCGATATGACCGGCTACTGGACGCCCACCGTGGCCAGCTATCTGGGGCGGGTCACCAAGACGAGGATCGGCGAGGCGGTGCGGGAGGCGGTATCGGACGAGGCGGCCGAGCGGATCGGCGGCTTGAAGAAGCCGGATATGGCGTCGGAGGCCGAGGCCTTGCTCGCGGGCAAGGGGTGGCTGCCGAGCCTGCTCCGGGCGCCGGTCCCCGTGGAGCTTGAGGTCCATGCCGAGGCGCCGGAGCTGACCGAACAAGCCGCCTAGCGGCGGGGCCGCAGCTCGCGGCCTCCATTCTTCTGACCCTGGGGCCGTGCGCCGATGAGGCGGGCGGCCCTTCTTTCTGCGTGTGGTGATTTTTCGGCTCGGGGATGGTCCCGGTCGTCAGGTCCAAAGTCTCCCCCTTTCGCACCGACCCATGCGGCCTCTCTGGCCTGATAGGGCCGAGGGGTTCGGGCCGTTCCGGCCCCGCTGATCGCCGCAACGCCGGCTCTCCGACTTCTTTCCCCTTCGGCTGCGCCGAATTCCTCGCGGGACAAACAAGTCGTCGCCGGCGTCCTCCGCTGCGCTGCGGGCCTGCGGCTGCGGCGCTCAGCGCCCCTCGTCCTGGAAATCGCCATCGAGGCCGCGATGGGCGCGGTCCGAGCAAGGAGGAGACTTCACCATGGCGACCATCGGCACCTTCACCAAGGACGACGCCGGCAACTACAACGGCTCCATCAAGACCCTGACCCTCGACGTCAAGAAGGCCACCTTCCGCAAGGTCGAGAAGACCAACGAGCAGGCCCCCGACTTCCGCATCTTCTCAGGCCAGACCGAGTTCGGCGCTGCCTGGATGAAGACCTCCAAGGAGGACCGGGCCTACCTCTCGGTCAAGCTGGACGACCCGAGCTTCCACGCCCCGATCTACGCCAGCCTGGTCGACGCGGATGAGGGCTACAGCCTGATCTGGTCGCGCAGCCGCCAAGCCGACTGACCTCCCGCAGAGCGCCCCGCCGAACCCGGGGGGGCGCCGCTTCCCCCAAAACCCACATCACAGGAGGCCGCTATGACGCGCCCTCACGAGACCTCGCGCCCGGACATCTACAGCCGAGTCACCAACGCCATCGTCGCCGACCTCGAAAACGGCGTGCGTCCCTGGACGAAACCCTGGTCCGCCGAACATCTGGCGGGGAAGATCAGCAGGCCGCTGCGCTCGACCGGCGAGCCCTACAGCGGCATCAACGTCATCCTACTCTGGGCGGAGTCTGTCGCCCGCGGCTTCACGGCGCCGAGCTGGATCACCTTCCGCCAGGCGCTGGCGCTCGGCGGGCACGTCCGCAAGGGTGAGCATGGTTCGACCGTGGTCTACGCCAACCGGATCACCCGCACCGAGGCCGGCGACAATGGCCAGGACGTGGAGCGCCAGATCCCGTTCCTCAAGGTCTACACCGTCTTCAACGTCGATCAGGTCGAGGGCCTGCCCGCGCACTTCCACGCCGTGGCTGAGCCCAAGCTCGACGCCGCCCAAAGGATCGACCATGCCGATGCTTTCTTTGCGGCGATCAGCGCCGACATCCGCCACGGCGGCAATCAGGCCTACTACGCCCTGCAACCCGACCATGTGCAGATGCCGCCGTTCGAATGCTTCGAAGACCCGGAAGCCTACTACGCGACCCTCGCCCACGAATGCACCCACTGGACCCGGCACCCCACCCGGCTGGACCGTGATTTCGGGCGCAAGCGCTGGGGCGACGACGGCTATGCTCGGGAAGAGCTGGTCGCCGAACTGGGCGCCGCCTTCCTCTGCGCGGACCTCGGGCTGGAGCTTGAACCCCGGCCTGACCACGCCAGCTACATCGATAGCTGGCTGCAGGTGCTGAAGGACGACCGCCGGTTCATCTTCACGGCCGCCGCCCACGCCCAGCGTGCAGCCGATTTCCTGCACGGCCGACAAGCACAAGCTTGCGCCGCCTAACCTAAGCCGGGGCGAGCACAGTTGCGCTCGCCCCGCCCGTTACGCAAAGGCTCTAGGCGTCGTACCCCGCCCAGGTCGCCCCGCTGAAGGACGGAGATCCATCCGCAAACCCGGCGGACATCCAGAGCTGATCGAAGGCGCTCCGCATGCTGGCTCCCGCCTGTGCGACCCCGGGGAGCGACACGCTAAGGGGAAGGTCAAGACTGGGCATGCGGAACCGCCCCGAGCGATACCGGCTGGCCAGCTCGACGTCCTCAAGCCCATAGAGCACGACGCCGACGCCGAAGGGGCTTGCCAGGCCGAGCCCCTCGGCCAGAGCGAGGCCCTGATCCGCCATGTTGACGATCTCAGCCTCCAGACGCGTGCCTCTGATCAGGATCGTCGGATCGTCATCGATCCGCTCGCCGACGGTCTGCTCGAATTCAATGATGCCCGGCTGCAGTAACCGGCCATACCAATGGCCTTCCGGATTGGGCCGGTCGTTGATCCGGCGCGTTGGGCCATGCGCCCACCACTGTCGGCCCGATGCGCCCTCCGTTGCGCCGTCTTGCAAGCGCAGTAGGCGCCGGTGATTCTTGACGACGCGGGGATCCAAGTCCGGACTGTCAGGTGAACCTGCCGGCACGATATGCACCACCGCCGAGGGGCCGCTGACCAGGATCGGCCGGTCGTTGAGAGATCGCGCCTGGACGGCCTGCCACCAGTTGCCTTGCAGCAGGTCCCGTTGCGACCGTTCGCGAACGCCAGCCTCGGCGAAGACATCCTTCGCGGCGGCGAGGATATGATCGGCCAGCTGGGCGCCGAAGGCTTCCCTCGCTTGTCGCCTGGCTCCATCAGGTGTGTCGCCATCGACCTTGAATTGCGCTGGGTGGCGCAGGTGATGCAGGTCGAAGGGAAGCTTTTCGGGCGGCCCAAACGCGCTGTTCATCGCCAGGAGAATTCGCCGCGTGCCCTTGTCGCGCAGGGCGTAGCCGTACTCGCCCATCACATTCGGATTGGGGATGAGCTTGTCGCCGGCCACTGCGACGAAGGTCATGTCCGCCAGGAATAAGTCGCAGTCGCGGATCTTGGCGAGAATGGTGTCGGAGATCGCCGGTGTCCCTGGGACATCCTTCGTGTCGGAGTCGATCTCTAGCGCAATCCCCTCGGTGGCTAGGTGATCGCGCGCCACCTCCAGCGCGCGCCCTATGAAGTCGCGGCACAGCTTGGACGGCTGATCCATCTGCCAGGAATAGAAGAGCTTCAGTGGGCGCAATCGGGCGACCTCAGCTCGGTTCACTGGGCGGCGCGGGGTCCGGGCGTGGCGTCACCGCGCAGGCGCCGAGCATCAGCAGAGAGTGGACCACCCACAGCAGCAGGCCTTCCGAGGCGTCCTCGGCAGTCAGAAGCCCGTGCGCGAGTTCGTTCCTGACATTCTTGCCCCTGGGGTCGGCGTAGAGCGCGGCGAAGTGAACGGCCAGGTCCGGCCCAGCGCGGCCGAGCGCTGTGACGTAGTCCGGGCTGTAGAGGATGTCGCCCATGGTCACCGCCATCTGGGCGCCGCCGTATTTGACGCTGGTTTTCGTCGTCGGCTGTCCCTTAAGCCCGGCCAGAGAGCGCAGGCCGAGTTCGACCTGGGGGACCAGGACGTGAACGGCCTTGACGTAGTCCTTCGCGAACCAAGCCTCCAGGCCGCTGGCCAGCAACTGGCCGTCGCCGAACAGGCCGCCGCGATTGATGAAGATGCCGAACTCGACGGGCGAGAGATTGTGGACCTCGATGGCCTTCGCCATGGCCCAGCCGAGCCATGGAGTCGAGAATTCAAACATGAAGCTAGCTTGGCGGATGACCCGGCCGAACGGATCGTCCTCAACGGAGCCGACGGTGGCGACGACGCGATCGTCGCTGATGATGCTCTGGCTGATGGCGGCCATGAGCGGCGAGGTCTTGGCCTGCTCTTCCACCTGCTTGTCCAGCGACTGGCGGCGCAACATCAACTGCACCGCCAGGTTCATGAAGGTCTTCCCGGGGTCTTCGCCGATGATCTGGGCTAGGAAGGCTTCCTGTTCCTCGAAGGTCACCTTGAACTCCGCACGATGCTCGGTCATTTCGGCATGGGACTCCCGCACCTTCCCCGCCATCAGCCGTCTGATCCGCTCGGTTTCGGCGCGGTCGCCGGCGGAGCGGTAGGCCTCCATGCTGGTCTGTAGAAGGCCTGACGCCAGCATGGCGCTCGCCAGGCTGGCGAAATGCTCGAAAGCCTTCGCGATGGCGAGGTGGACGCGGCGGGCCTCCGCCTTCAGGCCGGCCTTCCCGTAGTGCTTGACCAAACGCTCGGCGACATCGTTGGCGACGTGCGGATCGAAATAGGCGCCCTTGGTGTCGGCGAACCGCGACAGCAGCGTCTCCAAGTCCGCCACGAGTTGATCGCGGATCACAGGGTCGAGCTTGAGTTTCCGTTCGCCGGTCAGGACGTCGAAAGGCTCAAGTCGGCAGTCGCCGGCGGCGACGCATTGGCCATGCAGGGCCAGAAGCTGGGCTTTGCCAGCCGCGACGCGGCCATCATCGCGAATCTGAACAGCCAAGTGCAGCCCGCGTACAGCGTCCTTGATGGCCAAGAAGGGCTCGCGACCCGCGATTGTGGCGGCAGCGACGTAGGCGTCAGACGCCGCGCCGGCCCAATCCCGCAGCACCTTCGCACCCGCCACCTTGGCGCCGAGGTCCCAAGCGAGGTCTGCGTATCGTGCAGCCAGGATCGGGTGCTGGACGGCGGTCGCGCGCTCGCTCCAGTAGACAATGATCTCAGGGTCCAAGTCGGCGAGGTCGGGTTGATGGCGAAACTCACCAGCGTCGGTCTTGAAGGTGACCATCGGCCCGAAATGGGTTCTCCAGGGTGCCGTATCGCCCAGCGACGGCATGAAGCCGAATGCTGTCCATTCCGTCGCGCAGCCACGCCGGGGGGCCTCATCGAGGACGCCTAATGCTCGCGCCGCCGCCTCGATAGCGAACTGCACGTCGGTTGCCTCGAACGCATCGGTGCGCGCGTCGAACTGCGCGACGACTGCCTCAATCTCGGGTGGAACGGTCAAGCTCATCACTAGGCTAGATGGCGACGCCGTTCTGTTTTGCCAACCACGGCTTCCCGCGTCGTTCGGCGCGTTTGGCTAGGTGCCCCCGGGCGGCGGGAAAAGGTCGCCTAGGGCTTGAAGGGTCGTCACGAAGCTGGCGATCAGCGCGCGGCCCTGTTCGGGTGTCGGCGCGTCCGGATTGACATTCACCTTGGGCAAGGCGCCGGCGACGATGTGGTCGCCGAGATGCGCGGCTGCGCCGCGAAGGTCCTGGACGCCAAACAGCGGCGCCATGAGGTGGGCCGCGGCCTCGGCGTTCGTTTGAGCCGCCGCCAACTGCTGCAGGCTCTTGAGCGAGCCCGTCTTGTCGCCGGCTTTCAGGCCGAGGCGCTGGTGCAGCGGAGCCACATCAGCGCGTTCGGTGAAGACCCTCGAAAGATCTCGCGCCAACAGAAGCAGCCCTTCGTGCTCGGCGGCGCGGAAGCGGTGGATCCGGGCGAGGAGACTGGGAACGGCGTCATGATCCCGCAGAAGAGGCGCGCCAACGAAGGCCGATATGCGCGTGTCGACATGGGTGAGCGCGTCGGCAACCTGAGTCTCCGGCGCGGTCGTTTCCGGGTAGCGGAGCTCCATCTGCGCTGCGAACAGCTCGGCCGACACGCCGCCCTCCGGCGGGACGTTGTGCGCCCCCCAGATCCGCTGCTCCCAAGAGTCCAAGGCGGCGATGTCCTTGGCGAAGATATTGATCAGCCCGAGCCCATTTAGGCCAAAGTGGAGGCCATTGCCGGTCGCGCCGATTCCGCCTGTCTGCTCGCTGCCCCAATGCAGCTCGAAGCCTCGATGCCGGGCGAGGGCCATGGCCAGCTCCGGTCGGAAGTAGAGCCAGGACTGGGCGCCGTGGAGTTCGGCGGGCGTGCGCCGGCCCCCCTGGTTGTCGAGGGCGAATGTGGTGGGGGCGGCATCTTGGTCTCCACGCACCCGCAGGCTCAGCGGTCCCGGCTCGAACCATTCGGTTCGCCAGAGCGCTCCTGACACCCAGTTGCGACCGCGCCGTTTTTCAAGCCGCAGCTCGAGCGAGTCTCGGCCTTGCTCCAGCGTCTGATTTGCTTGGGGCCAGTTGAAGGCTGGGAGCTGCTCCGGCTCAGCGCGTCGTTCATGATACGATGACAGAAAGAGCAGCGCGCCTTGGGCCGCGAGATAGTCGGCCAGAAACTCCGACCGAATCTCCATCCGGATCGGCCGCCCCTCTGGATTGCGCGCGAGGCGGACCACCGCGGCCCAGCCTTCCTCCGGGCGAAACCAGGTATCGCCCTCGCGAACTAGGTGCAGCGCGACCACCAAGTCGGGATGGAGGTGCCAGACGTGCTGGTCTTGCTCTTCCAGAAATTGATCGACGACCAAACGAACACCGACGGGATGTTCAGCGTTGTGGACGCGATAGGTGTCGGCGGCGTGGTAGCCGTCGTTGTCCACGACTGACCTATCATGCTGGATCGAAACCTCTGACCAGCCGAGCCGGTCGACGACCACGCGGTGCGCCTCGGGGACGGCGAGGGTCGCGACTCCGTCGAAAACCTCAAGGGGCTGGTCGTCGTCTTGGACGCTAAGGCGGCGGCTCACGCAAACGCGCAGTGGCATCCAGGCCGCGCCCGACCAGGGGCGGATGTCACGCATTTCGAAGAAATTCTGCTCCACGCATCCCCCCAGTTGGCGCCGCGTCACCTGCTCGGATCCAGTTTAGCCATCTGCGTCGGCGCGTCTGCCCCCCGGTTGGGGCGGCCCAATAGGGCCGGCGGGCGAGCGCGTTCGATGGGTAGGCTTGCCCATCGAACGCG
>CAYVHP010000036.1:0-5676 GCA_964451265.1 uncultured Caulobacteraceae bacterium | reverse complement strand
TTCAGTCGGCGGGCGGTCTCGGACACGTTGTGGCCGCACAGCTCATAGACCCGCTGAATGTGTTCCCACCGCACCCGGTCTGCCGACATGGGATTTTCCGGCGGGGCCGGGCCGTCTTCGCGGGCCAGCAGGGCGCGCACCACGTCGTCGGCGTCGGCCGGCTTGGGCAGGTAGTCCACCGCCCCGGCTTTGACCGCCGCCACCGCGCTGGCGATATTGCCGTAACCGGTCAGCATGATCACCTTGGCGTCGGGTCGGGCGGCATGGATCGCTTCGACGACGCCCAAACCGCTGCCGTCCTCCAGGCGCATGTCGACCACGGCGAAGGCGGGGGCCGCGATCTTGATCGCCCCGACCGCTTCGCTCACGTTGCCGGCCAAGGTGACTACGAAGCCTCGGCCCTCGAGCGCGCGACCCAGGCGTGTGCGCAAGGGGGCGTCGTCGTCCAGCAGGAGGAGGGTCTTATCGGCGAGATCCGCAATTGCGGACGTCAGTTCGGTCATGTCAATCGTCACCGCAGCTGCGCCGGGGCGCGTGTCCTAAAAGGGTCTTTGTCGGGCTTATACTCAAGGCCAATATTTATCAAACCTCATTGTCGTAGATTTTATTTCAAAGCCGGCGCGATTGGCCTCGCTCTGTAAGGTCAAGCTTTGATTTTCTGGCGACGCCTTTCAATAGATCGGCGGCGCTTCGATGGCATCGCGGGTCCAACGGATGGCCACGACGGCGCCACCCCCGCGGTCGTTGTGAAAATCCAGCTGCGCGCCGGTGCGTTCCAGCAGGGTCTTGGCGATGAAGAAACCCAGCCCCATGCCCATATGTCCCGAGGGCGAGCCTTCGCCTGCAGGGCGGCTCGTGATGTAGGGCTCTCCCAGTTTGGCGAAAATGTCCGACGAAAATCCCGGTCCGTCGTCGCGCACCTCGATGACGAGATGGTCGTCGTCGTAGCGACCGATCAGCCTGACCTCCGAACGGGCGAAATCGGCGGCGTTGTCCACCAGGGAGGTCAGGGCGCGTGACAGCTCCGGCTGGCGAATGAGCTCGGGCGGCTCGCCGTCCGCCGGCCCCACCAGGCTCCATTCCATATGGATGCGGTCGTCCAGCATGTGCGGCTCCACCGCGTCGGCCAGCAGCTGAGCCAGGCTCAGGCGCGCATGCACCGCATCGCCCGCTTCCGGAGCCTGGGAAAGCCGCTGCAGAATGTCCCGGCAACGCTTGGCCTGGGATGACAGCAGCTCGGCGTCTTCGCGCAAGGGTCCGTCCGGGATTGTCAGGGCCATTTCCTTGGCCACCACGGCGATGGTGGCCAGCGGCGTGCCCAGTTCGTGGGCCGCCGCCGCCGCCAAGGCGCCCAGGGCGGACAGGCGCTGCTCACGGTGCAGAACGGTTTCGGCGGCGTGCAAGGCCTGCTCCATCCTGGCCGCCTCGGCTGCCGAGCTCCAGGCGTAGGCCGAGGTCAGCACTGTGCCGAGCGTAATCGCAAAGCCTTCACCCAGCCGGTAAAGCAGAGGAAGATGCAGAGGCTGTCCCGGCCGCCAAGGCAAGGGTTGATGGATGACCGCGAGCGTGAGGCTGATGACCACCGCCAGGGCCCCCAGCATCAATGTGTATCGCCCATGCAAGGTGACGGCGGACAGGACGACCGGACCGATCAACAGCAAAGAGAAGGGATTGTCCGCCCCGCCGGTCAGATAGAGCAGGCCTCCCAGCTGGCAGATATCGAAAGTCAGCTGCATGGCCGCTTGCCACTCGGGCGAGACGTGCTGCGGCGGCACGATAAGCACGAGCGCCATATTGAGAAGGGCCGACAGCCCGATCAGGCCCAGGCACCCCAGCAGGGGAAAGTCGAACCCCAGGCCAAAGCGGACGATCAGCAGCGCCGCCATCTGGCCGCCGATCGCCAGCCACCGCAACAGGATCAGGGTGCGAAGCCTCAGCCGTTCACGGGGCTGGACGTCTTGCCTGGTCGAGGGCGCTGGCCTATCCACGCGGGTAATGTGCTCTGGCGACATTGATCTGCACACATCCGGTCCGTACGAGCCGCGAGCGCGGCCCTTGTGAGAGGCTAGCCCTTCATGGCGCGCATGAGAAACCCTATAATCTTCCTGGCGTTGCTTCTGGCGCTCCCGCTCGCCTTTGGCGGCGGCGCCCAGGCCGCCAATGCGGCGCGATTCAGCGGTATTCCTCAGATCGGCGGACCTTTTTCCCTGGTCGATCAGTACCGGCGGCCGGTGGACCAGCGGCTGTTGAATGGCAAATGGTCGGCGGTCTTTTTCGGTTACACCTTCTGCCCGGATGTCTGCCCGACCACATTGACGGTGTTGGGCCGCGCCCAGTCCATGCTCGGGCCAAAGGCCAAGGCCTTCCAGGTGGTGTTTATTTCATTGGACCCGGGCCGTGATACGCCCGGCCAGCTGAAGAGTTATCTGTCCGCGCCGGTATTTCCGCGCGCGACCGTGGGCCTGACAGGGACGCCGGCCCAGGTGGCCCAGGCCGCCAAGGCCTATAAGGTTTTCTATCAGAAGCACGGTTCGGGTCAGGGCTATACGGTGGACCACACCTCGGCGATCTATCTGATGGACCCCCTAGGAAATTTCACGCGGGTGTTCACCGAAAGTCTTTCGCCGGGCGAGATCGCCCACCAGATATCGGATGCGATGGCGGGCAAACCCTAAGGCCTTCATTGGCGCCGGCGGCGAATTCACCCATTTTCATCACGTCGGGAGGATGATCTGATACTACCGCGCTGCGGCGCCCGCACGAGGTCCTATGCTGTACGCTTTACATGAAGCCGCCTATTTCGCCGCCGAGCCGCTGAACCGGATGGCGGAGGCCGCCGCCAAGTTCTGGAGTTCGCCGTTCAATCCGGCCGCCCAAACCGAGGCTGGGCGCAAGCTCTACGCCTCGTCCGAGATGCTCACCGATATGACCCGCCGCTATGGCAAGCCGGATTGGCGCATCGACGCGGTCCAGATTGACGGTCGCCCGGTGGCTGTGGAGATGCAGACCGCGTGGTCGTCGCCCTGGGTCAAGTTGCGGCATTTCATTAAGAACCCGGCCGAGCTGGCTGGGGCGGGCCGCTCGGGTCCGGGACCGGCGGTGCTGATCGTGGCGCCGCTATCGGGGCACTACGCCACCCTGCTGCGCGGAACCGTCCGCGCCTTCCTGCAGGATCACGATGTCTATGTTTCCGACTGGTCCAACGCCCGCAATGTGCCCTTGATCGAAGGTCGCTTCGATTTTCATGACTTCCTCGATCACGTCCGTTCGATGATCAGCGCCATAGGACCCGATACCCACGTGCTGGCCGTGTGTCAGCCGGGGCCGCCCGTGATGGCCGCCGCTGCACTCATGGCCGAGGACAAGGACCCCCTGCGGCCCGCCTCCATGATCTTCATGGGCTCGCCCATCGACGCCCGGCTGTCCCCGACTGTGACCAATAAAATGGCCGAAGACCGGCCCTTCACCTGGTTCCAGCAACAGATGATCTACACCGTGCCCCTGCCCTATATCGGGGCCATGCGGCGGGTCTATCCGGGCTTTGTGCAGCTCTACAGCTTCATGAAAATGAACGAGGCCCAGCACGTCAACGCGCACTGGCGCTATTTCGAGGACCTGGTGAAGGACGACGGCGACGGGGCGGCCAAACACCGGGAGTTCTACGACGAGTACCTCTCGGTGCTGGATCTGACTGAAGAATTCTATCTGCAGACCATCGACATCGTGTTCCAGAAATACCTGCTGCCCAAGGGCGAACTGACCCACCGGGGCCGGTCTGTGCAGACCGCCGCGATCACCGACATCGCCTTGATGACCATCGAGGGCGCGCACGACGACATTTCCGGCGTGGGCCAGACCCAGGCCGCCCATGCCCTATGCCCATCCCTGCCGGACTCCATGAAGGAGCTCTACGTCCACCCGGAAGTGGGCCACTACGGCGTGTTCAACGGCAGCCGCTTCCGCAACGACATCTATCCACGAGTGCGTGACTTCATTGCCCGACATCAGGCCGCCGCGCGCGCCGCCGCTTGAAACTGAGGCCAGACTCGCCTCTTACATGAGGCATGGGCCTTTTCCGCTCCTCCAGCTTGACGCCCGGCGACCTGATCGAGGTGGCCGGGGCGCCCGTGCGTCTGAGGGTCAACGCCCGCGCGCGCCGGGTCAGCCTGCGCATCGATGCGGCCAAGCGCGAGGTGATCGCCACCGCCCCTAGCCCCCGCCGATTGACCGAGGCGGTGGCCTTCGCCGGCCAAAGGGCCGACTGGATGGCCCGCAATCTGCAGGCCCTGCCCCAGCCGGTCAGCCTCAATCCCGGCGACCGGCTTGAGGTGTTGGGCCGGGCCCATATTCTGCGCCGGGCGACCAAGCGACTGGAGGCTGGGTTTTTCGAAACTGAGGACGCTGGGCCTGTCCTGGCGGCGTGGGGCCAGGGCGACGCCTTTGGTCGGGCGGTTCTACGGCTGCTCAAGCGACGGGCGCTGGAGGTCATGAACGAACGCACGGTCCACTACGCCCAGACCCTTGGCCGGCCGAGGCCGCAGGTCAATGTCGGCGACCCTAAGGCCCGCTGGGGCTCATGCCGTCCGCCGCGCACAGGCCTGAAGGCCGATGCGGGCCGCATCCGCTATAGCTGGCGGCTGGTGCTGGCGCCCTATGCTGTGGCCGACTACGTCGCCGCCCACGAATGCGCTCATTTGCTGGAGGCCAACCATGGCCCGAGGTTCTGGGCCCTGGTGCGTCAGATTCACGGGCCGGAAAAGACTGCGCGCGATTGGCTCAAACGGCATGGCGCGCGGCTGCACGGCTTCGGGCGATAGGCCTCGGCCAGGGGCGGGCGCCTAATTACTGTGCAATTACTGGAGCCATTTTTAGGTGCTCCAAGCATTGTTTAGCTTGTTTATTCAATGCGATTTTCGGTGAAAAATCCGAGTTTTTTGGCCCATTTTTTTCACTTCGTGCTGAAATTCCTCGATTTTTACCGATTTTTCCGAAAAATCTGACAAAAATGTTCCAAAAATCCCCTATTGCGTGTGGACGGGGTCGGGTGTATGGCGCCGCTGCGAGCTGATCTTGACCTGCTGAATTCATGGGTTCTTTTGAGCACAGACGGTCAGTCTAAGCAGTGACGCGTGAAACGAAATAAACTGGAGGAAATGAGATGAAACTTGTCATGGCGATCATTAAGCCATTTGCCCTCGACTCCGTCCGCGAAGCCCTTTCGGGCGCCGGCGTCGAAGGCATGACCGTCAGCGAAGTGCGCGGCTACGGCCGTCAGCGCGGCCAGACGGAAGTCTACCGCGGCAATGAATACAGCGTCGCCTTTGTGCCCAAGCTGAAGATCGAAGTCGTGACCGACGACCGCAACGTCGATTCCGTCGTCAACGCCATCGCCAAAGCCGCCAACACCGGCAAGATCGGCGACGGCAAGATCTTCGTTCTCGAAGTTCTGGACGCCGTTCGCGTGCGCACCGGCGAGCGCGCCCTTGCCGCAGTCTGATTGGAGCGCCCCTCGAGCGGAGTTTTAGCTTGAGGGCGTTTCTCCGAAGCCTTCATTTCCACGTGCTCCACCGCGTCGCGGGGGAGCTGGCGCGGAGCGCCTGAGGGGGCGTAGGTTAAGCGCCGCGCTCTCGGCGCGGGCCCGCCCACCCAACCGCGGGCCCCCCCCCCCCCCCCCGG
>CAYVHP010000035.1:0-4258 GCA_964451265.1 uncultured Caulobacteraceae bacterium | reverse complement strand
GTCAGTGCCTGCTGAACCCCAATCGCAATGCGGATTGGAACCAGGCCAGTGCAGAGCAAGCCCTGACATCAAGCCTGGGCGCCCGCAAGGTGCTTTGGCTGGACGACGGCCTGCTGAACGATCACACCGACGGCCACATCGACAATCTGGCCCGTTTCGTCGCGCCGGGGGTCGTGGCCTGCCCGGTGTCGTTCGGCCGCAACGACGCCAACGCCGCAGTCTATGACGAAACGGCGCGCGCCCTGTCGCAGATGACCGATGCCCGCGGCGCGCCCTTGCAGGTCATGCGCATCGCCTCGCCGGGATTCATCGACGATGGCGAGGGACGTCCGGCGCCGGCCTCGCATATGAATTTCATCATCGCCAACAGCGCGGTGATCGCGCCGATCTATGACGAGCGGGCAGGGACCTTTGCGCTGGACGCCTTGAGCAGCCTATTTCCCGAACGCCAGGTGATCGGATTGCCCTCTCGGGCCATATTGACGGGCGGCGGCTCCTTCCACTGCATTACCCAGCAGGAACCGGCGATTCCGCCCCGTTAGGTAGCCAAGGCGAGCACGACGATGGCGCGAACGATCAAGGTTGCGGTGCTGCAAAGCGCTTACGGCGAGGACCTGGCCGCCAATATCGCCCGGACCCAGGACCTTGTGCGCGAGGCGGCGGGCATGGGCGCCCAGGTGATCTTGCCCTCGGAGCTGTTCCAGGGCCCGTATTTCTGCGTCTCCCAGGAAGAGCGTTGGTTCGCCGCCGCCCATCCCTGGCGCGAGCACCCCTGTGTCCTGGCCCTGGCGCCTTTGGCGGCGGAGCTGGGGGTGGTCATTCCGATTTCCATCTTCGAGCGTGAAGGTCCGCACTATTACAACAGCCAGGCCATGGCCGACGCGGACGGCGCCCTGCTCGGGGTCTACCGAAAGAGTCACATTCCCGATGGGCCGGGCTATCAGGAAAAGTACTATTTCCGTCCGGGAGACACCGGTTTTCGCGTGTGGGACACTCGTTTTGGCCGCTTGGGCGTGGGCATTTGCTGGGACCAGTGGTTCCCGGAGGCGGCGCGCGCCATGGCCCTAATGGGCGCGGAGATCCTGCTCTATCCCACGGCCATCGGGTCGGAGCCCCACGACGCCTCGCTGGACACGCGCGATCCCTGGCGGCGGGTGATGCAGGGTCATGCGGTGGCCAATGTGATCCCTGTGGCCGCCGCCAACCGGGTCGGTTTTGAGCCCGGCGCCTCGGGCGGCCAAACCTATTACGGCTCCAGCTTCATCTGCGACCATCGCGGCGATCTGGTCGCCGCCCTGAACCGGACCGAGGAGGGCGTGATCATGGCCGAGTTCGATCTGGATTTCCTTCAGGCTCACCGGGCTGCCTGGGGCTTTTTCCGTGATCGCCGCACCGATCTGTACGCCGCCGCCGGGTTAGGCGAATAGGCGCCGGCCGCTCAAGCCTGCACGGCATCGGCTGGGAATGGCCGCAAGCGCTCAATTCACGCCCAGGCTTAGGCGGCATTGCTCCTGGCGATTTGTTCCGATAGAAGCCGCCCAGAGTGCGGACGGGCCGCTCTCATATGCGCCAGGAACGCTTCACATGACGGATACGGCGGACTTTGCCCAAGCCCAACTGACCGGTGAGGTCCTGTTTTATTCGCGGCCTGAGCCGCTGTCCAAAGAGACCCATGGCGCCCTGGGCTTGAAGCCCACGGAAAACCCCTACGCCTTCACGGCGGCCACCCATCTGGTGCCGGTGATGGTGACGGAGTTCGCCCCGACGGCGCTGTGCTATCCGATCATCTTTGTCGGCGAGCAAAAGAGCCCGGTGGCGGTGCTGGGCGTGAACGCCAACGAGAACCTGTTCGTGGACGCCCACGGCGCCTATGCGCCCGACAGCTACCTGCCGGCCTATATCCGCCGCTATCCCTTCGTGCTGGCCAATGACGCCGAAGCCCAGCGGATGATTGTCTGCATCGACCGCAATGCGCCGATGATCAGCGACAAGCCCGAATTTCCGTTTTTCCTGAACGGCGAGCTGAGCGAATACACCAAGAACGCCGTGGAGTTCTGCAACAACTTCGAGAGCGAAGCCCAGCGCACCCAGTCCTTTGTGGCCCTGCTGACCGAGCTGGATCTGTTTGAGACCAAGAAGGCGTTCTTCAGCCCGCCGCCGATAAACGGCGTGGCCCAGGAGCCTCAGGTGGTCGCCGAGTATCAGGGCGTGTCTGAGGACAAGCTGAACGCCTTACCCCCCGCCAAGTTCGCCGAGCTGCGCGACAACGGCGCCCTGGCGCAAATCTACGCCCATTTGGTGTCACTGCTGGGTTGGGACCGCTTGATCGTCAAGGCGATGCTGCGCCCCCGTCGGCCCGAAGCAGCCAACGCCTAATTTAGCGTTCTGGCGGCCGGCAGGCGAAAACACTGCGGGTCAGACACGAGAACACCAGTCGCCCGGCTTCATCGAGCAGATCGTGCTGGGCGATGACGATCCCCTTGTCATCACCCACCGGGTCCTTGCCCAGCACCGTCATGCGTCCACGCAGCAACTCACCCGCCGGCGGGTTTCGCGCCCAGCGCAAGGCGTCGACCGCGAGCCGCTTGGTCTGCGGCCAGGCAGAAACAGACTCAAGATCCAGTTTGGCCCAAATAGCGTAGATCATCGCGTCCGGAGCGCCGGACGCCGGGTCCCAGCCCGGCGAAAATGACTGGGCGAAACTTTCGATGGCTTTCTCGCTGAGAGCCGAAGCGCCGAGCGACACCACGCGGCCCACCTCTATGTCATCGAAATATCCTGGCACTCGATCTCTCCATCACTGTGCGAGCGGCGCGCGCATTCGCCTACTGTGCGGAGGATGGACCGGTTTGTGGGTGTAAAGGAAGGGCCGGCGGCGCATCGCGCCTTGCCGCCGCCAAGGGGTTCCAGACCATCAGCCGCCAAATCGCCTTGGCCGGGACCGTGCGTTGCGCCTGGAGCAGCCGCCTGCGCCTCCAAATGTCGCCCAGCCCCCCCAATCCCGCGACCACGCCCGCCCCCAGCGCCCGACCTTCGCCGCGAGAGACGGCGGCCAGCCAAAGCGCGGCGGTGGCGCCCGCGTGAAACGGTAAGGTGGGCCAGAATAGCAGACCGGGCGTGTTCTTGACGAAGGTCCACAGCCGGTTGCGGGCGCCGTAATACAGCGAGAAGTCCGAGCGCCGGCCTCCTGTGGAGGCAGAGCCCTCGTGCAGGACGCAGGCTGCGGGCGCGGCGATGACCGCCTCACCCAGCAACTGTAGCCGGTAGCCCAGATCCACGTCCTCGCAATAGCAAAAGAAGGCCTCGTCAAAGCCGCCCAGGCTGAGAAATAGCGCGCGGTCCATCATCATGGCGGCGCCGCAGGGCGAAAAGACTTCGTGGGCCGCGCCGCCCGGCCCAGGGTCAGGCTGGCCGTAGCCGCCTCGGAAGGGAAAGCCGATAATGGTCATGGCGTCGCCCAGGCCGTCCAGGCGGGATGGATCCTTGGCCATCAACTGACGCGAGGTGAAACAGCGCGCCTCGGGATGGGCGGCGGCGCAGGCCAAAAGCTGCTCCAGCCAATCCGGCTCGGGATAGGCATCCGGATTGAGCAAGACCAGCCAGCGGCCCGTCGCGACCTGCGCTGCCCGGTTATTGGCGGCCGCGAAACCCAAATTGGCCCCCATGGGCAGGAGGCGCAGGCTGGGGTCGGCCTTGGCGGCGGCCTGGGGCGCGCCGTCGGTGGAGGCGTTATCAGCGATCAGCACCTCATAGTCCGTCCAGGTCTGCGCCTTCAGGGCTTGGAGACAGCGGCCAAGGGTGTCGGCGCTCTGGAAGGTGACAATGACAACGCTGACCGACGGGGCTCTCGGCGTCAGTGGCTCATCAATGGCCATGTCGGGACCGCGCCTCCCTTGGCTCGCGGTGCATACCGCCTTGCCGCAAAACCCTCTAACGCTCTAGAGGTGTGCGCGAGGAAGCGCAAAGAGAACTGCATGAGCCCGATTGGCCGCACCACCCATCCGTCTTTGACCAAGCCGCGCGAGGTTTGAACCATGCGGATATTGCTGACCGGCGCCTCGTCCTTTTCGGGCCTATGGATAACCCGCATGCTCGCCGAAGCGGGCCACCAGGTCGTCGCGGCCATGCGCTCCACGGCCTATGACGATCCGTTACGCCGATCCCGCGTGGATCAGTTGGCGCAATGGGCCGAGCTTGTGCCCGGCGCGGCCTTTGGGTCTGACGCCTTTGCCGCGCTGATTTCGGCGCGCGCGTTCGA
>CAYVHP010000034.1:0-7698 GCA_964451265.1 uncultured Caulobacteraceae bacterium | reverse complement strand
TGGTGTTCTTCGTGAGCTTCGTGGTTCATGTTTTTCTTAAATCCGGCTGGCGCCGGAAGACGTGGTCAGCCGATCTCGTAGCGCCCGAAACGCGCGCGCCCCGACAGCCGGAGCGACAAAAAGGCCAGCACGTTGCGGGCCAAAAACAGCGCATCGGCTAGATAGCGCTTGCGGGTGCGCGGCTCCCGCACAAAGCGCCAGGCCCATTCGCCGCCCAGCCCGCGCGCCCAGACCGGCGCCCGTTTCGTTGTCCCGGTCAGGAAGTGGAAGGCCGAGCCGCAGCATAGGATGTCGGCCTTGAGCCCCGCCCGTTTCATCTGCGCGGCCAATAGCTCGCTTTGGGGCGCCCCGGTGCAGACGAACACCAGACCGGGCTGCTCGGCGATGGCGGCCTGGAGCAAGGCCCGGCGCTCGGCCCGGCGGCGGATAAAACCCATGGAGGGCTCGATGAAGGCGAACACCAGTTGGGGATAACGCGCAGGCAGGTCGGCCTTGACCGCCCCATCGCAACCGATCACCAGGACCTTGGCCCCGACCGGCGCCCGCTCCAACATCATCGGCGCCAGCTCCGACCCCGGCAGAGTCAGCACCCGGCCGCCCAGGCACAGGCGGTCCAGAAAGCGGCTGTCATTGAGCACCACATCGGCGCTGCGGTAGGCGCGGCGCAGGGCGGCGGACAGGTCCAGCAAGCGCAGATGGTCCAGGTTTGGCGTGACGATCAAACGGCCGCGCGGACGCTGAAGGCTCGCCAGCAGACCCTGAACGTCACCGCCATAGAAGGCGAAACCAGGACGCTTGGCAGCGACGGTCGAGGCCTTCGGAGCGGCTGTGACCAGGCGCAGGGGGCTTGACGAGGAAAGGTCCATGGCGTGCAGACTATCCGCGTCAGTGTTTCTGTCCGGTGAAGGCCCTGCATGAATGTTCCGCCCCTGATCGGCGCTGAAGCCGCCTTGGCCCACCTTGAGGGCTGGGCCGCCGCCGAGGGGCGCGACGCCATCGTGAAGGCCTTCCATTTCAAGGATTTTGCCCAAGCCTTCGCCTTCATGACCCAGGTGGCGCAGGCCGCCGAGCAGATGGACCATCATCCGGAATGGTCCAACATCTACAACCGTGTGGACATCCTGCTGACGACCCACGTGGCCAAGGGCGTGACACAGCGCGATATCGACCTGGCCCACGCCATCGACGCGGCCGCCGCAGAACCTTAGCGCGCGAACAATTGGCCCATGTCTGCGAAAGCCTTGAACTCCAAGGCGTTTCCGGCTGGATCTCGAAAGAACATGGTGGCCTGTTCCCCCGGCTGGCCCTTGAAGCGCACATGGGGCTCAACCCCGAAGGTTACGCCCGCCGCCCGCACGCGGTCGGCCAGGGCTTCGAACTGGTCCAGGGTCAGCACTACGCCGAAATGGGGCACCGGGACATTGTGGCCGTCCACCGCGCTGACCGCGGCGGCGGCGGCCGGGACGCGATGGGCGACGATCTGGTGCCCGAACAGGTCAAAATCGATCCAGTCCGCAGTGCTTCGTCCTTCGTCGCAACCCAGCACCTGGCCATAGAAACGCCGGGCGGCGTCCAGGTCGTCCACGGGAAAGGCGATATGAAAGGGTGTCAGGGCGGGCATGGCGGGTCCGATGAGCCAGGGCAAACGGTTGGACTAGCTGAGCGGCGCAAAAACAGAAAGGGCGGCTCCGTCGCCGGTAGCCGCCCTGCGCATTGTTGAGCGCGGAAGTCTTCTCGAGCCGTCTCACGCCTTGGAGCGTTGATCAGCCTCGTACTTAGGACTCATCCCTCTCACGTGTGCAGTTTTTAGGGCTCCGCGCGTTCGAGCAAGCGTTCGAGAGGTCGCACTGTGCATCTATGTCGCCCCTGTGGCCGAAATAGCGCAGGAAAGCTTGCCCTCGGTTGATGGATTCGCCTCTCGCGCGGCGCCCAGTGGTGGCGGGGGTCCGCTTCCGTTAGGCTAGGGGACGCTCGCAATCAGCATTGGCCGCGCATGCCGGGATTATTCCAAACGATCAGCTCCATGGCCGGAACGGACATGGAAAAGGCTGCGGATCTGGCCCAGCACACGTTCCATACGGGGCTGCAGGACCACGGCCACCACGGCCGGGCGTTCATCGAAACCCTGGCTGAACTTTGCCGCAACCACCCCAATATCGTCGGCATCGGGGTGGGCCTGCTGGTCGAGCAGCTTCTGTCGGAAGAAAAGCGCCAGCATGACCGAAAGGTCGCCCAGACCCCGGTGGTCCTGACAGAGGCCCCAGCGGCGTTGGACGGCGAGGCGCCGCCCATCGACCCTGCCACCGGCGATCCGGTCATGGAGGACGCAGCCGTCCCTCCGCCCGTGGTCGAAGCGGCGGTTCATCACCATCACCTGCCCGAACTGCACGCGCCGCAAATTCGCCTGCATAAGATTCGCCCGGCTCATTTGGCGTTCGACGTGTTCGGCGGGCTTCTGCTGCTGAAAGTCGGCCTGGCTGTGGGCCGCTTGTTCCGGCGCAAGAAGGGCCAGCCGGACGGCGTGTTCGCCTCCGTGTCTCATGTCCATCTGCTGAGCGCGACTATCGCGACCTATTATTTCGCCTCGTCCCTGCGGGCGCCCAAGGTCAGCGCTTGGCGCAACGCCGCCATCGCCCTGTTCGGCACCGACGCGATCAAGCCCCTGCTCAAGGCGCGCAAACCGATCAAGGCGCGCGCCTGACGCGACGGGCGCCCCGCGCACGCGCCGCCGTAGCCCTCGGCTGCGCCCTGATCCTCAGCGCCTGCGCCTGCGCCGGCCTAGACCTGGAGCCGCCCGCTCGGCTCCCCCTGGCGCCAACCGCGCCGCCGCCAGCGCCGGAGCAACTCACCCAGCGCCTGGAAGCCCTGGCCCTGAATTTCGACGGCAAGGTGGGCATAGCAGTTGAGGACATCCAGGACGGATGGGCCGCCGCCTTCGACGGAACTACGTCCTATCCCCAGCAAAGCGTCGCCAAGCTTTGGGTGGCCCTGGCGGTGTTCGACGCCGCCGATCGCGGACAGATCGGCCTGGCCGACCCGGTCGTGGTGCATTCCGCCGACATGAGCGTGTTCAATCAACCCATGCAGAAGATGCTGGTCGATGACGCCTACGCCACCAGCATCGACGGTCTATTGGTCTGGTCCCTGGCGCAGAGCGACAACGCCGCCAACGACATCTTGATCCGTCGGCTGCCGACGGGGGCTGTGCAGCAGCTGATCAACCGTCGTCGGCTGGGGCCGATTCGGGCCGGCGAACCGGAAAGCCTTCTTGAAGCGAAGATTGCCGGGCTGGAGTGGCGGGCCGACTATTCCTTTGGGCGCGCCTTTTGGGACGCCCGCGATCAGGTCCCCGCCGCCCTGCGCCAAGCCAAGCTGGACGCCTATGTGGCGAACCCCGACGACGGCGCCACGCCCATCGCCATAGTCCAGGGCCTAAGCCGCTTAAAGCGGGGCGAGCTGCTCTCGCCGACCTCCACCGCCCGTTTCTTGCAGATCATGCAGATGGCGCAGACCGGTCCGATGCGGCTGAAGGCGGGGCTCGCGCCGGGGTGGGACATCGCCCACAAGACCGGCACCGGTCAGGATCTGGCCGACGAGTCCACCGGCTATAATGACGTCGGACTGCTCACCGCGCCGGATGGCCGGACCTATGCCGTGGCGGTGATGATCGCGGCGACCCGCAAGCCCGTTCCAGACCGCCAGACGCTGATGGCCGATGTTGCGCGCGCTGTGGTGGCGCAGCATGACGGTGGGGACGAGACCGGCGGTGAGTAGGATCAGCGCCCATCGATAAAGGCGTCCAGGCGCTGCATCAGCAGCATCCAGTCTTCCTTGAACCACTGGCTCGTGGTCGCCCCGCCGCCGTCTTTGGCATGCTCGAGCTCCCCAATGCGCGCCTCGAGCTCCTGTTTCTGGCGCTTCAAGATCACAAGCTGACCCGCGGCCGTGACCTTTTCGGCATCCGAGCCTTGATCATGCAGATGCTGGGCCCGCCTCAGCTTCTCATCGGCTTGTGCCAGCAGTTGCCGAACTTCAGATTTGATGGGCTCAACAGACATTTGGATCGGTCCTTATCAGCGACAACACCATAGCCGCACGGCCTGCGCGCGGCGGATAAGATTTAAGTGGGCGCGCCGGTGCGGGCTCTCAATAGTCCCCAGGCACGGGGCAGGGACAAAAAGTCGGACCCGCTCCGCCCGGCAGCCCCGACGATCTGCGCCACCGCGATGACAGCCAAAACCACTCCGGCGGCCAGGCAGACGAACCCAAGAAGCGGGTGGCCCAGGGCGGCCAGGACATGCAGGTCAACAAAGCAGCCGGCCCCGGCAAGGCTATAGTGCTTGTCCGTCCCCAGTTTGGCGGCGCATCCGCTGAACAAGGACAGCTGGAACGCCCAGGCCGCAGCGGAATAGAGCCCTGTGAGTAGACCCAGAACCCCGAGAACGCGAGGGCGGGTCCACCCCCTGGCCACCGCCAAACCGAGCGGCGCGGCCAGGATATGCAGGTACCAACCCGGCGTGACGGCGCCGACGCCGGTCGCCCAGACTCAGCAGGTGATAGAGCAGCCCGGCCAGCATCGGGGCGGTCAAGGCCACGGGGGCCCATCCGATCAGATCGCTGGGGGTCAATCCGCGCAGATAGCTCCATAAGGTCAGGCCCAAGAGCAGGATCGGCGGCAGGAGGAAGATTTCCGGCAGCCGTGCGAGGGACCATGTGCCTGCCCAGACGAAGGCGCCGCCGAGGACGCCGACCCCCCGGGCCAGATTGGTCAGCGAGACGCCGTGCGCCAAGCGGCCGAAGCCTCCGGCCTGGTTGAAACGGATGAATTCGTCCGAGCCGGTCAGGTCGCCGGTCTGCAGATGCTTGCTGACGTACCACCAAGCGCCGAGCGCTAGGGCCACGCCGCCCGCCAGAGCGGCTTGTGCAAGCATCGCCGGCTTTCGGCCTGTCATCCACCAATGGGCCGCCAGCATCGCCGCGACCCCCGCGCCGATGGGCAGGAAAAAGGCCTTCGTCAGCAGCCCAAGGCCCAGGCTCACCCCCAAGCCTGCGGCGCTCGCCCAGCGCCCTTGCCCGCCGAGCAGCCGAAGCAGCATGGCCCAAGCGCAGGACGCCAGCAGAAGGCACAGGCTGTCGTTGCCGAGCCGGGCGAACTCGGGAAAGAACTGAGGGAATAGGAATGGCCAGCCCGCCATGATGGGTCCCGTCCAACGGCCGACCGGCGCTGCAAACCGGACGGTGGCCCAGACGCCGATGACCAATCCTGCGAAAGCCATGGCGAATGAGGCTAGGCGCAAGACCAAGAGGTGGTCGACCCAGCCCAGGGCGTGCGAGGCGCGGTAAAGCGGCGCCATCAGCGCGTAATAGAGCGGCGGATGCTGAGCTTGCCAGTTGCGCCCGCCGTCGCCGACATAGCGGCTTGGGGTCCCGATGATCGGGCCGGCGCCGGCCAGGCGGTAACTGCGGTAGGTCGGCCGGCCGGTCTGTTCGAACGGCGGCGCAGCCCCATAGGCCATGGGCCCGGGATAGACCGCTATATCCGCGGAAAGACCGTCCACGCCGTAGCGCGGCGCATGGCCCGTGTCCGACAGCTCCTGGATGTAGGACCAGTGGGCGGTCTCGTCGAACCCCTCCCACGGCGGCAAAAAGGCGACATGGGCCACGCCCACGAAAGCGACCGCAGCGAGCAGCAGGCCTGTGATCAAGCGCACTATCCTGGGCTCGTCGGTCGACATGCACCCCCCGGCGCCGGACCTGAGACCGTTCAGGCTGGCGTGGATTTAAGCGCAAGCGGGGCGTTTGTCCCGGCCAAATCCGCAGCCGGGCTGCGGCGATAGATCAGCGCCTCGGCCACATTCACGCGCCGCACGCTCTCGGCGCCGTCCAGATCGGCAATGGTTCGAGCCAAGCGCAGGGTCCGCGCCCAGCCCCGGGCCGTCAGGGCGCCCGCTTCGGCTGCGCGGCTGAGCAGGGCCTGGGCCGAGGCGTCCAGAGAGACGGCGGCGGCGAGAGCGTCGCCCTCCAGCCGACAGTTGAGGCTGGGGCAATCCAGCCGTTGCGCGCGCTCGGCCTGGATGGCCCGGGCCTGGGCCACACGCGCGGCGGCCTCGGCCGTGCCTTCGGACGGTGCGGGTAGGGCCAGATCGGCGGCGGCCACGGCGGGAACCTCGATCTGCAGGTCGATGCGGTCCAACAGTGGGCCGGAAATCTTGTACTGGTAGTCGCGCTGACAGCGGGGGGCCTTGCCGCAGGCGCCGCGCCCCAATCCGCCGTGGCCGCATTTGCAGGGGTTCATCGCCGCCACCAGTTGCACTCGCGCCGGATAGCGGACGTGGGCGTTGGCCCGGGCCACCACCACCTCGCCCGTTTCCAGGGGCTGGCGCAGACTGTCCAGGGCCTGGGGCGCGAATTCCGGAAGTTCGTCGAGGAACAACACGCCGTTATGAGCCAGGGACACCTCGCCCGGCTTGGCCTTGATCCCGCCGCCGGTCAGGGCGGCCATGCTGGCGGAATGGTGCGGCGCGCGAAAGGGTCGGGCGCGGGTCAGGGCGCCGCGCGCGATCAGTCCCGCCACCGATTGGATCATGGAGGTTTCCAGCAGCTCCTGGGCTGACAGGGGCGGCAATAGCCCGGGCAGGCGCTGAGCCAACATAGATTTGCCCGAGCCCGGAGGGCCGATGAACAGCAGATTATGGCCCCCGGCGGCGGCGATTTCCAAGGCTCGCTTGGCGCTGTCCTGGCCGCGCACGTCACGAAGGTCGGCGGTCGGCGGACCCTCGATCATCGGCCCTGGCTCGGGCGCACGCATGACCTGGGATCCCCGGAAGTGATTGACCACGCCGATCAAGGACCGCGGCGCCAGAATGCGCGCGCCGCCCGCCCAGGCCGCTTCCGCGCCGTTGGCCTCCGGACAGATCAGCCCCAGCCCCATGCCCTCTGCGGCGATAGCGGCCGGCAGGGCGCCGGTGACCGGGGCGATCTGGCCGTCCAACCCCAACTCCCCCACCGCCACCCAGTCCTGCAGGGCGTCGATCGGCAACACCCCCATGGAGGCCATCAGGGCCAGGGCGATGGGCAGGTCGTAGTGACTGCCCTCCTTGGGCAGGTCGGCGGGCGCCAGATTGACCACGATACGCCGACTGGGCATGGCCAGCCCCAGGCCCGCGAAGGCCGCCCGCACCCGCTCGCGGCTTTCGGTCACCGCCTTGTCGGCCAGGCCGACGATGAAGAATTTGACCTCGCCGCCGGTGAGCTGAGCCTCGACGTCCACGCGACGGGCCTCCACGCCTTGAAAGGCGATCGATACGCAGCGGGCCAGCATGCCGTGGGCCTCACGCAAGGTGCGGTTGAACCAATAAGTTATGCACAATCCCAGCAGATACCCAGGCCCGGATCAAGAACAAAAATAGAACACAACAGGGAACCACGACGGCGCTGCAACATTTTGAGGGTGCGGTGCGGCATTTTTGGCCAATTCAGGCTTCCGCCAGGGCGCCACTCCACGCCGAAATTCCCGCGCCGGGCGGCCCGCTGATGACCCAAGACCGCGTCGAAACCGGTGCGCGCCCTGCTGGCCCGCGAAGACGGCCCGGCCCCGCCGGAAAATCCCATGTCGGCAGACCGGGTGCGGTGGGAACACATTCAGCGGGTCTATGAGCTGTGCGGCCACAACGTGTCCGAGACCGCCCGCCGACTGAA
>CAYVHP010000033.1:0-27662 GCA_964451265.1 uncultured Caulobacteraceae bacterium | reverse complement strand
GGCAGCCGGGTGCTGGTCGACGTGGTGCTGAAGGACGGCGCGGTCGTCGACTTCGCCCAGGAGGTGAAGGCCTGCGCCTTGGGCCAGGCCTCGGCGGCGGTGCTGGGCGCGAAGGTGATCGGCGCCAAGGTCTCGGAGCTGGAGGCGGCGCGCGATGCGCTCAAGGCCATGCTCAAGCAGGGCGGCCCGCCGCCGCAAGGGCGTTTCGCCGACCTGAAGGTGCTCGAGGTGGTCCGCGACTACCCGCCCCGGCACGCCTCGACCATGCTGGCCTTCGAGGCGGCTGCCGAGGCTGGGCGCGCAGCCCTTGACGCCCAGCACTGACCGTTTTGGGCCGCCTCACCGGGTGGCGCGAGGCGATTCACCGTGCTAGTCGGCCTGTTCGGCCCAAAAGGACGATGGACATGGCTGATCTCTACGGCCGCCTGATCTATGGCGCTCTGCGAGCTTACAAGCTGTCCCTGTCGCTCCTGATCGGCCGGCAGTGCCGCTTTACGCCCACCTGCTCGGAATACGCCGCCCAGGTCATGGTCGATCACGGTCCGGTCCGGGGCTCGTGGCTGGCGCTGAAACGTCTATGTCGATGCCGGCCCGGCGTAGCGTGGGGATTTGACCCGCCGCCGCAGGGTCGGCGCCAGTGGAAGTGCGAAGGATGATCGATCTAAAGTTTCCCGACGGCAGCGTGCGTCCGTTCCCCGAAGGGACCACCGGGCGCCAGGTCGCGGCCTCGATCGCCATGTCACTGGAAAAGCGCGCCCTGCTGATCAAGCTGGATGGCAAGCTGCTCGATCTTGAGCGGCCCTTGCCGCACGGCGGCGCGTTCGAGATCATCACCAGCCTGCAATCGCCCGAGGGGCTTGATGTTCTGCGCCACGATGTCTCGCACATCATGGCTCAAGCCGTGCAGGAGCTGTTCCCCGGCACTCAGGTGACCATCGGCCCCTCCATCGAGGACGGCTTCTATTACGACTTCGCCCGCGCCGAGCCCTTCAGCCTGGACGACCTGCCGCGCATTGAAGAGTGCATGCGCCAGATCGTCGAGCGCGACGAGCCGATCCGCCGCGAGGAATGGCCGCGCGATGAGGCCATCAAGCACTTCGAATCCATCGGCGAGATCTACAAGGCCCAGATCATCCGCGATCTGCCCGAGGACGAGCCGATTTCCGTCTATTGGCAGGGTCCGTGGAAGGACCTGTGCCTGGGGCCGCACCTGCCCTCCACGCGCTATGTGGGCAAGGCGTTCAAGCTGACCAAGCTGGCCGGCGCCTATTGGCGCGGGGACGCCAAGAACGCCCAGCTTCAAAGAATCTACGGTACGGCTTGGGCCAACGACGCCGATTTGCAGGCCTATCTTAAGCGCATCGAGGAAGCCGAACGGCGCGACCACCGCAAGATCGGCCGCGCCATGGACCTGTTCCATATGCAGGAAGAGGGCAAGGGCATGGTGTTCTGGCACGCCAAGGGCTGGACCCTGTGGCGCGCCCTGGAATCCTACATGCGCCGGCGCCTTGAGGAGGACGGCTACGAGGAGGTCAAGACGCCCCAGGTGCTGGACCGCGGCCTGTGGGAGAAGTCGGGCCACTGGGAGAAGTTCGGCCACGCCATGTTCTCGTGCGAGACGGAGGAGGGCGAGACCCTGGCCGTCAAGCCGATGAACTGCCCAGGCCACGTGCAGATTTTCAACGTCGGCCAACGCTCTTACCGCGAGCTGCCGCTGCGGATGGCCGAGTTCGGCTCGTGCCACCGCTATGAGCCATCGGGCGGCCTGCACGGCATTATGCGCGTGCGCGCCTTCACCCAGGACGACGCCCACATCTTCTGCCGTGAGGATCAGATCGAGGCTGAGACCACCAAGTTCGTGCGCCTGCTCTATTCGATCTACGCCGACCTCGGGGTCGAGCTGCACAGCGTCAAGCTGGCCCTGCGCCCTGACCTGCGCGCGGGCTCCGACGAAACCTGGGACCTGGCCGAATCTCGGCTGGAGCGCGCGGCCTTGGCCGCCGGGGTCGAGGTCGAGAAACTGCCGGGCGAGGGCGCCTTCTATGGCCCCAAGCTGGAGTTCCACCTGAAGGACGCCATCGGCCGCACCTGGCAGTGCGGCACCCTGCAGCTCGATTTCGTCCTGCCCGAGCGACTGGACGCCGAATACGTCGCCGAGGACGGCTCAAAGCAGCGCCCGGTCATGTTGCATCGCGCGGTGCTGGGCACCTTCGAGCGCTATCTGGGCATCCTGATCGAGAACTACGCGGGCGCCTTCCCCCTGTGGCTTGCGCCGACCCAGGTGGTGGTCACGACCATCACCTCCGACGCCGACGACTATGCGTTGCAGGCCGCCGCCGCTTTGCGAAAGGCCGGCCTTCGGGTGGAGACCGACCTGCGCAACGAGAAGATCAACTACAAGATCCGTGAGCACAGCCTGGCCAAGACCCCGGTGATTGCCGTGGTCGGACGCAAGGAAGCCGAAAACGGCCAGCTGGCCCTGCGTCGCCTGGGCTCGGACGGCCAGACCATCCTGGGCCTGGCCGAAGCCGCGACCCTGCTGGCCTATGAGGCCCTGGCGCCGGATGAAAAGCGCCTGGCCGGCCCCGCGCCCACGGTTCCATCCACCGAGGCGGCCTAGTCTATGGCCCGCGCCGGACGGCCCAGTCCGGCCGATCCGCCGCGCGTGTCGGTGATCATGGTGGCCTACCGGACCGGGCCATCGCTGTTCACCGCGATCCCGCGTGTCCTGGCCGATCTCCTGGTGCAAGAGTTGGTGTTGGTGGACAACGGCTCAGCGCCGGAAGATGCGGCCAAACTGCGGGAGATCGCAGCGTCCGAGCCGCGCCTGCGCCTACTGCAAGGCCACGGCAATATCGGTTTCGCGCGTGGCTGCAACCTCGGCGCCGGTCAGGCCAAGAGTGGCCACTTGCTGATCCTCAACCCCGACGCCTATCTGCAACCCGGCTGTATCGCCGCCCTGATCGCGGGCGCCGAGGGCTTTGCCTCTCCCTGCATCGTCGGCGCCCGGGTGCTGAACACCGACGGCTCCGAACAGCGCGGCGCGCGGCGCGGTGAGGTAACACTCTTGAGCACTGTGCTCAGCCTGAGCGGCCTGACCCGGCTGGCGCCGTTCCACGGCTTCGAGATTCACCGCGACGGCGAGGTTGTCCCCGCCGGCCCAATCACCGTGCCGACCATTTCTGGGGCCTGCTTCCTCATAAGCCTTGCGGATTTCGATGCGCTCGGCGGTTTTGACGAGGGTTACTTCCTGCACGTGGAAGACATCGACCTGTGCTGGCGCGCCCGGCGCATGGGCGGTTCAGTGGTCTTCCAGCCTACGGCCGAGGTGCTGCACGAAGGCTCGACCAGCGCCAGCCCCAAGTTGAAGGTGGAATTCCATAAGAGCCAAGGCCTTATCCGGTATTTCTTCAAGCGGGCCGACAATCCCATAAGCTGGATCGCGGCCTTGGCGCTCAGCCCGATGATCATGTCAGCGGCGCTCGCCCGGCCCTTGCTCCGAGGCCTGCTCGGCCCAGTGCGCGGGCGGCTGAGCTAGCCCTCTGTCGTAATGGAGCAACCCTCCAACCGCTCATTCCCGCGGAAGCGGGAACCCAGTGAGAGCCCCAAACGCGAGCGCTTGTCGCTCTTCCCCCTTAACCGTCTTTGGGAAGGTCCGCTTTCTGAAAGCGGTGGGTTCGGTTATCTGGCCGTGTGCTGCGACGCGAGCCAGGCAAATGCAGCCATGCCGAGTGCCCCCGATCCACCCGCTGTAAGTACCACAACGGTCCACCAAAAAAACACTGGGGATTTGCGTCTGCTAACCTCACCGCCGAAACGCCCGGAAAATTTTCCGGCCTTCAACCCCGAGAAGGCACCTAGGTAACAAAACGCAGCAAGCCCGCAAGAAGTGACGAGTTGCACGATCATCAGAAAGCCCCTCAGGCATTTGCTCAATTAAAAGCACCGGCAACTTCCGCTTTCCCCTCATAGCAGAACTCGGTGATGTTCGCTCTTGGCCGAATTTGAATCCGCTTATTTCGGCGACGGGCGTCATGCTGGGTCCCCCGCTTCCGCTTGGATGAGCGGACTAAACAGGAAAATACAAATTATTACATAATGTTAGACGCCCGCCTTAAACGGGGAATATTCCTCCGCCAGCCAGTCCATTTCCTCCCGCACGGCCTGGCGTTCCTGCTCGAGGTAACGGGCCACTGGCGCGCGCAGGGCCGGGTCGGCGATGAAGTGGGCCGAATAGACGGGGGCGGGCAGATAGCCCCGGGCGATCTTGTGCTGACCCTGGGCGCCGGCCTCTACGCGCGGCAGGCCCAGGCGGATCGCGTGTTCGATGGCCTGGTAGTAGCAGAGCTCAAAATGCAGGAAGGGCACATCCTCGATGCAGCCCCAATGGCGCCCATAGAGGCAGTCCGCGCCGATCAGATTGAGCGCGCCGGCGATCCAGCGCCCGTCCTTTCGCGCCAATAGCAACAGCACCTTGTCGGCCATGCGCTGCGATAGCTGCGAAAAGAAGGTCCGGTTCAAATAGGGCTGCCCCCACTTGCGTGCGCCGGTGTCCGTATAGAAGCTGTAGAAGGCGTCCCAGTGCTCTTCCCTAAGGTCCGCCCCGGTCAGGGCGATCACCTCGACCTGCGCCAAGGCGTCTCGTCGCTCCCGCCGGATGGTCTTGCGCCGGCCGGACGACAGGGCGGCGAGGAAATCCTCGAACGTCGCGTAACCCCGATTGTACCAGTGATACTGCTGGTCCTGGCGCTGCAGCAGACCCTGGTCTCCCATCAGGTCCCATTCCGCCTCAGTGGGGAAGGTGACGTTGACGCCCGAGACGCCGAGGCGCTCACACAGGGCCAGGACGCCGCCCAGGAGCAGCCGCTGCGCCTCGCTCCGGTCCACGTCGGCCCGCACGATCAGGCGCGGCCCGGTCACCGGCGAGAAGGGCGAACAGGATTGGAGCTTGGGGTAATAGGCGCCGCCGGCCCGCTCATAGGCCTCGGCCCAGGCGTGATCGAACACATATTCCCCCCGCGAATGGGTCTTCAGATACAGCGGCATGACCGCGGCGGCTTGGCCGGCGTCGTCCTTCAGCAACAGATGGCGCGGCCCCCAGCCCGTGCGCTCCACCGCGCAATTGGTCTGTTCAAGAGCGTCAAGAAAATCAAAGCAGACAAAAGGATTATCTGCATAATCTGCGGTGGCGAGACAGCTGTCCCAGGCAGCCTTACCGATCTCGGCGATCCGCCGATGGGCCGTAACTTCCCGCGCCAGGGTCAAGGGGCGAAGCCCTCGAAGATGATGTTGTCGACCAGTCCGGTGGCCTCGGCCATCTCCTCCGGGCTACGCACGGTCCAAGTGATGGCGGGCTTGCCTTGCGAACGCCAGGATTGAATATAGGTATTGCTCGATAGAGCTTTATTTATTGAGAGAAAATCGGCCCTTGCTAATTCAATTTCGGGCGCGTCTGGAGCCGTATTGATGTTCAGCCCGCGCGGGATCGAAGGACGGTGTCGGGCGAGCCAGCCTAGGGCTGCGGCGTTGAAGCTGAGCGCGGCGCACGGCCCGTCATAGGCCTCCAGCATGGCGGCGACGGGCGCTTCAAGCAGGCCCTCCTGCCCAGCTGGCGTCTTCAGCTCCACCAGCACCACGGTTCGCCCTGCGACCAACTCCAGCGCCTGAGCCAGCGACGGAATGGTCTGATGCTCGCCGCCGAATAGGGTGATGGCGAACAGTTCCTCCAGGGTGCGCTCTTCCACCAGGCCCGATTGGGCGGTCAGTCGCTCCAACCCTTCGTCGTGAAACACCACCGGCTCGCCGTCCGCCGTCAGGCGCACGTCCAGTTCAATGCCATAGCCGCCGGCGCAGGCCGCCTCGAAGGCCGCGAGCGAGTTTTCAGGGCGCAGACCGGCGCGCCACAGGCCGCGGTGGGCGATCGGTCGCCCTGTCAGCCCGGCTGGGAGGTTCACCGCAGTTCCACCACCGCATCGACCTCCACCGCGAAGTTGAGCGGCAGGCGATAGACGCCCACGGCCGAGCGCGCATGTCGGCCCTTGTCACCGAACACCTGCACCATCAGGTCCGAGCAGCCGTTGATCACCTTGGGAATGTCGAAGAAATCCGGCCCGGCCTGGACAAAGCCGCCCAGCTTGACGATCCGCGCCACGCGCTCCAGATCGCCGTCGGCCGCCGCCTTCATCTGGGCGATCAGATTGATGCCGCACAGACGCGCTGCGGCGATGGCCTCGTCCAAACCCACGTCCTGGCCCACCACGCCCTTGATCCCGCCCGCGCCATCCACCGAGATCTGGCCGGAGATGTGGACCATCGATCCGCTGCGCACGAAGGGGACGTAGTTGGCCACGGGGGCGACGGGCTGGGGCAGGATCACGTCCAGTTCGGCGAGGCGTTGTTCGATAGACATGGGCGCTCCTTGATCGGCTCCCCATCAGATAACGCGCGGGCGCGTTCATCGGAAGCGCCGAACGCTTGAGTTCAGGCCCTGGGCTTCAACGCCCGCCCACTCAACACCGCCGAAGAGCCAAAGCGCGCCCGCAGGGCGTCCACCGCCATCTCACCTTTTCGCGCTCGGGTCTCATCCGAACCGAACAGATCGCCCCCGCCGTCCACCGCCTCCGCCAGGTCCTGCACGCCCACCCCGATCAGGCGGAAGGTCCGCCCATCCGCCTCGCCGGCCAAAAGCTCGCGGGCGACCGCGAACAGGCCCTTGGCGGTCTGGGTGGGCCAGGCGAGGGTGCGCCGACGGGTGATCAGGCGAAAATCGGGCGTCTTCAGTTTGAGCACCACGGCGCGGCCCGCCACCCCTTCCTTGCGACATGTGCGCGCCACCCGCTCGCACAGGGGCCACAGGCGGTCCTCCAGCACCTCAAGGGCCGCGTGGTCCTCGCCAAAGGTGGTCTCCGCGCTGATGCCCTTGCGCGTATGGTCCGGATTCACGGCCCGCGCGTCCTGTCCGCGCGAAAGCTGCGTCAGCCGAAGCCCATAGTCGCCGAAGCGCTGGGCCATGGCCTTGGGCTCGGCCAGCGCCAGATCGCCCACCGTATGCAGGCCCGCCGCCGCCAGAGATTTCACCATGGCCGGCCCTACGCCGGGCAGGATCGATACCGGTCTCGGGGCCAAAAAGGCCTGGGCCTCGTCAGCACCGATCACGCAAAAGCCGCGCGGCTTGTCCAGGTCCGAGGCGATCTTGGCCAGAAACTTGTTGGCCGATAGGCCCACCGACACCGTGATGCCGATCTCAGCCTCAATTTCCTGCTGCACGCGGGCCAGAACCACAGCCGCCGGGGCGCCGTGCAGGCGTTCACAGCCGGTCAGGTCCAGCCAGGCTTCGTCGAGCGACAGGGGCTGCACCAGGGGCGTCAGGGCGCTGAGCTTGTCCATGATCCGCCGGCTGTCGGCGCGGTACTTGGCGAAATCCGGCTTGATCACCACGGCCTCGGGGCACAGCTTCAGGGCCTTGAACATGGGCATGGCCGAGCGCGCGCCGGAGATGCGGGCGATGTAGCAGGCGGTTGTCACCACCCCGCGCTTACCCCCGCCCACGATCACCGGCTTGTCGCGCAGCTCGGGTCGGTCGCGTTTTTCCACCGAGGCGTAGAAGGCGTCGCAGTCGATATGGGCGATGGTCAGGCGGTCCAGATCCAGATGCGCTACCAAACGTGGCGAGCCGCAGCGGGGACAGCGGCGCTCGGCGGCCGCGGCCCCATGCCAAAGGCAATCACGGCAAAGCGCGCTCACGCCGGTTGCAGCGGCCACAGGCGCGCCGCCCCGCGCACGCCCGAGGAATCCCCGTGCGCCGCCTTAGCGATCTTGGCGGTCCATACGTCGGAAAAGACGTGGGGCGCCACGGCCTGCGGCAGGCGCTCATATAGCGCCGCGACATTGGACATGCCGCCGCCCAGCACGATCACCGACGGGTCGATCAGGTCGATCATCACCGCCAAAGCCCGGCCCAGCCGCTCGATGTAGTGGTCCAGCGCCGCGGTGGCCCAGCGGTCGCCCTCATGCGCGGCCGCGACCACCGCTTGGGCCGTCAATTTGCGCCCCGTTGCCCGAGCATGGTCCGCCGCCAGGGCAGTGCCGGACACGAAGGTTTCCAGACAGCCCTTGCGTCCGCACCAACAGGGCGGCGCCTGGTCGTGCTCGGTGGGCCAGGGCAGGGGCGTATGGCCCCATTCGCCGGCCACGCCGTTGGCGCCGACCAGCAGCTTGCCGTCCACCACCACCCCGCCGCCCGTCCCGGTGCCCAAGATCGCGCCGAACACGGCCCCGACGGCGCCGGCGGCCGCCCCGTCGGTCGCTTCGGATAGGACCATGCAATTGGCGTCATTGGCCAGGCGCACAGGGCGGCCGAGCGCGCCCGCCAGGTCGGCGGCGAAATCGCGCCCGTTCATCCACACCGAATTGGACCCGCGAATAAGGCCGGTGGTGGGCGAGATCGAACCGGGAATGCCCACGCCGATCGGGCCAGGCGGGGCCTTGGCCTGCGCGCGCACCCGCTCCACCAGATCGACGACCGTGCGCAGGGCCTGCTCATAACTGCCCGGATTGGGCGTGCGCAGGCGGGCGCGTTCGGCGCCGTCCGGGTCCAGCGCGGCCGCCTCGATCTTGGTCCCCCCGAAATCCACGCCGATACGGATCATGCCGCGACCATCGCGGCAGCCCGCGATCCGCGCAAGACACAGATGCGACAGCGGATTAGCGGGGCTCCAGAGACAGAAAGGCCAAGGCGTCGCCGATGGGGGTGAAGAAGTTCAGGCCTGTGGCGTTGTCGCGGGTCTGCAGCTTCCAGTCGGTCAGGCCCAGCACCTTGCCGTCCTCGTCAAGCAAGGGTCCGCCACTGTTTCCGGGGTTCACCGTCACATCGCTCTGAATGAAGCTGAAACCATCGACAATCCGGTTGGCGGCCGACACTACGCCTCGGGTGACGGTGCTCTGCAGCTTGGGGTCCTCCGGCGCGCCAATGGCGAAGACCGTGGCGCCCGGCTCGGGCGGCTGGGCGCGCAAGGCGAGGGGCAGGCGGCCGCGAGCGTCAGTCTTGATCAGGGCGACGTCTCGGCGTCGATCTGAACGCACCACCTCGCCCAGGCCCTCCAGCCCATCGGACCAACGGATTTTCACGAACTTCTCCGCGCCCACGACATGCTGGTCGGTCAGAACATAGCCGTCAGATGACACCAGAACGCCCGAACCATGGCCTCCGCCGGATTCGACGAGGACGACGGCGCCGACCGCGTCGCTGATTTTTGCGGGCTTGGCGGTCAGGGAGCCGATCAGCGCGATCTTCGTGTTCTCTACCTGCGCGGATTTTAGCTCATCTGGCTTGTCGCCGACGAGCTCTTGCCTGGCCAGCATTGCTTTGAAACCCGGCGACGCGGTCAAAGCACGCACGTTCTCATCCATGGCGGAAATAATTGTGCTCAGATAACCGTGACCTCCCTCTGGGCCAGTTTTGCTCTCGGCATTGGTTTGGAGCGTGAAGATAACCTTGCGTTCCCTGGTATCATAAATCTGCCACTCGACGCCGATACTCGCATTTCCAACCATAATAATTGGCATCGGCACGCAGAAATTGGCCTTTATGCTTGTAATTTTAGCTCCAACTAGAAGATTAGAGGCTATCTCCTCAGGAAACGGAGAATCTGGGTCATTCGCTATCCGGATATTTTCTTTGTGTAATTCGTCTCTGATGGGCTTTTCAAATCCGCGAACATTTAATTTTCCAGCTCCCCCGCCGTTCCATCTGTAGGTCGCAGAGGGGAAGCATATAGGACCCTCTCCAAGTGTTATCCAAGGCGTGCCCTCCGCGATATTGGATGTCACTTTGGACACTGTGATCGCCGGCATGGCGCTCGCTTCAATGCCCTGCGCCTGAGACTTTCCAACGGCCGCCAGGGTGGCCAGAGCGAGCACCCAAACACCCAGTTTCAAGGCTATACCCCCACTACAATTGAACAAAACAAGAACATATTATTTGGCGGCAGTCCAGACCCTGAACCTTCTCACCCAAGGCTAACGGGCGAGTAAGGATATCGTGAGACAACCTTAGCCAACGAGGGGCGGCGGCTGGTGGGGCCGGCGTCCGGGGCCGGGGAAACCTCCCGGGCTCAAACCAGGTTGAACGATGACCAAGACCGTCCTCATCGTCGAGGATAACGAGCTGAATATGAAGCTCTTTCACGACCTTCTCGAAGCGCAGGGCTATGCCACGCTGGAGACGCGTGAAGGCCTTCAGGCGCTCACGCTGGCGCGCCAGCATCATCCCGATCTGATTCTCATGGACATCCAGCTGCCCGAGATTTCGGGGCTGGAAGTCACCAAATGGCTCAAGGAAGACGAAGAGCTGTCGCATATCCCCGTGATCGCCGTGACCGCTTTCGCCATGAAAGGCGATGAAGAGCGGATCCGTGAAGGGGGCTGCGAGGCTTATTTGTCCAAACCCATCTCGGTAGGTCTGTTTTTAGACACCGTTCGCCGCTTTTTAGGGTGAGGTAGTGCGATGACGGCGCGAATTCTGGTCGTCGACGACATCGAAGCCAATGTGAAGCTGCTGGAGGCGAAGCTTTCGGCGGAGTACTTCGAGGTGATCACCGCTACCGACGGCGCAACGGCCCTGGCCATGGCCGCCTCCGAAAAACCCGACATCATCCTGCTGGACGTGATGATGCCCGGCATGGACGGCTTTCAAGTCTGCCGCCGGCTGAAGGACGACCCGCTCACCCGCCACATTCCCGTGGTGCTGGTCACCGCCCTGGACGGGCGCGCAGACCGAATCGCCGGGCTTGAGGCGGGCGCGGATGAATTCCTGACCAAGCCCATCGACGATGTGATCATGTTCGCCCGGGTGCGCAGCCTGACCCGGCTAAAACTGGTGATCGACGAACTGCGCGACCGGGAGGCCTCCGGACGCCGCATCGGCGTGATCGCCGGCGCCGCCGCGCGCCAGGCCGGCGTCGGCGGCCGTGTGCTGATCGTCGACGACAACGAACGCCAGGCCCAACGCATCCTGGCCGAGCTGTCCATCGAGCATCGCCCGGTGATCGAGGCGGACCCGGAAAAGGCCCACTTGACCGCCCGCGGCCCGGTGGATCTGGTGATCGTCAATGTCACCGCCCGCACGTTTGACGGCCTGCGCTTCGCCGCCGCCATCCGGTCTGACGAAGCCACGCGCCACCTGCCTATCCTGGCCGTGTATGATCCGGACGAGCGGGCTCGCGCGATCAAGGCGCTGGATATCGGCGTCAATGACCTGCTAGCCAAGCCGATTGACCCTCAGGAGCTGGCCGCCCGCGCCCGCACCCAGATCAAGCGCAAGCGCTACACCGACTTCCTGCGCGACAACCTCGACAACAGCCTTGAACTGGCCGTCACCGACCAGCTCACCGGCCTGCACAACCGCCGCTATATGACCGGTCAGCTCGACGCCCTGGTCCAGCGCGCAGTGCGCGGCGGCGCGCCCGTGGCGGCCCTGCTGATCGACATCGATCACTTCAAGAAGATCAACGACAGCTTCGGCCACGATGTGGGCGACGAGGTGCTGCGCGAATTCGGCGCGCGCCTGGCCACCAATGTGCGCGCCATCGACCTGCCTTGCCGCTATGGCGGGGAAGAGTTCGTCACCCTGATGCCCGACACCCAGATCGCCGACGCTGAACGCATCGCCGACCGGATCCGTCGCTACATCGGCGGCTCGCCCTTCCGCGTGGCGGCCGGCAGCGAGCTTTTGACCGTGACCATTTCCATCGGGGTGGCGGTGACCCTGGGCGAGAATGACACCCCCGAAGCCCTGCTCAAGCGCGCCGACGAAGCCCTCTACGAAGCCAAAGCCGCCGGCCGCAACCGCGTGATCTCCCACGCGGCGTAGCGAACTCAAGATAAACTACGAAGATCAAAAAAGCTCGTCGTCCTCGGGGCGCCTGAAAGGCGCGCCCGGGGACCCAGCAGCGACGACCCCAACGCTTCGGCGGTTGGTCCTTGGCGCAGCCGATAGCCTGGAACTGCTGGGTCCCCGGACAACGGCTTCGCCGTTTCCGAGGATGACGAGCTTTTTGGGTCTTCGTGGTTCAAAAATCTTGGTTTCGGCTTGCGCCGTTGGGAACCGGACGAAGCGGCAATCCCAATGAGGGTCGATTGGGCCTATCGCGGCCGGTCGGTGAACAGCGGTCCGAGGAACAGGAACGCCACGCCGCTGGCGAGGATGGTCACGCAGACAATGGCGGCTTCGTTCATCTCATCCCCTCCGTCTGATGATGAGACGTTGCGACGCGCGCCTTGCCCCCCATCGGCCGGGATAACAAACGAAAACGCCCGGCGGTGAGGCCGGGCGCGTCAGGGCTCAAGGCAGAGAATGCCGAAGCCTATTTGATCTTGCCTTCTTTGAACTCGACGTGCTTGCGCACGACGGGGTCGTACTTCTTCAGCACCATCTTGTCGGTCTTGGTGCGGGCGTTCTTCTTGGTCACGTAGAAGAAGCCGGTGTCCGCCGAGGAGTTGAGGCGGATCTTGATGGATGCCGGTTTGGCCATGGCTAAAGGTCCTTGCGGGCAAGCGGAAACGACCGCTTCGTCCGGGAATTCCGAGAGGCGCGGACCATACGCATGGAACGCGGAAAGTCAACGGCGGGCAAAGCGGTCGATCTTATCGCCGCCGTTTGCCGCGCGGGGCGCTCTTGCCGGGCTTGGGGCCGCCGGGACGGCCGGCCCCTCGACGCAGGCTCAGGCGCGGGGCAGGGGCCTTGGGATCGCGCGGGTCCGCTTCGCTCAGCATCTCGAATAACAGGCCGCCGGTGATCGGCGTGGCCTCCAGCAGGCGCACCTGCACCAGCCGCCCCAGGGGCCAGCGACGCCCGGTGCGCTCGCCCACCAGGGCGTGGGCGCGATCGTCGTGGACGAAATACTCATCGCCCAGGCTGGAGACGGGGATTAGTCCGTCCGCCCCGGTCTCGCTCAGGCGCACGAACAGGCCAAAGCGGGTGACGCCGGTGATGCGGCCCTCAAAATCGGCCCCCACACGGTCGGAAAGGAAGGCGGCGACATAGCGGTCGGTGGCGTCGCGCTCGGCGGCCATGGCCCGCCGTTCGGCCTGGGTGATCAGGTCGGCGGTGTCCTTCATGCGGGTGACGTCATAGTCCGACAGGCCGTCGTCCCCCAGCTTCAGGGCCGAGATCAAAGCCCGGTGCACGATCAGATCGGCGTAGCGGCGGATCGGGGAGGTGAAGTGGGCGTAGCGGTCCAGGTTCAGGCCAAAGTGGCCGATGTTGTCCGTATTATAATGCGCCTGCATCTGGGTGCGCAGGACCACCTCATTGACGATGTCGGCGTGCGGTCCCTCGCGCGTCTCGGCCAGCAGACGGTTGAAGCGGTCGGTGCGCGCCGCCTCGCCCTTGTTCCAGGCCACGGCGATGGTGCCTAGGAACTCGGCCAAGGACCGCAGCTTCTCTTGGCTCGGCGCATCGTGCACCCGGTAGATCAGGGGCGAGCCGCGCTGTTCCAGCGTCTGGGCGGCGCAGACATTGGCCTGGATCATCATCTCCTCGATCAGCTTGTGCGCCTCCAGCGAAGCGCGCGGCGTGATCGAGACCACCTTGCCGTCCTCATCCAGCACGATGCGCCGCTCCAGGCTCTCGATGGCCAGGGGCTGGCGGGCGTCGCGGCCGATCTTCATGCAGGCATAGGCCGCCCACAGAGGCTTCAGAACGCCCTCCAGCAGCGGCCCCGTCGCATCGTCCGGCCGCCCGTCGATGGCGGTCTGCGCCTGCTCATAGGACAGCTTGGCCGCTGACCGCATCAGCCCGCGCACGAACTGGTGGCCGGTCTTGCGACCCTTGGCGTCAAACACCATCCGCACAGCCAGACAGGCGCGGTTCTCGCTCTCGCGCAGGCTGCACAGCCCGGCGGACAGGGCTTCGGGTAGCATGGGCTCGACCCGGTCGGGAAAATAGACCGAATTGCCCTTGTCGCGGGCCTCTCGGTCCAAGGCCGAGCCCGACCGCACATAGGCCGACACATCGGCGATGGCCACCCACACAATCCAGCCGCCGGGGTTCTTGGGGTCTGTATCGGGTTCCGCATAGACCGCGTCGTCATGATCGCGCGCGTCGGGCGGGTCGATGGTCAGCAGGGGGATGTGGCGCAGGTCCGTGCGCTTGCCCAGCTCCGGCGGTTTGGCGGCCTTGGCTTCCGCCTCGGCTGCCGCCGAAAAGCCGGTGGGAATGCCGTGGCTGTGGATGGCGATCAGGGATGCGGCGCGCGGCTGGTCCTCGCGGCCCACCACCTCCAGCACCCGCCCGCGCTTGGGGCCGTAGCGCTGAGGCGCCGAGCCCACCTCGGCCAGGACCAGATCGCCGTCCTTCAACTTGGCCGCGTCGGACTCGGTCAGGATCAGGCTTTCCTTGGACTTGCGATCCACCGGCTCCACCCGCGTTTCGTGTTTGGACTTGCGGATCACGCCCAGAACCTTGTGCGCGCTCTGGCCCAGGCGCTTGATCAGTCGGGCCAGACTTTCACCGTTCTCCAGCGTCTCAAACCGCACCAGCACCCGGTCGCCCAGCCCGGGCGCGCCGCCCGTATCGCCCTTACCGGGCGCCAGCCGCACCTGCGGCGCATCCTCGCCGGCCTTGGTCAGGCGAACATAAAGGTCCCCGTCGGCGTCCTTCTCCACCACATCGGCCACGCCCACGGGGGGCAGGGCGCCGGCTTCAGCAAACCCCTTGCGACCCCGCTTGCCGAGCTTGCCCTCGCCCTCCAGGGTCTTGAGCATCTCCCGCAACGCCCGCCGCTCGCCGCCTTTGAGCCCAAACCGCTGCGCCAGATCGCCGACATCGGCTTGGCCATCGCGCAGAGCCGCCAGCAGCGTCTCGCGGTCAGGCAGCCCCTGGGGCGGGCGGCGGTGATCGGTGCGGGGCGGCTTGTTGCGGGGAAGTCGGGGCAAGGGGGTCTCCGAGTCGGGCGACTTTAGCGCGACTGGGCCCGCGCCGAACTAACCAATAATTTCGTCATCGCCCGACTTGATCGGGCGCCCCAAGGGACGTTGGTCGGACTGGAACCGTGGCTTGGGTCCCCCGGATCGGCTTTCAGCCGACCGTGGGATGACGGCGGGGGGTTAGGCCTTTGCCTTGGCAGCCTTTTTCGCCGGCGCTTTTTTCTTCGCAGCCGTCTTCTTCTTCGCAGCCGGCTTGTCCGCCGCCGCTTTGCGTACAGGCTTCTTTGCCTTGCCGCCGCCCTTGGCCGCGCGTTCGGCCAGCAGGCCGACCGCTTCCTCGAGCGTCACTTCCTGCGGGTCCTTGCCACGCGGGACGTTGGCGTTGATGTCCTCGTGCTTGATGTAGGGGCCAAAGCGGCCGGCCAGGATGCGCACGGGCTTGCCCGTTTCCGGATGCTCGCCCAGCTCCTTGAGCGCGGTCGTCGCGCCGCGTCCGGCGCGCGGTCCGCCGGCTTTCTTTTCGGCAATGAGGGTGACGGCGCGGTTCAGGCCCACTTCGAAGGCTTCCTCGATGGAGGCCAGGCTGGCGTAGGTCTTGTCATGCTGCACATAGGGGCCGTAGCGGCCGAGGCCCGCCAGGATCGGCTTGCCGTCCTCCGGGTCCTTGCCCACTTCGCGCGGCAGGGACAGCAGGCGCAGGGCCTGGTCCAGATCGAGGCTCGCGGGGGTCCAGCCCTTGGGCAGGCTCGAACGGCGCGGCTTGTCGCCGTCCCCCAGCTGGACATAGGGGCCAAAACGTCCGGCCTTCAGCCAGACCTTTTCCCCGCCCTTGGGATCCAGCCCCAGTTCGCGGTCGCCGCCGGCCTCGCCGTCCTGCTCGCCGTCCGGGGTGGCGATGGGACGGGTGTAGCGGCATTCCGGATAGTTGGAGCAGCCGATGAAGGCGCCGAACCGGCTGGTCTTCAGGCTGAGGCGCCCCGTGCCGCAGGTGGGGCAGGCGCGCGGATCGGCGCCGTCTTCGCGTTGGGGGAAGATCACGGGCCCGAGGGAGTCGTTGAGGGCGTCCAGCACCTGGCTGGTGCGCAGTTCGCCGATCTCGCCCACGGCGGCGTGGAAGTCCTTCCAGAACTCGCGCAGCAGGTCCTTGTAGGGCAGCTCACCGGCCGAAACGAGGTCGAGCTTTTCCTCCAGGGCGGCGGTGAAGTCGTATTCCACATAACGGCCGAAGAACTGTTCGAGGAAGGCGGTGACCAGTCGGCCCTTGTCGTCGGGAATGAAGCGGTTCTTGTCCATGTGGACATAGGCCCGGTCGCGCAGCACCGTCAGGATCGATGCGTAGGTCGAGGGCCGGCCGATACCCAGCTCTTCAAGCTTCTTGACCAGGCTGGCTTCCGAATAGCGCGGTGGCGGCTCGGTGAAATGCTGCTCGGCCTTGGCGGAAATGACCTTGGCGGCGGCGTCCTGCGCCACCTGGGGCAGGCGGCCGGTATCGTCCTCTCCGTCAGCGCCCGGCGCCGGATCGTCGCGACCTTCCTCATAGGCCGCCAGATAGCCGTCGAACAGAATCACCTGGCCGTTGGCGCGCAGTCCGGTGCGGCCGTCGGCGGTTTCCAGGTCGATCACCGTGCGCTCAATGCGCGCCTGCTCCATCTGGCTGGCGATCATCCGCTTCCACACCAGCTCATACAGCCGGCCGAGATCGCCCTCCAGGCGCAGGGAGCCGGGATTACGCGACAGGCTGGTGGGGCGGATGGCCTCGTGCGCCTCCTGGGCGTTCTTGGCCTTGGTCTTATAGTAGCGCGCCTGCTCGGGGACGTAGTCGGGGCCATAGCGGCCATGAATGACCTTGCGCGCCTCATCAATGGCTTCCTGGGCCACCTGTACGCCGTCGGTCCGCATATAGGTGATCAAGCCGACGGTCTCGCCGCCGATGTCCACGCCCTCGTACAGCTTCTGGGCCGCCTGCATGGTGCGCTGCGCCGAGAAACCGAGCTTGCGCGAGGCTTCCTGCTGCAGGGTCGAGGTGGTGAAGGGCGGGGCGGGCGAGCGCTTGGCCGGCTTCTTTTCGACCGCGCTGACCTTGAACTGGCCGCTCTTGACCGCCGCCAGGGCGCCGTTGGCCAGGGTCTCATTATTCAGGTCGAACTTGGCGAGCCGCTTGCCCTCATGTTTGACGAGGCGGGCTGTGAAGGGATCGGAGCCGGCCGAAACGTCGGCCTCCACGCCCCAGTACTCCTGGCTCTTGAACGCCTCGATCTCTATCTCGCGCTGGACCACAAGGCGCAGGGCGACCGACTGCACCCGCCCGGCCGAGCGCGAGCCGGGCAGCTTGCGCCATAGCACCGGCGAGAGAGTGAAACCGACGAGGTAGTCCAAGGCGCGGCGGGCGAGATAGGCGTCCACCAGCTCCATGTCGATGTCGCGCGGGTGCTTCATCGCTTCGGTCACGGCCGACTTGGTGATGGCGTTGAACACCACCCGCTGGACCTTGGCGTCCTTGACCGCCTTCTTGCGGTTGAGAACCTCCAGCACATGCCAAGAGATGGCCTCGCCCTCGCGGTCCGGGTCGGTGGCCAGGATCAGGGTCTTGGCGCCCTTGAGCGCTTCGGCGATGTCGCTCAGGCGTTTGGCCGACTTGGGATCCACATCCCACAGCATGGCGAAGTCCTGGTCCGGCAGGACCGAGCCGTCCTTGGACGGCAGATCGCGCACGTGGCCATAGCTCGCCAGCACCGTGTAGTCGGAGCCTAGGTACTTATTGATGGTCTTGGCCTTGGCCGGGCTCTCGACGACGACGACGTTCATAAGGAAATAAAGACACTCTGGGAGGAAGGCGACCGCAGCCGCGAAGGCGGCGAAAGTGGGGGCGGGGCGGGGGCAATGTCAACGGCTCGCCGGATTTGTCTGTTTTAGCGAGGCGCGCGGCCTTCGCCAGGACCAGCCAAAGATGTCACGAAACTGTCAATACTCCGGGCTAGTCGGGGGCCTGCCATGGCGGCTTGGGCCGCCTGCTGCGAGGGTTTCATGTTCAAAACGATCACTGTCGCCGTCCTTGCGGGCCTCGCTTTCGGGCTGGTCGCACAGGCCCAGGCCGCGGATATTTCCGGCGCCGGGTCCACGTTTGCGAACCCGATCTATTCCAAATGGGCGGAAGCCTACAAGGCCGCGACCGGCGTAGGCCTGAACTATCAGTCCATCGGATCGGGCGGCGGCATCAAACAGATTGAAGCCAAGACCGTTCAATTCGGTGGAACCGACAAGCCGCTTAACCCGACCGAGCTCAACACCTACGGTCTGGCCCAATTTCCGACCGTGGTCGGCGGCGTCGTCCCGATCATGAATCTACCGGGCGTGCAGCCCGGGCAGCTGAAGCTCACGGGCGCGGTGCTCGCAGCCATCTATATCGGCGACATCAAGGTCTGGAGCGACCCTCGGATCGCCGCGCTGAACCCGGGTCTGAAGTTGCCCCGCCTGCCGCTCACCGTCGTGCATCGTTCGGACGGCTCGGGCACCAGCTTCATTTTCACGACCTATCTGTCCAGCCAAAGCCCCGCTTGGGCAAAGCGGGTTGGCGCCAGCGACTCGGTGGCATGGCCGACGGGCCTGGGCGGCAAGGGCAATGACGGCGTCGCCGCCTTCACCAAGCAGACCATCGGTTCGATCGGCTATGTCGAATACGCCTACGCCAAGCAAAACCGGATGATCTATGCCCTGATGCAGAATGCGGCCGGCGCCTACGTCGCACCGACCGCCGCGTCCTTTGCGGCGGCCGCAGCCAATGCGGATTGGACCAAGGCGCCGGGCAACTATTTGCTGCTGCTCAATCAACCAGGCGCAGGCTCATGGCCCATCAGCGGCGCCACCTTCGTGTTGATCTACAAAAATCAAACGAACCCCGCCAATGGCAAAGCCGTCCTCAGCTTCTTTGACTGGGCATTCAAAAACGGAGACGCCGCCGCAGCCCAGCTCGACTACGTTCCGCTGCCTGCGCCGGGCAAAGCGCTGATGCGCAAGGAATGGGCGGCGCAGATCAAAGGCCCCGACGGCAAGCCCGTTTACGTGTCCAAATAGCTTGCCGGATGGGGCAAGGCGCAGAGCACCAAGCGCGCGCCTCGATTGTCTTTGTACTGTCGTGCTTGCACCCTATACCGGCGCAAGACATGTCTGCCGGAAGGCCCCATGACCTTAGCGATTGAAGCGTCGTCCAAGGATAAGCGCCAGGGCGGGGTCCTTGACTCCGTGTTTGAAGCCCTGTGCGCCTTGAGCGCCACAACACTCTTGGCCGCTCTTGTCGGGGTGATCATCGCCCTGCTGATCGGCGGCTGGCCAGCCTTTCACAAATTCGGCCTGGGCTTTTTTGTCACCAGCGAATGGGACCCGGTGACCGAGATGTTCGGCGCTGCGGGACCCATTGTCGGCACCTTGGTGACGTCGGTTCTGGCCCTGGCCATGGCGCTGCCGGTGGCCTTTGGCGTGGCGGTGTTCCTGGTGGAGTTCTGCCCATCCGTCGCCCGCCGGCCGATCGGCGTAGCGGTTGAGCTGCTCGCCGGCATTCCATCGATCGTCTACGGCATGTGGGGCCTGTTTGTATTGGCCCCCTGGTTCGCCCTGCATGTGCAACTGCCGCTGATGCTGGCTGTGCCGACGGACTCCTGGTGGGCGGGGCTGATCTTCGGCGTGCCCAACGGCGCCAATATCCTGACCGCCTCAGTGATCCTGGCGATCATGATCCTGCCCTTCATCGCCGCCGTCTTGCGCGATTTGCTGGAGACGGTGCCGGCGCCGGTGCGCGAGAGCGCCTATGGGCTCGGCGCCACGACCGTGGAGGTGATCTGGTCGGTTTCCTTGCCCTATGTCCGGCGCAGCGCCATCGGCGCGGTGATGTTGGGTCTGGGACGCGCGCTCGGCGAAACCATGGCGGTGACCTTCATCATCGGCAACTCCCACGCCTTCCCCAAGAGCCTGTTCGATAGCGGCTCGACCATCGCTTCGACCATCGCCAATGAGTTCAACGAGGCGACGGGCGCCATGCACACTTCCGCCCTGATCGCCCTGGGGCTGGTGCTGTTCCTGATCACCTTCGTGGTGCTCGCGGCCGCGCGAGCGTTGCTCGGCCCGGCCAAGGCGGTCTGATCATGGCCTCGAACCTGCTCATCGCTCGCCGCAAAATCGGCAATTCGATCTTCGTGGTCTTCTGCTGGGTCGGCGCCGCCATAGCCTTGACGTTTCTGGCTCTAATTCTAGCGTCCCTGGTGACCAAGGGCCTGGGCGGGATGGACCTGAAGATCTTCACCATGGACACCCCCGCCCCAGGATCTCCCGGCGGACTGCGTAACGCCATATTGGGTTCAATCATGATGTGCGCCCTGGCCATGGTTCTGGCCGTGATCGTGGGCGTGCTAGCGGGCACTTGGTTGGCCGAATTCGCCGGCGAGAGCCTCTATGGAAAGGTCGTGCGCTTCGTCAACGACGTGCTGTTGTCGGCGCCCTCGATCCTGATCGGCCTGTTTGTCTACACCATTCTGGTACGGCCCTTTCACGGCTTCTCCGGCATCGCCGGCGCGGTGGCCCTGGCCTTGTTGGCCGTGCCCGTGGTGACCCGCACCACCGAGGATGTGATGAAGCTGCAACCGGCGGCCCTGCGCGAGGCTGGGGTGGCCCTGGGCTCACCCTTGGCCTCCACCATCCGGCGCATTCTGTGGCGGGCCTCCAGCACCGGCATTCTCACCGGAGGGCTGCTGGCCTTCGCACGGATTTCCGGCGAGACGGCTCCCCTGTTGTTCACGGCCCTGAACAATCAGTTTTTCAGCTGGAACATGACCAAGCCCACGGCCAATCTGCCCACTGTGATCTTTAACTATGCGCTCAGCGCCTATGACGACTGGCAGCGTCTGGCCTGGGCCGGCGCAGCGCTCATCGCCTTCGCCGTGCTGTTCGTCAATATCATCGCCAGAACCCTCGCCAGAGAGTCCCGACGCCCATGAACGCCCAGCCTCAAGCTGAGACCTACGAGTCCTTTGTCGAGGAGATTCCGGCCGGCACGGCTAAGGTCGACATCCGCAAGCTCGACTTCTTTTACGGCAAGACCCAGGCCCTTTATGGCATCAGCACAGGGTTTGCGGACAAGCAGATCACGGCCCTGATCGGTCCCTCGGGTTGCGGCAAATCCACCCTGCTGCGCACCCTCAACCGCATCTACGCCCTTTATCCAGGGCAAAGGGCGGAGGGCGAAATCCTGTTCGACGGACGCAATATCCTGACCGGCGCCGAGGACCTTGCGGCCCTGCGCGCGCGCATCGGCATGGTGTTTCAAAAGCCGACGCCCTTTCCGATGTCGATCTATGACAACGTCGCCTATGGGGTGCGGCTTTACGAGCGCCTGAACAAGGCCGATCTGGACGCGCGGGTCGAAGAGTCCCTGCGTCGCGCGGCCCTTTGGGACGAGGTGAAGGATAAGCTGAATATCTCCGGCCTCGGCTTGTCAGGCGGCCAGCAGCAGCGCCTGTGCGTGGCGCGCGGCGTGGCGGTTCGCCCCGAAGTCCTTCTCCTCGATGAGCCGGCTTCGGCGCTGGACCCGATCTCCACCGCCAAGCTGGAGGAGACTCTGCTGGAGCTTAAAAGCGACCACACCATTGTCATCGTCACCCACAACCTGGGTCAGGCCGCGCGCATCAGCGACTACACCGGCTTCATGTATCTGGGCCGCCTGATCGAATTCACCTCGACCGAGCAGCTGTTCACCAATCCCAGGGCTAAGCGAACGCAGGATTATGTGACGGGCCGGTTCGGGTAAGCCGGCCGTCCTTCTGGATCGACGGAGTGAGGCCGATCCCCATCGGCCGCCGGCCGATGGGGACACGGGTCCAGGTCAGTAGGTGTAGTTCAACTGGATGCCGAAGGTGCGCGGATCACCGGCGACGACCTGCGGCACCTTGGAGCCCGGCAGCAGGGTGTTGGCGTACTGCTTGTCGGTCAGGTTCCGGACCCACAGCTCGACCTGATAGTGGCCGCCGGGCGAAGCCCAGCCGGCTGCGGCATTGAACAGGGCAAAGGGATTACGACGCGAGATCGGGTCGTTGGAGATATCGAAGTAGGTGTTGCCCGTATAATTGCCGTCGACGTGGATGAAGGCGGTGTTGCCGTTGCCCAGATCGAAGTCCTTCTGGCCTGACACAGTCGCCACAACGTCCGGGTTGTTCGCCATGCGGTGGCCCGTGGCGTTATAGCCGCCGTTGGCGTAGTTATACCGCGGATCCTGGCGCTGGATGAACAGACCGGTGAAGAAGCCGTTGGCCTGACCGGTGGCGTAGTTGACGTAGACCGCGTCGGGGATCCATGTCACGGACGAAGTAAATGTCCATCCATCCCAAGGCTTGAAGGTCACGTCCGCGTCCAACCCGGTATTTCGGGCGCTGGCCGCGTTGCTGGCTTGCGTCAAGGGCGTGTTCGTACCCGGGATGGTGATGGTGGAGTTGACCTGCAGGTTGGTCCATTCGTTGCGGAACGCCGCAACGTTCACGCGCAGCTTCTTGTCCAGCCAATCGGTCTTGGCCCCGATTTCATAGGTCGTGATCCATTCGGGCTGGTAAACCGCACCGTAGGAGTTGCGCGCCGTGAAGCTGAAACCGCCGCTCTTGAAGCCCCGCGTGGCGGAAGCATAAAGGTAGGCGTTGCTCGTGGCCTGCCATTGAACGCCGATCTTTGGCGTGAAGGCATTGGCGTTCTGCACCAGATCCGGGGTGATATTCACACCATTCTGCGGGAAGACGTTCCCGTAGCCCGCGACGAAGGGATAGGTAATCGCGGTGAAAGGGTTGCTGGTGCCGGTGGCGGGACACAGGGTCGGGCTGCCGCCAGTATAGACCCCGGGGTAAGCGGGATTGTAGCCTGGCAGGCCGCCGGCGGGAACGCCTCCGGTCCAGTTGAAGCAGGTATTGTAGGTGTCTAGCTTCTTCTGCTCTACAGTATATCGAGCGCCAAATAGGATCCCGACGTCCTTAGTTATTTGGTAGGTTTCGTTCGCGTAAACCGCATAAGATATGGTGTACCAACGGGTATCTTGATAAGATTCAGTGCTGGTCCCCGGATTGTACGGGTTGTAATTCGTCACGGTGGGGTTGGCGAAGTTCCACGACGGCGCCTTGAAGCGATTCTCCGAGGTCCAGCCGGAGGCGCCCACGACACCCTTCAGATTGTCGAAGGTGTGCTGCAGGGTCAGTTCATCGCTGAACTGCTTCTGGAAGAATAGAGTCGTGTTGATGCTGGTCACATATTCGGTGCCGTTGCCGCCGAACACCGTAGGGTTTTCAGCGGTCTTATAAGCCACAAGGTTCTTGAGGCTGAGGTTCTCGTTGATCTTCCAGTTGAGCTCGTCGTTGATGCCGTAATCAGTTTCCGACTCCAGGGGCGCCGTCCCGCCGGCATAGTAGTGCAAGTTGCCGACCTGAGCGTTCGCCAGCGGGGCGGGGAACCCTTTGAAAGCGCAAGTGGACTGCGCGGCCGCGTATGACGCCGCCGTTCCGGAGCACCCGATGTACCTGGGGTCATCCGAGCGAAGATAGTTGGCGGAATTAAGCCCGTAGTTTTCGTGCGTATAGAGGTAATCCGCGCGCACCAGATTGGTGATGTTGTCGTTGAATTCGTACTTGAGGCCGCCGTGGAAGCTAAAGCGGTTGGCGCTGTTGGCGCTCGCCACGCCGGGCACCACGTCCTTCAGATAGCCGTCGTGTTTCACATAGGAGACCGCGGCCGAAGCCTGCAGATGGTCGGTGATCGGGCCGGAGATGCGGACCGCTTCGTCAACTAGGTTGTAGCTGCCCAGGCTCAGGGTGTTCTGGAACTGGAAGCTGGTCGAAGGCTGCCTTGTGATGAAGTTGATGGCGCCGCCGACCGAGTTACGGCCGAAGGTCGTGCCCTGCGGACCCTTGGCCACTTCGACGCGCTCAAGGTCGTTGAAGTTGGCGGTCAGGATGCTGGACGATTTTTCGACATAGACGCCGTCCTCGTAGATGCCGACATCCTGTTCGTCGTTAGAGGCGAACCCGCCGATGCCGCGGATATAGAAGACGATGTTGGAGTTGGCGTTGACAACCTTCAGGGCGGGCACGTCCGAAGCCAGATCCCGGATCTTCACCACCTGGGTGGCTCTAAGATCGTTGCCTCCGATCACAGAGATCGAGAGAGGCGTCTTCTGCAGGTTCGTCGTTCCGGTTTTGGTGGCTGTGACGACCACGTCGCCAATAGCGTTGTCCGCAGCGTGTGCGGAAAGCGCCGGTGCGAGCGCCATAACGGACATGGCTGCGCCTGCCATCATATGGAGTTTATTCATGTTTCTTCCCCAACTGAAATCGCCCCTTGAGTGGGACGTCAATATATGGAGGTCTGACAATATGACCTCAAACTATTAGGCTAGGGAATAATTTGCGCCTTGGCAATCATTGCGCCGGCCAAGTTTCAGGATTGATTTGTCGCCCTAAGCGGCGGGGTCAGCCGCTTATCGCCATCCCGCCCGGCAGCAGTTCGGCGCGTCCGGCCAGCGACAACTCCACCAGCGCCGAATAGACCTCAGGCCCAGGCGCGCCGGCGGCCCTGGCCAGTTCGTCCCATCCCACCGGCGTGGGCGAGAGCAGGTCCGCGACCCGGGTCAAAAGGGCCTCATCCGGCGGCCCGCTTTGCGAACCCGTGAGGCGCGGCGGCTCGCTAACCCCGCGAAGCCCCTCCAGCGTGCGCAGCACATCTTGGGCGCCCTCGCACAGGGCCGCCCCCTGGCGGATCAAATCGTTGGTTCCCTTAGCCCTGGCGTCCAGCGGCGAGCCCGGCACGGCGAAGACCTCACGGCCCTGTTCGGCGGCCAGGCGTGCGGTGATCAAAGACCCCGAGCGCATCTCCGCTTCCACCACCACTACGCCGAGCGACAGGCCCGAGATCAGTCGGTTGCGGCGGGGGAAGTCTCGCGCCTGGGCCCTGTGGCCGACAGGACTTTCCGACACCACGCAGCCTTTCTGGGCGATGCGGCGGTACAGATCGCCGTGCTCGCGTGGGTAAATGTCATCGATGCCGCCCCCCAGGACCGCCACCGTGCCGGTGTCCATGGCGCCCTCGTGGGCCGCGCCGTCTATGCCCCTGGCCAATCCGGAGGCCACGACATAACCGCCTTGGCCAAGATCGCGCGCCAGTGTGCGGGCGAAGCGCTGGCCCGCAGCGCTGGCGATACGTGCGCCGACCACCGCCACCGTACGGGCGTGCAGCAGACCGGCGTCTCCCAGGGCCCAGATCACCGGCGGCGGTGGGTCGATCGCGGCCAGTTGGGGCGGAAAGGCGCTTTCGCCCGAACACAGCAGGCGCGCGCCTAGGGCCAGCCCAGCCTCAATCTCACGCTCGGCCTCAACCGGGCTCGGCACGCGCGGCGGGTTGGCGCGGCCCGCGCGCTGGGCTAAGCCGGGCAGGGCGTCGATTGCGCCTGCTGCGTCCCCATAGGTGTCGAGCAGATAGCGAAAGGCCGTCGGCCCGACCGTCTCAGCGCGGGCCAGCCTCAGCCAGTCGCGCCGTTCACGGTCCGAAAGGGCGCTCACGCGGCCTTAGCCTTGTCGGCGCCGATGCGCGGCTCGCTGCCGTTGAGCAGTCGGCGGATGTTATCGCGATGACGCAGCACGACGAGCACAGCCAACACTGAGGCGAGGGCCACAGTGGGCGGCGGCCGGTGCAATAAGACCCCGTAAAGAGGGGAGAGGGCGGCGGCGGCGAGGGCGGCGAGCGATGAGATCTTGCCGAGCTTGGCCGTGATCAACCAGGTCGCACACGCCGCGAGACCCACCGGCCAGGCGGCGGCCAGCAGCACGCCCAGAAAAGTCGCCACGCCCTTGCCGCCTTTGAAACCCAACCACACAGGAAATAGGTGGCCGAGAAACGCCGATCCGCCCGCCAGGGCGCACGCGAGGGCCGACAGTTCGGGGTTGTGTCGTCCGAACATCAACCAGGCCAGGCCCACGGCCGCCGCGCCCTTGCCGCCATCTCCCGCAAGGGTGATCAGCGCCAGATCTTTGCGGCCGGTGCGCAGCACGTTGGTCGCGCCGATATTGCCCGAGCCGACCTGACGGATATCGCCCATTCCGCCCAGCCGCGTGGCGATCACGCCGAACGGGATGGAGCCGAGAAGATAGCCGCCGACGATCAGCACGGCGAAAGCCCAGGACGGCATGGCGCTCAAGATCGACCTCGTTTTGTTCTCCTGGGCCGTGTCATCTCACGACAGGCTCGGCGAGGGAAGATGGTCTGTCGCGATGACCGGCCGGGCGGCGCGGAACGCCTATTCCTGCGCCTGATGTACAACCTTGCCGCCGGCCATGGTCAACAGAACCTGACCCTGCAAACGGCGGCCGTCGAAGGGCGAGTTCTTGGATTTCGACAGCAGGGTGTCCGCGTCCAGCACGAAGGGTGCATCTACATCGCACAGCACAAGGTCCGCCGGAGCGCCGGGCGCCAAGCGTCCGGCCTTTAGGCCCAAAAGCGCGGCGGGGGCATAGGTGGCGGCGCGGATCAGATCGACCAAGGCCACGCGGCCCTCGTGATGAAGGGACAGCAGGCCGGCGAGCAAGGTCTCCAGACCCACAGCGCCCGGCGTGGCTTCATCGAAGGGCAGGCGCTTGTCTTCAGCGGGGGCCGGGGCGTGGGCCGAGACCACGATTTCGACCAGGCCCGCCGACAAGGCGTCGATCAGGGCCTGACGGTCGGATTCAGCGCGCAGGGGCGGGTTCAGTTTGTAGAAGGTGCGGTAGTCGCCGATGTCCAGCTCATTAAAGCTCAGGTGGTTGATCGAGGCGGTGGCCGCCACGTTCAGCCCCCGGTCCCGCGCACGCTCCAGGCGCTCAAGCGAGTCTGCGCAGGTGATCTGGTCCACCAACAGACGCGCGCCGGTGATCTCCGCCAGGGCCAGATCGCGTTCCAGCATGATCCGTTCGGCCACCACCGGGACGGAGGGCAAGCCCATCCGCGCGGCGAACTCGCTCTCGGTGGCGCCGGCGCCGGCCGACAGATGGGGGTCGGCGGGACGATGGGCCACCAGGGCGCCGAAGCCCTTGGCGTAGGACAGCACCCGGCGCATCACTTTGGAATCGACAATGGGCCGGTCTACGTCGGTGATGTACTGGGCGCCGGCTTCCATCATCAGGCCGATCTCGGCCATCCGCTGGCCCTCCAGCCCCTGGGTCGCCGCGCCGGCGGCGTAGACGTGCACCAGGCCGATGTCGCGCGCCCGGCGCAGGATGAAATCAACGGTCGCCGGATCATCCGCCGCCGGATCGGTGTCGGGCTGGATGACGATGGAGGTGACGCCCCCCGCCGCCGCCGCCCGGCAGGCCGATTTCAGCGTCTCCTTGGTCTCGTGGCCCGGCTCGCCGGTCTTGACGCGGATGTCGATCAGGCCCGGCGCCAGCATGGCGCCGTTGCAATCGATCACCTTGAGCTGTTCGGACATCTCGCCAAAGTCCGGCCGCTTGATCACGTCGGCGATGGCGCCGTCACGCACCACCAGGGCGCCGGGGCCGTCATAGCGGCTTTCAGGATCCACCAGGCGGGCGTTGATAAAGGCGGTGGTGCGTGCGGCGGCCATCAGGGGTGACCCAATCGCGCGGCCAGGCTGGAGAGCACCGCCATCCGCACGGCGACGCCCATTTCAACCTGGTTCTGGATCAGGCTGATCTTGGGATCGTCCGCCACGTCGGAGTCGATCTCTACCCCGC
>CAYVHP010000032.1:0-21379 GCA_964451265.1 uncultured Caulobacteraceae bacterium | reverse complement strand
CGCCCCGACGCTTCACCGTCTGGGCATCCAGGCGTTCGAGCCCAAGCTGATCGAAGGCAAGGCCATCCAGCTTCACCCGCTGGTCTGCGCCGCCTTCAACGCAGACTTCGACGGCGACCAGATGGCCGTGCACGTCCCGCTGAGCCTTGAGGCCCAGCTGGAAGCGCGCGTCCTGATGATGTCCACCAACAACATCCTGTCGCCCGCCAACGGACGCCCGATCATCGTGCCCTCGCAGGACATCGTCCTGGGCCTCTACTACCTGTCGTTGGCCAAGGATAAGGAGCCGGGCGAAGGCAAGCTGTTCTCTGGCAACGCCGATATCGAGGCGGCTCTGGAAGCCGGCGTCGTGACCTTGCACACCAAGATCAAGGCCCGCTTCACCGAGAGCGATGAAGCCGGCGTGGCCCACACCAAGGTGATCGACACCACCCCCGGGCGGATGAAGATCGCGGCCCTGCTGCCGCATCACCCGGCCATCGGCCACCGTCTGGTGGAAAAGCCGCTGACCAAGAAGGAAATCGGCAATCTGATCGACGCCGTCTATCGCCACTGCGGTCAGAAGGCGACGGTGATCTTCGCCGACCAGATCATGGGTCTGGGCTTCAAGGAAGCGGCCAAGGCCGGCATCTCCTTCGGCAAGGATGACATCATCATTCCCGAGCGCAAGAAGGCCCTGGTGGCCGAAACGCGCAAGCTGGTCGAGGAATATGAGCAGCAGTACGCCGACGGCCTGATCACGCGCGGCGAAAAGTACAACAAGGTGGTCGACGCCTGGGCCAAGTCCACCGACCGCGTGGCCGACGAGATGATGGCCGAGATTTCCACCAAGAAGATCGGCCCTGACGGCCGTGAACTGGAGATCAACTCCATCTACATGATGGCCCACTCCGGCGCCCGGGGCTCACAGGCCCAGATGAAGCAGCTCGGCGGGATGCGCGGCCTGATGGCCAAGCCCTCGGGCGAGATCATCGAAACGCCGATCATCTCCAACTTCAAGGAAGGCCTGACCGTGCTGGAGTACTTCAACTCCACCCACGGCGCCCGTAAGGGTCTAGCCGACACCGCCTTGAAGACCGCCAACTCCGGTTACCTGACCCGTCGCCTGGTCGACGTGGCGCAGGACTGCATCATCAACGAGGAAGATTGCGGCACCACGCGCGGCATCACCTTGCGGGCGGTGATCGAGGGCGGCGACGTGCTCGTGTCCCTGGGCCAGCGTGTCCTGGGCCGGGTCACCGCCGAGGACGTCAAGGATCCGAACGGCGACATCGTGTTCCCGGCCGACACCTATCTGGACGAAGCCCTGATCGAGCAGATCGAGAAGGCCGGGGTCCAGTCGGTCAAGGTTCGCTCGGTGCTGGTGTGCGACGCCAATCCCGGCGTCTGCGCCACCTGCTACGGACGCGATCTGGCCCGCGGCACCACCGTCAATATCGGCGAAGCGGTGGGCGTTATCGCCGCCCAGTCGATCGGCGAGCCGGGCACCCAGCTGACCATGCGGACCTTCCACATCGGCGGCGCGGCCCAGGTGGCCGAACAGTCGTTCTTTGAAGCCACCAACGATGGCGTCTTCCGCATCACCGGCGGGGCCAGCGTGACGGCGGCGGATGGCGATCTGATCGTCATGAGCCGCAACATGCTTGTGACCGTCCAGGTCGACGGCAAGGATCGCGAGTCCTACAAGCCCCCTTACGGCGCCCGTTTGCGCTTCAAGGACGGCGCTCAAGTCAAGCGCGGCCAGCGCATGGTGGAATGGGACCCCTACACCACGCCGATCATCACCGAAGTGGGCGGCAAGGTGAAGTTGGAAGACCTGGTGGACGGCCTATCCGTGCGCGAGGAAGCCGACGAAGCCACCGGCATCTCCAACCGGGTGGTCGCCGACTGGCGCGCCAGCCCCCGCGGGGCGGACCTGCGTCCGGCTATGGCGGTGCTGGGCGACGACGGCGCCTATAAGCGCCTGGCCAACGGCGGCGACGCCCGTTACCTGCTGCCTGTGGGGGCCATCTTGTCGGTCAGCGACGGCGACGTTGTGAAGCCGGGCGAGGTCCTGGCCCGCCTGCCCACCGAAAGCGCCAAGACGCGCGACATCACCGGCGGTCTGCCGCGGGTGGCCGAACTGTTCGAGGCCCGCCGGCCGAAGGACTGCGCGGTCATTGCGGAAATGGACGGCCGGGTCGAGTTCGGCCGCGACTACAAGAACAAGCGCCGTATCAAGATCACTCCGGAGGCCGTCGAGGGCGAACAGGGCGAAGCGGTCGAGTTCCTCATCCCCAAGGGCAAGCACATCTCCGTCCACGACGGCGATACGATCCGCAAGGGCGAGTACATCATCGACGGCAACCCCGATCCGCACGACATCCTGCGCATTCAGGGCATCGAGGCGCTGGCCGACTTCCTGGTCAATGAGATTCAGGAAGTCTACCGACTGCAAGGCGTGCCGATCAACGACAAGCACATCGAGGTGATCGTTCGCCAGATGCTGCAGAAGGTGGAAATCCTCGAGCCGGGCGACACCGGCTTGATCAAGGGCGACCACCTGGACAAGACCGAACTGGATGAGGAGAACGCCAAGGCGGAAGCTCGCGGCGGTCGTCCGGCCATTGTTCAGCCTGTCCTGCTCGGCATCACCAAGGCGTCGCTGCAAACCCGCAGCTTCATCTCGGCCGCCTCGTTCCAGGAAACCACCCGCGTGCTCACCGATGCTTCGGTGCACGGCAAAATCGATACCCTGGAAGGCCTGAAGGAGAACGTCATCGTCGGCCGGCTCATCCCGGCGGGCACCGGCTCCTACCTGCGCGGTCTGCAGCGCGTCGCCGCCAAGCGCGACGAGCAATTGGCCGCCCTGCGCGAGCAGGCCCTGCCGGTGGAGGCCCTCCCCGAGGAGATCGCCGTCCAGGCCGAGGAAGAAGCCAACGCCGAAGCCTAGAGCCGGGTGATTTCGCATGCGAAATCTGAATCCGGCTCTACACTTTGAATTTAGAGCAAGATTGAGACATGAGGCGATTCCGCCTTATGTCATCTTGCTCTAGGCTTGGGTATGCACGGAAACTGAAATACCCAACGGCCCGGGAGCAATCCCGGGCCGTTTTTCGTGGTTTGCGCCATGCCGCAAGTCACGCATGGTCGCTTACCCTCCAGTCCGACCGGACATTGATTGAGACGTCAGATGGCTAGGTTCCAACTTGTGCACTGCTTGGGCGAGCACATCATGCACGGCCTCAACGGCTACAAGGAGGTCATCGACACGGTGCAATGGGGCCTGCAGCAGTTGGGGCACGAGGCCGGCTATTCGGTCAACGATCTGGCGCCGGACGCCACCAATATCGTGTTCGGCGCCCAGGTGGTGGCGCAGGAAGCGCTGAACGCCTTTCCTGATGGGACGATCATCTACAATTTCGAACAGCTGCGCGGGGTGCCGGTGCAGCAGATCCGGCCGTCGCTGCGTTACTGCGCCTCCCGTTTCAGAATCTGGGAATACAGCGCCGCCAATCTAGAGGCCTGGACCGGCCTGGGCGATGTGGATGTTCGTCTCGCCCCCGTGGGCTACGCGCCCCTGCTCAGCCGGTTGAACAAAGCCCAGCCCCAGGACATCGATGTCCTGCTCTATGGCTTGGCCGGCCCCAAGCGCATGGCGGCTTTGCACGCCTTGTCCGACTGCGGCCTGACCACGGTATTCGTCAGCGGCCTCTACGGCGCCGCCCGCGACGGTCTGATCGAGCGGGCCAAGGTGATCTTGAACATCAACCTGTACGACCACGCGAAGATATTCGAGATCGTCCGCTGCTCCTATCTGATGGCCAATCGAAAGGCGGTCGTTTCGGAGCTCGAACCGGGCGTGTTCATCGAGGACGACATCAAGGCGGCCCTGCCCTTCGCCGGGCGGCGTGAGATTATCGCGCTTTGCATGGACCTGGTCCGCAATGATGATCGGCGGGCGGCTGTCGAGGAGGCGGGCTTCAACGCCATTTCCCGTCGCGACATCCGAGAAATTCTCAAGACCGCCCTGGACGGTTAGCCTTACTTGGGAGCCAAAATCGTGATGGTGAGCACGAAGCGCCCAAAGGCGCCGTCGGCCATCAGATTGGGCGCGAACCGCAGGATATAGACCCCGTCCTTGTCCAGCGGGATGGCGTTGGGAATGCCCGGCCCTTCCGCGCTGCCGTCAGGGTAGGTGATCACCGCCCGATAGGCCGGGCCGGTGAAGCGCCACTGCAAGACCTGCCCCGCATGGGCCTTGATCCGGTAATAGCAACAGTCGACGTTCTGCTTCAGCTCGCCGGTAAGCTGGATGCTGTCGGTCCCCGGCCGAAAATGTACGGCGATCGGGTGGGCCTGATCGCCCGGCAATGCCAAGGCGGGACCGGCGATAAGGGCCGCCGCTGTAGCGAGGATCAAAGCAGAGCGTGCGGACATGGGCGTTTCCAATCGGGCTCGAGACAAAGAGCATGGATCGAACGCGTTCGTCCAGTTGGACAACCCTCAGTTCGCCTCGCAGGCCGAGGCGTCCGGCGGCGCGCCTATATCAGCGATAACGAGTTTCACCGGCGCCCACGACATCCGATGCTCGGGGCACGGTCCAAGTCGTCGCAGGGCCTCGACATGGACCGGGGCGTGATAGCCCTTGTGGGCGCAAAAGCCGTAGCCGGGGTAGAGGCCGTCCAGCTCCACCATCAGGCGGTCACGCGCGGTTTTGGCCAGGATCGAGGCGGCGGCGATGGAGCAGGACAGGGCGTCGCCCTTGACCACGGTCTTGACGGGGCAGGGCAGCTTGAAGGCGTAATTGCCGTCCACCAGGGCGAAGGCGGGCGGCGTCGACAGCGCCTCCACCGCCCGGCGCATGGCCAGGCCCGTCGCCTGCAATATGTTCATCGCGTCGATCTCGGCCACAGAGGCGAAGCCCACCGCCCAGGCTATGGCGTGGGTCTTGATCTCGATCTCCAGGGCCTCGCGCTGTTGGTGGCTCAGGGCCTTGGAGTCGTTCAGACCCTCTGGAACCCTGCGCGGGTCGAGGATCACCGCCCCGGCCGACACCGGCCCGGCCCAGGGCCCGCGTCCGGCCTCGTCCACTCCGCAGACAGGGCCCGCGCCGCAGGCCTTCTCCAGCAACATGTCCGGGCCGCAGCTCATTGGGCTTGGCCCATGGCGCGCACCGGATCGTGGCGGAAACAGCCGGTCAGGTGGTCGTTGACCATGCCGGTGGCTTGCATGAAGGCGTAGACGATCACCGGGCCGCAGAACTTGAAGCCCTTGGCCTTCAGCGCCTTGGCCATCTGCACGGAGGCAGGGGTCTGGGCCGGGACCTGGGCCAGAGTCTCAAAGCCGTTCTGGATCGGCGCGCCGTCCACGAATGACCACAGGAAACTCGAGAAGTCCTCCCCGCGCTCACGCATGTCCAGATAGATCCGCGCGCCTGAAATGGCCGCGTCGATCTTGGCGTTGGAGCGAATGATGCCGGCGTCCGCCATCAGCCGTGCGCGGTCGGCGTCGCCATAGCGGGCAACCTTTTGCGGGTCGAAATTGTCGAACGCCGCGCGGAAAGCCTCGCGCTTCTTCAGGATCGTGATCCAGGACAGCCCGGCCTGAAACCCGTCCAGCACCAGCTTTTCCCACAGAGCCCGATGGTCCCGTTCGGGCACGCCCCATTCGGTGTCGTGATAGGCCTCATAGATGGCGGTTCCCGCCATGCCGCCCCAGCCGCATCGAATCAGTGGCTCGCTCATGGCTCAATCTGGCTCGATATCGCCCGCTTTCGGAAGCACGTCTTGCGGCCACCAGGGCGGCGCGTCCAGCGCTGCGGGGCGGCCATCTACAGTCAAGGAGCCACTGACAGCCCGATCAAGCCTGAGCAGCGCCATGGCCCGCCCCGGCGCGCCGGACAGGACCTCGCCCGCGCGTAGGTCGCCGACCATCACGGACGTCCCGACTGGCGGCGGGGGGCCTTCGAATACGATGGGGACCATGCGGGTCTTGACCGCGCTGCGCCGCTTCATCCGCGAGGTGGTCTCTTGACCCACATAGCAGCCCTTGTGGAAGTCGATGGCGTTCAGCAGGTCAAAGTCCGCCTCCAGGGGGAAGGTCTTGTCAGGCGTGCAGTCCAGGGCCGGATCGGGCACGCCCAGGCTCAGGGCCAGAGCGCCATAGGCCGCTTCATCGGCGAGGGCGGCGCCCGGCGGCGGGGCGATGCCGTAACCGCGCCAACCGAGCGCCTCAAGACGCGGATCGGCGATCCAGCCTTCGCCCGCCGGCGGGGCGCCTGTGGCGGTCCACACCACGCCATCGACCGCCTCGATCTCGATCTTGGCCCGCAGGCGATACAGCTTCAGCCGCTGGATCAAGGCCTCGCGCCGTTCAGCCAGGACGTCGAGCAAGGCGCCGTCGTCCTGGGCGATGACGATCAGGTCGAACAACAGCTTGCCCTGGGGGGTCAGCAGCAGGGCGGCGCGCGCCTGACCGGGCTCCAGCGCCTCGACGTCGTTGCTCAACAGGTTTTGCAGGAATGGCCGCCAGTCGGCGCCCCGCACCCCCACGAGCGCGCGACTGGTCAAACGATGGAATACAGGCTGGGTCATTGACCGTACGCAGTGCAAAGCTTGGGCGATGGCGGAGTACGCCCTATAGATGAAGCGATGACGCCCAAGGGTTTTCCGATCCTGTATATCAGTTCCAACCGCATCGGCGACGCCGTGCTGGCGTCGGGCCTGCTTAAGCGTCTGCACGACGAAATTCCCGACGCCCGTTTCACCATCGTTGCCGGGCCTCCCTCCGCGCCGCTCTATCGCGATGTCCCCAATCTGGATCAGATCATCGTGATGGAGAAATCCAAGGGCAAGGGCCATTGGTTCAAGTTGTGGAGCCAGGTGCGCACGCGGCGCTGGGGTTTGATCCTGGACCGGCGCGGCTCCTCCATCGCCCGCTTCCTGTCGGCCAAAAAGCGCGCCATCCACCGCGCGGGAGATCGCCAGCCGGTGCACAAGGTGATCGAGGCGGCGCGGTTGCTGAAGTTAGCCGACGCGCCCCCGCCGCCTTTCCTGTTCACGAGCCCCGAGACCGAAGCCAAGGCGCAGGCGCTGCTGGGCTCCGGCGGCCCGATCCTGGCCGTGGGCCCGGCCGCCAACTGGATCGGCAAGACCTGGCCGGTTGAGCGTTTCGCCCTGGCGGCGGTCCAGCTCATGGAAAAGGGCGCGCCGTTTGAACACGGCCGCTTGTTGATCCTGGGCGGGCCTGACGACTGGCGTGCGGCCGAGCCTCTACGCCGCTCTATTCCCCGCGAGCGCTGGATCGATCTGACCGGCCAGGGCGACCTGTTGATCACCTATGCGGCGCTCAAACAGGCGCGCCTGTTCATCGGCAACGACTCCGGTCTGATGCACCTGGCCGCCGCGGCAGGCGCGCCGACGCTGGGCCTGTTCGGCCCCTCCGACGAGCGACTCTACGGCCCTTGGGGCGAAAACACCCGGGTGGTTCGCGGGCCTCGCAGTTTCTCGCAGATTCAGGCGGTCGACCCGGGCCTTTGCCAGCCCGTCTGTCATATGCTCGACCTTCCGGTGTCCGCGGTGGTGCAGGCCGCCAAGGCCCTGTTCGAGGCCACCGCTGACCATCCCTCCCACGCCGTCAAGAAAGGCGCCCATGGCTGAAACCTTTGATCTGATCGTTCGCGGCGGCGAGCTGCTCAATCATGCCGGCCGCGGCTTGGCCGACGTCGGCGTCAGAGACGGCCGCATCGCCGCCATCGGCGATCTGGGCCAGGCCTCGGCGGGCGACGTGTTCGATGCGCGCGGCCTGACGGTCCTGCCGGGCGTGATCGACAGCCAAGTCCATGTCCGTGAGCCGGGCATGGAGTGGAAGGAAGATCTGGAGAGCGGGTCGCGCTCGGCGGTGTTGGGCGGGGTCACGGCCGTGTTCGAGATGCCCAATACCAACCCGACCACCAGCGACCCGGCTGCGATCGAGGACAAGCTGCACCGGGCCAAGGGGCGCATGCATTGCGACCACGCTTTTTACGCGGGCGCGACGCACGACAACGCCGATCATCTGGCCGAGCTGGAACGCCTGCCGGGCGTGTGCGGGGTCAAGCTGTTCATGGGCGCCTCCACCGGCACCTTGCTGGTCGCCGATGACGAGGGGGTAGAGCGCGTGCTCAAGTCGATCCGCCGGCGGGCGGCTTTTCATTCTGAGGACGAGTTCCGCCTGGCCGAACGCCGGGCTCTGGCGCGCGAGGGCGACTGGACCAGCCACGAGGAGGTGCGTGACGCCGAGACGGCCCTGCTGTCCACCCAGAGGCTGCTGCGCCTGGCGCGCAAACACGGCAAGCGCATCCATGTGCTGCATGTGACGACCGCCCAGGAAATTGAGCTGCTCGCCCAGAACAAGGATCTGGCCAGCGTGGAGATCACGCCCCAGCACCTGACCCTGGAGGCGCCGGGCGCCTATGAGCGGCTGAAGGGGTTCGCCCAGATGAACCCACCCATTCGCGGCGCCTGGCATCGCGCGGGCCTGTGGCGCGGCATCGACCAGGGCGTGGCCGACGTGATCGGTTCAGACCACGCCCCCCATACCCGTGAGGAGAAGGCCAAACCCTATCCCGCTTCGCCCTCGGGCATGCCGGGGGTGCAGACCCTGGTTCCGCTGATGCTGACCCATGTGGCGGAAGGGCGGATGAGCCTTGAGCGGTTCGTCGACCTGACCGCACACGGGGTGAACCGCATCTTCGGCGTGGCCGGCAAGGGCCGCGTCGCCATGGGATACGACGGTGACCTGACGGTGGTCGATCTGAACGCCCGCCGCACCATTCGCCATGAGGACCAGGCAACCAAGGTCGGATGGACGCCCTTCGACGGCTTTGAGGCCAAGGGCTGGCCGGTGGCCACCATCATCAGGGGCCGGATCGTCATGCGCGAGGACGAAGTGATCGCCCCGTCCCTGGGACAGCCGATCCGCTTCCAGGAAACACTCCCCGGGGCCTGACGCGCCGCGCAAAGAAAAAGCCCGCCGGAGCAGTCGCTCCGGCGGGCTGATTTTGTGCAGGGCTAAGCCTATTTCAGCTTACAGGCCCGCGTGGTGCCGGCTGTTTCCTTACAGTCGAACACGTCGAGCACCTTTTCGATGCTGGCGGGGGTATAGGCGATCACCATGCCGCCGCCGCCGCTGCAGGCGACTTCCACAAAGTCGTCGCCGTTCTGGTCACGAACGCCGGTGAGGTAGCGGGCGTTGGACACAGCGCAGGTCTTACCCTTGCTTTTGATCTGCGAGGCCAGATCGAGATAGCTGTCCGACATCGGGGTCAGCTTGCAGCTGGGCAGGCCGACCGAGGTTGCGCGAATGCAGTTCATCTCGACCGGATCGCCGCCTTCGGTCGGGATCAAGGTCCAGACCGAGCCGGGATGTTCCTTACAGGCCAATTCCACCACTTCGCGGTGCGGCTTATCCGCTTCCAAATTGAGGCTCTGGTATTTTGTCACCGTGCAGGGGTAGCCCATCTTGGTGGCCAGGGTGCTGTACAGGCCCGCTTGTTCGGTCCTGGCCACGCTGATGTTGGTCAAGGTGCAGCCCCCGGCGAGTTGTTCGGCGTTGGCGCAGGGGATGACCTGCTTCACCTTTCCGGCGATGTCGGCCTGGAAGATATACCCCGATTTGCCGTCAGAGCAGGCGATCTCATAGTACCTGTCCCCGCTGACGGAGGTCACCACCCAACGCGCGTCGCTCGGCTGGCAACCCGCCGGATTGGACGATCCCGGCAAGGCCAGCAGTTGCTGCTTGATGGCGGCGTCCGAGGTGAATTCGCACTTCATGGCAAACAGAGCCGATTCGGCGCAGTCATTGGCTGAAAGCGCATGGGTCGACCCGGCCAAGGGCGCGGTGATCAGATAGCCGTGACCGTTGGTGCAACTGGCTTCAAAGATGCTGATCTTCTCTGAGAGGCTGCTGCCGATATATTTTGCGTTGGCCACGGTACATGACGGGACATTGGCCTTGACCAGCAGCGGCTCCAAACCGTGCTTGGGGTCCTGGTTGTCGGGCAACTTGCAGGTTTGACCGATGCCGCCGCCCTTGCCGCCTTTCGCTGCCTGATCCGCTATGGATTTGAGCGACAGGCAATCGAACATTTCGGGCGGGCTGTCCTTCGGCGAGATGAAAAAGTAGCCCAGGCCTTCCTTGCAGGCCACTTCATAGACCTTGCTGTCGATATCCTTGCCGTTCACCTTGGCTGTTCCGGATCCTACGAACAGCGCATCGGACACCGTGCAGTTCACCCCGGCCGCTTGCGCCACGGCGGGCGCTTCCTTCATGCCCTGGGCCCGCATGGCCGGATCGATCTTGGGCGCATCGGCGGCCATCGCATGGCCCGCGAAGGCCATCATCACGGCGGCGATCAGGCCCATCCGTAAAAGTTTCATCCCGTAAGCTCCTGGTCGTGTTCCCTTGTGGCGACATAAGCCTGGGCTTTTCGCATGGGTCAAGATTGCAAGCCGCTAGGGCGAATCCGAGGCATTGTCGGCGGCCGACGCTTTGCCGCAGGGGCGCCCCATGGATCGCGGGCTCCGTCGCCCATCAGCCCATCCCCGCAGCCTATCGCCTCTATCGTCACGCCGTCACGATTGACGCGCCGGTCCGCCGGCCCTATGGGCGCGCCCAAGCCAGTCTCGCTCCAAATTTCGCTGATATTACATCCAACTGATTGTCCAACGCATGTCCGTCTCCAGCCTTCCGGGTTTGACCACGACCATCGCCGCTGAGCGGGCGCAGGACAGCGCGCGCGTGCAGGCGCTGATCGAGCGCGCATTCGGACCCGGGCGTTTCGCCAAGGCGGCCGAGCGCCTGCGCGAAGGCAATATGCCGGATTTGAGCCTGTCATTTGTCGCTTGGGCGCAGAACCAAGTGGTCGGCTGCGTACGCATGTGGCCGATTGTTGTCGATCACGCGCCGGCGATTCTTTTGGGACCCTTCGCTGTGGACGACGCCTGGCGCGGCCAAGGCCTCGGCAAGGCGCTTGTCGAGACAGCGTGCGAGGCCGCCCGAACCCAAGGGCGCGGGCTGATATTGCTGGTGGGCGACGAGCCCTTTTTCCGCAAGTTCGGCTTTCAAGCCGCGCCGCCCGGGCAGATCAAGATGCCCGGTCCGGTCGACAGCCGGCGCGTTCTGTGGCGTTGGTCGGCAGGGGATCGCTCGCCGCCATCCGGCGTTGTGACTTTGCCGCCGCGCGGTGCAGCTTAGCCTGCCAAAGCCGCCGCACGGGCGCTTGCAGCCAGGACAATCCATTCCGGGCTTCCCTCGCGCTCATGGCTCGCTTACCTCTGGCTCGATGGCGAGCAGCGGCGTTCAGGATCAGGCGAATCTTTCAGTGGCGTCGGCCCTGCCCGAGGGGGCCGCGCTGCGCGAATTCATCGCCGCTCGGCTGGATCCGTTGGACGCCCCGTTCGCTCAGCCTGCCTTTCGCTCCGACCTGGACCTGAATCCGGACCTGGTCACGCCCGCGCCGGCCGAAGGCTATACGTCAGCGGCGGTGCTCATCGGCCTCGTGCCGCGGCCTGCGGGGTTGAGCGTGCTGCTGACGCGCCGGGCCGACGGTCTGCGCCGCCACGCAGGCCAGATCGCCTTTCCGGGCGGACGCAGCGAAGCCGGCGAAGCGCCCTGGCAGACAGCGTTGCGCGAGGCGTGCGAGGAAATCGGATTGCGTGAACATCAGGTCGAGCTGGCGGGCCTTTCAACCTCATTTCGCCTGCTCACCGGCTACGATGTCACGCCCGTGGTTGGCTTTGTCGAGGCTGACTTTGAGCCGGTCTCCGACCCCAGTGAGGTGGCGGAGGTGTTCGAGGCGCCTTTCGCCTACCTGATGGATCCGGCCAACCACGTGCGCAGGCTGCGCGAGCAGCCGGGCCCGCCTCGGTGGCACTACGTCATCACCTATGGCGAGCATCTGATCTGGGGCGCCACGGCGGCCATGCTTAAGGCCCTGCTGGATCGCCTGGAGGGCCCGCCTCATGGCTGATGAGCCGCCCCCCGCCGCGCCTCCCGCTTGGCTGAACACGCCGGCGACGCGCGCGGTCATGTCTGCGCTGGAAGAGGCCGGCGGGGCCGATTGCGCACGTTTTGTCGGCGGATGCGTGCGCAACACGGTGCTCGGCCGCCCGATCGACGATATCGACATCGCCACGGTGCTGACCCCGGACCAGGTCATCAGCGCCCTGGACGATGCGGGCCTTCGCTCAGTGCCCACCGGCGTGGAGCACGGCACGGTCACGGCCATCAGCGAGGGTCGACCCTATGAGATCACCACCTTGCGCCGCGATGTGTCTACGGACGGCCGTAGGGCTGTGGTGGCCTTCACACATGACTGGCTGGAGGACGCCCGCCGACGGGATTTTCGCCTCAACGCCCTTTATATGGACGCAGGGGGGACCATCCACGACCCGCTCGGCCATGGCGTGGAAGACGCCAAGGCGGGCCGTATCGTCTTCGTGGGCGATCCCCTGACCCGCATCCGCGAGGACTACCTACGCATCCTGCGCTTTTTCCGGTTCCAGGCCTGGTATGGCCGCGGTGATCCGGATCCGGCGGCTGTGTCGGCCTGCAAGGCGCTGAAGGGCATGTTGTCGGGGCGCTCGGCCGAGCGCACGTCAAAGGAGTTGCTCAAGCTCCTTGCCGCCGAGGACCCGCGTTCTGCGGCGGCCTTGATGCACGGGGCAGGGGTCCTGGCGGCGATCTTGCCGACAGCCGCGCTGGACCGATTTAACGCCCTGGTCGGGATTGAGCGCGACAAACTCTACGAGAACGACCCGGAATTGCGCTTGGCGGCCCTCCTGCCCGAGGACGCCGCCGAAGTGACCCGCGTGGCGGAGCGATTGAGGCTGTCCAACACCCAGCGAGACCGCTTGACGGCCGCCGTGGCGCGCGAGCCGCGCATCGTCCCTTGGCTCAGTCCGCGCGAAGCCAGGCGAGCCGTTTATCGCGCAGGCGTGCGGGCTTTCCACGACCGGGTCAAACTGGCCTGGGCGGCGGCTGATCGGCCAAAGCTGGCCGGTCAATGGCGCAAGCTTCTGGCCCTGGGCGAAAGCTGGTCGGCGCCGGAATTTCCCTTGACGGGCGAAGACGCCATCGCGGCCGGACTGGCGCAGGGTCCGCTGGTCGGCCAGGCTCTGAAGGAGGTCGAAGATTGGTGGGTGGACGAGGATTTTCCCACGGACCGCGCCCTGGCCCTGGCCCAACTGGACCGCGTTGTTCTGGCCTTGGGCTAGGATTCACGCCATTTTGATACACGGCCGCCCAACTTTGACCGCGGTGATCGGCTGGAACCTTGTATAGGCCATAGGAGTTGGCGGAGGGGTTCGCCTGTGGGTCGAATACCCTTTACGCCGATAAGCTATTGATCTTTCAAAGGAGCAGAACGGGTGGTTGAACCGATTTTGCATCAAGGAATTCCATGACCCCATCCGCTAAGCCTCGCACCGTGCGTCTGGGCGCGACCGTCGCAGTCGTTTGCGCCGCCGCCTTGCTGACCGGCTTTCAGGCCGCGCCGGGCGCAGACCAGGCCTTGTCGGACGCGGCGTTCTCCGTCGCGCCCGGAGCGCCGGCTGTAACCTTGCCGACTAAGGTGCTGGGGGCCGCCAGCGTCTATATCGCCTATGTCGACCGCGCGTCCACGGTCAGCCCCGCTTTCCCCGACGGCAAATCGATCGCCGCCTCCTTGCGCGACACCGAGGCCTATGAGCCGCGGCAGATGCAGGAGGGGATGGCCGCCTACGCCGCCATCGTCGCCCTGCAGGACCACGCCTTCGTCGCCTCGGTGCGCGCGTTCGGGGCCGATCCACGTCAACGCGCCCAGGTCGCCGAAGCCCTGATGGCCGATCCGCGCTACGCCACCGTGTTCGCCGGCGCCGACTCCGCCGCAGGCTTGATCGTCGCGGCCCTGACCGAACAGGGCCAACGGGTGTTGGACACCGGTAAGCGGGTCAAGCAGGCCGCCTACGATGTCCAGCATCAGAAATGGTCCGCCCAGTTCGTGCCAGACCGCGACGGCCGCTTGGCCTTGGCCAAATCCTTGTCCGACCAACCCTTGGCTCCGCCCCCTGAAGAACAGGCGCGCCTGCAACTGGCGTCGACGGGCGCTACGCCGCTGATCATCAGCGGGTCGCCCAACGCCGGTCCCTATTCCGCCCTGGTCCACAGGGCCTTGGCCGTGGCCGCTCTGGCGGCCCTGGGCGACGGGAGCGAGGATTACAGCGATCAGCTGATGGCCCTGCTCGACGAGGCCGAAGAGCAAGACTGCCTGCATTCCGCCAAGCTGAACCTCTATCAGTGCTTGGCGGTCGCCAAGCCGCACTACGAGGATGTCTTCTGCATGGGCCAACACGTGCTGATGGACACTGGACAGTGCATCATCAAGGGCGTGACCCCGATCGTGGCGCCGGACCCGGCGCTGGTGAAGGTCGCCGACGTCAAGCCGGCGCCGGTCAAGAAGCCGACCGTTCATAAGAAGAAGCGCCGGTCCAAGTCTTAGGCTAAGATCGTCATCCTCGGAAAATGCGGAGCATTTATCCGGGGACCCAGCAGCGAAGACCTCAACGCTGCGGCGCTTGATCCTTGGCGCAACCGAGAGCCTGGAGCGGCTGGGTCCCCGGATAACGGCTTCGCCGTTTCCGAGGATGACGGCGTTTTCTGAACATCATCAGCCCAGTCGAGGCCCGCCAATCGGTGCTGTTGCGGCCTGGGGCTTTAGCGTGTAAACAGCCGCACCCTATTTATCCGGTCTGAGACCGACGCCGCGCGGCTTAAGGCGCGGCGGTTTCGTTTTGAGGCAATGGCTATGGCCGAGATCATTTTGAACGTCGAAGTGCGCGACAGCACCGGCACCGGCGGCGCCCGCGCGGCGCGGCGCGGCGGCAAGGTGCCGGGCGTGCTGTACGGCGGCCCGCGCGGCCCCGTGCCTATCGCAGTGCCGGCCAACGAGTTCCGCAAGGCGCTCTATTCGGGCAAGCTTTTGGGCCACATGGTCACGCTGAAGCATGGCGGCGAAAGCCAGTCGGTTATCGCCAAGGACGTGCAATTCCACCCCGTCAATGATGAGCCGGTCCACTTTGACCTTTATCGCGTGGACGAGCACCAGCTGATCCGCATTTCGGTGCCGGTGCACTTCAAGAACCAAGACGCTTCGCCGGGTCTAAAGCGCGGCGGCGCCCTGAACATCGCCCTGCACGAAGTGCAGCTGATGGCCCCGGCGGATTCGATTCCTGAAGAACTGCTGGTCGATCTGACCGGCCTGGACGTGGGCGATTCGGTCCGCACCCAGGACCTGAAGTTGCCTGCCGGTGTTCAGATCGCGCCGCACGACCGCGACTCCACCGTGGCCAGCATCGCGACCTCTTCGGCCATGACCGCCGAAGACGTGGCCGGTGAGGCCGCCCCGGCCGAGGCTTAAGCCCGGCCGGCTGGGCTCGGAGCTCGGCCATGCTGATTTTGGCGGGGCTGGGCAATCCCGGCCCCAAATACGAACATAACCGCCACAACATCGGCTTCATGGCGATGGACGCCATCGCGCGTCGTTGGGACTTCGGACCCGAGCGCACCAAGTTCCAGGGCCTGATCCGCGAGGGCGCCATCCCCACGCCGGATGGGCCGGTTCGCGCGGTCCTGCTCAAGCCGCAGACCTTCATGAACGACAGCGGCCGTTCGGTGGGCGAGACGCTGCGCTTTCATAAGGTCGAGCCGGAGAACCTCATCGTATTTTACGACGAGCTGGACCTGTCGCCGGGGCGCTTTCGCATGAAGGCGGGCGGCGGCGCTGCGGGCCACAACGGCATACGCTCAATCATCGCCCATATCGGACCCTATTTTCGCCGCGCGCGCATGGGAATCGGCCATCCAGGGCACAAGGATCGGGTCATGGGCCATGTCCTTTCGGACTTTCACAAGGTTGATCAGGACTGGCTCGCCGCCCTGTGCGCGGCCTGCGCCGGCGCCTTACCCTTGCTGGCGGCGGGCGAGGACGAGCGCTATCAGGCCGAGGTCATGAGGCTGGCGCCGGCCGAGAAATTCGACGCGCGCAAGGCGGGCAAGGCGGCCCTGGAATGAATCTGCAGCTGCTTGGCCTGTCGCTGATCTTCTCCGTCGGCCTGTGCGTCCACGCGGTCCGGACCGGGCAGAACTATTTCTGGCTGTGGATCATCCTGCTGTTCCAGCCCTTGGGCGGCGTCGTCTATCTGGTCGCCATTGTGCTGCCGGCCCTCATGGGCGGTCCGACCGTACGGATGGCCGGTCAGGCCGCGCGCGCCACCCTTGATCCCACTCGCGATTATCGCCGCGCCAAGGCCGACGTGGAGGACACGCCCACGGTGCACAACCGCATGCGCCTGGCTGCCGCTGCGGCCGAACTGGGCCGTTGGGACGAGGCGGAGGCTCAGTATCGCGCCGCCGCTCAGGGCGTACACGCCGACGATACCGCCCTGATGTCGGGCCTCGCCCAATCCCTCACTGAGCTCGGCCGCTTCGACGAAGCCCTGCCGGTGCTCGAACGCCTGGGCCGCGAAGGCGATCCGGGCCACACGCCCCAGCTCGGCCTGCTGTTCGCCCGCGTCTACGAGGGCCTGGGCCGCTTGCGCGAGGCCGACGACTACTACCGCACCGGCGGCATGCGCGTGCCGGGCCTGGAAGGCCTGGGCCGCTACGCCGCCTTCATGGCCCGGAACGGCCGGCAGGCCGAGGCCCGCGAGATGCTCGCCGAAATCGACCGCCGCCTCGCCCGCACCAACCCCCGCTTTCAGCGCGAGGGACGGATATGGCGGGATTTGGCGGCTAAGGCGTTGGGGTAGGCGTTCTCCCGCTTATGGGGTTATCGCATATTTGTCGACTTGCCGGCTCAGTTGCATCTCCTTCCCTGCGAAGCGGGGAAGGGGGACCACACGAAGTGTGGTGGAAGGGGCCTCTTGGCGCCCCAAGAGCCCCCACCACCGCCTTTCAGGCGGTCCCCCTCCCCCGTTTCGCTTGCGCTACACAGGGGAGGAGGGGCTGGGCCGACCGCTATTTCCTTATGCGGCAGCCCTCGCTCGCGATGGAGAGGGCATGCCCCGCAACACCATTACATCTCGCCAATCGCCCCCCTTGCCGCCATAAGACCCTTCACCCCATCTCGAGGACCTCATGGCGCTGAAAGTCGCGATCGTCGGCCTGCCCAATGTCGGCAAGTCCACCCTATTCAACGCCCTGACCCAGACGGCGGCGGCCCAGGCGGCCAATTATCCGTTCTGCACCATCGAGCCCAACATCGGCGATGTAGCCGTGCCCGAGCCGCGCCTGGACCAGCTGGCGGCCATCGCCCATTCCAAGGACATCATCCCCGCGCGGATCAATTTCGTGGACGTGGCCGGTCTGGTGCGCGGCGCCTCCAAGGGCGAAGGCCTGGGCAATCAGTTCCTGGCCAATATCCGCGACTGCGACGCCGTGGCCTTCGTCGCCCGCTGCTTCATCGATGACGACATCACCCACGTGGAAGGGCGCGTGGATCCCCTGTCGGACCTGGACATCATCGAGACCGAACTGATGCTGGCCGATCTGGAAAGCCTGGAAAAACGGGTCTCGGCCCTGGAGAAGCGGGCCAAGGGCGGCGACAAGGAGTCCATCAAGACCCTGGAGCTGGTCAAGCTGGCGCTGGAACAACTCAACGCCGGCCGCCCCGCCTTCACCGCCAAGGTGCCCGCCGAGGACGAGAAGGCCTGGCGCATGTTGCAGCTTCTCACCTCAAAGCCGGCGCTCTATGTCTGCAATGTCGATGAGGCCTCGGCGGACAAGGGCAACGCCCTGTCTGACCAAGTGGCCCAACGCGCGGCCAAGGACGGGGCCAAGTCGGTGGTGATCTCAGCCAAGATCGAGAGCGAGATCGCCCTGCTGGACGAGGGCGAACGCGCCGAGTTCCTGGAAACCATCGGCCTGCACGAGCCGGGTCTCAACCGTCTGATCCGCGAAGCCTACGGCCTGCTGGGCTTGCAAACCTATTTCACCGTGGGTCCCAAGGAGGCGCGCGCCTGGACGATCCCGACGGGCGCGACCGCGCCTCAGTCGGCGGGCGTCATCCACACCGATTTCGAAAAGGGCTTCATCCGCGCCGAAACCATCGCCTTCGCCGACTATGTCCGCCTGGGCGGCGAGACGGGGGCCAAGGAGGCGGGCAAGATGCGGCTGGAAGGCAAGGAATATGTGGTGCAGGACGGCGATGTCATGCACTTCCGGTTCAACACCTGATGGGAGCAAGCCGTGAAGCTGAAGAGCAAGTCTGACGGGTTCGAGTTTGAAACCTATCATGTCCAGCCCACCGACGCCCGGCGCGGCGGTCTGGTGCTGATCCAGGAGATTTACGGCGTCACCCCGGGCATCAAGCGCCTGGCCGACGGCTTTGCCGAGTCCGGCTATGAGGTGTTGGTCCCGCACATGTTTGACCGTTGCGAGCCCGGCTTTTCGGTGGAGCGCAATCCTGAGACCTCGGCGACGGGGTTCGGCTACGTCCAGTCCGTGGGATTTGACCGGGCGCTTGGCGATGTGGCGGCCTGTATTGAGGCGCTTGCGCCGCCGGTGTTCATGACCGGCTTTTGCTACGGCGGCACGCTCACCTGGCTGGCCTCATGCCGCCTGGAGGGCCTCACTGCCGCCGCCGCCTACTATGGCGGCAGCATCGCCGATTTCGCGGACGAAACGCCGCGCTGCCCGATCATCCTGCACTTCGGCAAGAAGGATCACTACATCCCCGCCGAAAAGCGCGAACGCATCGCCGCGCGCCATCCCGACATTCCCATGTATCTGTACGACGCCGACCATGGCTTCTATTCCGATGACCGCGCCGACTATCAGGTCGAGCCCGCCGCCCTCAGCAAGCTTCGCACCCTGCAACTGTTTCATCAGGCGGCCAGCGGCAAGGTGGAGATTTAGGCGGACGGGGCTGTCTCAGGACCCTGAATCTCCCGCCGCACCTCCGGGTCGCGTTCCAGCCGGCGCACCTGCAGCGCCTGGGCCAGGATGATGCCGATGCCCGCCGCATAGCCTGAGAAAACCCCGGCAGGATAGCGTCCGCCCTTGGCCACGCCGGCGACCTGCAGATAGATGAAGCCCGCCGCGAAAACGAGTAGGCCCAGGCCGGACAGGACCGACCCTACGGTCTGGCCGAACCCGGCCTTGAAGCTCATCCACACGTAGCGTCGCACCCAGGCGCGGGCCGGAGAGACGGTTACGAACACCGCCAGGGTCACGGCCAGGAAGATGCCTGGAAAAGCCAGGGTGAACATGGCTTTGCGCGCGTCCGAGCCGGGCAGAACGGTCCAAGCGTGCAGCACCGCGCCCAGATAGATGAGGCTGGCGAACAGCAGGGCGCTGTCCTGCATACGTCTGAAATTGCGCCAAGCGCGGGAGTAGGTCATGTGAGTCCTAGCTGGGAGCCCCGCCTGAACCCCGGATTGTTTTTGGGCGTCAGTGCCCTGGAAATTCGATCAGGGCCTTCACCGGCACGTCCAGCGCCCGTACGCGGTCGGCCCCGCCCAGATCGGGCAGGTCGATCACGAAGCCGGCCGCGACGACCTGGGCGCCCCCGCGACGCAAAAGCTCGATCCCCGCCGTGGCCGTGCCGCCCGTGGCGATCAGGTCATCGATCAGGAACACCCGCTCGCCCGCCTCACAGGCGTCGCAGTGCATTTCCAGGGCGTCCACGCCGTATTCCAGGGCGTACTCCACCGCATAGGTCTTGTGGGGCAGCTTGCCGCGTTTGCGCAGGGGAATGAAGCCGGCCCCCAGTTGGTGGGCGACCGCGCCGCCGAGAATGAAACCGCGCGCTTCAAGACCGGCCACCTGTGTGATCCCCAGGTCCTTGAACGGCGCAACAAGCTCATCCACCGCCTGGCGGAACGCCTTGGCGTCGCCCAGCAGGGTGGTGATGTCGCGAAACAGAATGCCGGGCTTGGGATAGTCCGGGATGGTGCGGATGGCGGTCGTCAGGTCCATGGCGTGCGAAAGCTCCTTTGCCGACGAACCTTAGCCTCGCCCGCACCGGGCACAAACAAAAAGGCCCGCCGTGGGGCGGGCCTTTCCGATGATTCTGACCGATCAGCCTAATGGCCGATGTTGCGCCAGATGGTCCGGTAGCTGGCGTAGAGCACGCCGGCCAGCAAGGTCAGATAGATCAGCACGGCGAAGCCGGTCTGCTTGCGCTCTTCCTGGTGGGGCTCCGAAGCCCAGGCCAGGTAGGCGGCCACGTCCCAGGCTTCCTGGGCGACCGTCGCCTTGGTCCCGTCATCGAAGGTGACGCGATCAGGCGTCAGGGGCGGCGGCATGGAGATGAAGCCGCCGGGAGGCGCCTTGCCGGGTCCGTTCCAGAAGCTGGTCAGATCGCCCGGGAAATAGGGGTTGTAGTATTTGCCCGGCGGAATGGTCAGGCCGGCGGGGGCGTCGGCGAAACCGGTCAGGATCGAATAGATATAGCGCGGGCCGCCTTCGCGGGCCTTGGCCATGAGCGACAGGTCCGGCGGCGCAGCCCCGCCATTGGCGGCCTTGGCGGCGTATTCGTTGGCGAAGGGCGCCTTAAAGTGATCCGACGGCGTCGCCGGCCGGGTGATCGCATCCCCCGTGTCGGTGTCGATATCGGACACCATGAAGTCCTTGGCGATGGCCTTGGCGTAGGGGCTGTCGTTCGGGTTGGGGTACTTTTCGCTGTAGAACGGCCCGCCCTTGTCCGCCAGGTTGCGGTAGGACAGCAGGTTCATGGAGTGACAGGCCGAACAGACGTCGTGATAGACCTTGTAGCCCCGTTGCAGTTGAGCCTGATTGAACTTGCCGAACGGGCCTTCAAAGCTCCACTTGACGGCCTTCAGCTCTTCCTGGGTTGTCCCGGCCAAGGCGGGGGCGGCGAACGCGCCCAGGCCAAGCGCCAGGATCAGCCCGAAGGACGCTGCGATGAGGTTGGTTTTGCGCAGCATCGGGCTCACCCCTTCTTTCCGGCTTTGAGAACGGGCTCGGAGATCGATTCCGGCACGGGAAGGCACTTTTCCGTCAGCCCGAGGAAGGGCGTGATCACCAGCCAATAGACGAAATAATAGGCCGTCATGAACCGTGACAGCCAAACGTAGCTGTTGAGGTTGGAGTCCAGCAGTTGGAAGCCGGCGAGGTTGGGGAACAGCTTCTCGTCCGGTTCATGGGCGCCGCAGAAGCCCAGCGTTATGGCGACGGCGATGAAAATGAGGAAGAACAGCCGCGAGGTCGGGCGATAGCGCATGGACCTGACCTTGGAGGCGTCAAGCCAGGGCAGCACGAACAGCACGCCGATCGAGCCGAACATCATCAGCACGCCGGTCAGCTTGTCCGGCACCGCGCGCAGGATGGCGTAGAACGGCAGCATGTACCACTCGGG
>CAYVHP010000031.1:0-47692 GCA_964451265.1 uncultured Caulobacteraceae bacterium | reverse complement strand
CCAACCGGATGATGCCGTTGATGCCCAGGTTCATGAAGAAATCGACCAGGAACAGGAACAGCGACACCACCACCACCATGATCAACACCATGACCGAGGTGATCCAGGTTTCCTTGCGCGAGGTCCAGGTGACCTTGCGGGCCTCCGCGCGCACCTCGGCGACGAACTGCCCGAGGTTGAAGGGCTTCTTCGGCGCAGGCGCCTCCACCGACGCGGTCGGCGCGACGGCGGGCGTCGCCGCCGAGCGCGCTGCGGGCGTTTTGGGTTTCTGTGCTGTCGGGGGGGCGCCCGTAGACTTGGCCATGGCCGGCTCTGCAACTTTCAAATGCGGCGCCCAAGGACGCCGTTAGATCACAAGGTCTTGTCGGTGGCAGGAGTGGAGGGACTCGAACCCACGGCCCTCGGTTTTGGAGACCGATGCTCTACCAGCTGAGCTACACTCCTAAAGACATCCTCCGACCAGCACCCATCGCGCCGGGAAGCGGCAGCCCCCAGCGCAATCGGAGCGAGGCGTTTATCAGGCGCCGCACCCCCTCGCAAGCGCCGCCTGCCACGGGGTTCGAACTATCCACGGCCGCGATAGGACGCGACGCCCTGGTCAGGCAGCCACAGGCCGTCCGGCGCCGGTCCGGTCTGGTAAAACACGTCGATCGGCATGCCGCCGCGCGGATACCAGTAGCCGCCGATCCGCAGCCATAGGGGCTGGGCGACCTGGACCATCTTCTGGGCGATGGAGACTGTGCAGTCCTCGTGAAAGGCGCCGTGATTGCGGTACGAGCCCAGATAGAGCTTCAGCGACTTGGACTCGATCAGCCAGGCGTCCGGGGCATAGTCGATCACCAGATGGGCGAAGTCCGGCTGCCCGGTCACCGGGCACAGGGAGGTGAACTCCGGCGCCGTGAAGCGGGCCAGGTAAAGCACCCCGGGCTTGGGATTGGGCGCGCGCTCAAGACGGGCTTGATCGGGGCTATCGAAGCCCTTGGACGGTTGGCCCAGTTGGGTCAGGTCGAAGTCGGACATGGCGCAAGGGTTAGCCGCGCAGGGGGCAAAAGCAAAGAGGGCGGCGCAATGCGCCGCCCTCTCGCTTGTCGTTTAGAAAAACCGCAGTCGCGGACCCGGGTCTAGAACAGAACGCCGGTTTCCACCAAGCCGCGGGTCTGGCTCTTGGCCGCTCCGGTCGGTCCGAACAGACCGATGTTGGCCGCCGTGTAAGACACTTCAGCCCGAACGAAGTAGATCTTGTACTGGAAGGTCGGGGTGAAGGTGATCGAGTAGACGTTGTACTTTTGGAAGCCGGTGCTGGAGACATATTCCCCGCGCAGCGGCAGGCTCACGCCCGCCAACATCGACTTGGAGTCGAAGGCGTAGTTCACCAGCAAGGCGCCGCTGGCGATCTGCTGCGAGGCGGTTTGGCCCACCGGGACGTACTTCGGGATGTCCTCGTATTGGAAGTACGGGTTGAACGTCCACTGACCCATGGTGTGGGTATAGATCACGTTATAGATGGTCTGGTTGTTCAGGGCCGAGAAGGTGGTCTTCTTGGTGGTTCCTGAAGCAGCCACAGCCAGGGTGTCGGTCGGGGTGATCGTCCAGGTGGCGAGACCCGAAACCGTATTGTACTGGTTCGAGTACAGGCCGTCGTTCCACGACACCGAGACGGCGAACGGACCTTGCGAATAGTTGGCCTGCACGCCGCGGCTGACGGCGGGCTCAAAGCCCCAAAGCAGGCCGCGCTCGATATTCAGGTTCTGGAAGGTGAAGTTGTACTCCGAACCGATCAGGGTGGGCAGCTTGCCGCCTTGGATCGAGAACGAGCTGGTCGGCGCGATCTTGATATAGGCTTCAGGCACCACGCCGAAGTTGGCCGTGGTGGCCGGCCCGGACTTCACATAGGGGTAGCCCAGCGACGGGAAGCTATAGTCGCCGACCTCAACGTAATACTGCACCAGGCCGTCGGCCTTGTTGATGAAGATCTGGGCGTTGGAAATGTCGGCCTGATTGGAGATCGTGCCCGCGACGGAGTGATCTTCGGTCAGGGCCAGACCGGTCAGGGCGCCAGTGACATAGACCTTGTTGCCGAGCAGGCCGAGGTCATAGCTGGCGGGGCTGCCGTTCGCGGCGAGCGAAACCGACATGGACGGAGCCAGGGTGGGCGGAGGCGGAGGCGCCGGCGCCGCCGTCTGCGCGAAAGCCGAGCCCGCGACGAAGGTCATGGCCGCAGAAGCCAGCAGCGCGGTGATCCGATGGTTCATTCTTATTCCCCTAATCTTATTCAATCAGCCAAGTGCGCAACCCGACGGGCCAGCCTTGCCGATCCCGGAACGAGTGTTCGGTGACGGTCTTCTAATGCGTTGCAGCACAGGCCGCTAAAGTGGTCGAAAAAATCCGGTCGATCATGGCCCGTTTGCCCTAATTCGTGCAGATGGCTCTTAAGTTTGGGTTATTTTTAAGCAGAATTTCGACGCCCCGATCCAGTCGCAGCCGATTCGCTTCAGGAATAGGCGCCCGCCGAGAACGCAGGCGCAGCATTTTCCCAAGCTCCACAAGGGTTTCGCGCGTCTGACCGCGACTCCTTGGTGGGCGCGGTCGGGGTCGAACCGACATGACCGAAGTCGAGGGATTTTAAGTCCCTTGCGTCTACCAGTTTCGCCACGCGCCCAATCAGGGTGCGACTTGAGTAGCGAACCTGCCCGCCTGTCACAAGGCGCACGCCGCTGGCCGAGTCGGCGCATTGGCCGCGTCGTGATCTAATCGGCGTCGATTCGGTGGAGGTCGCAGCATGGCGAAGGTTTGGGCGGCGCTGTCAGTCGCGCTATGCGCCATGAGCCCGCTGTCGTCGCGCGCACAACCGGGACCGGCGAATGCGGCCATGGCCGTGCTGTGCGAGGACTATCGATCCGTCGAGCAGTCGGCGCTAGGCGGTTTCATCGACGTCGCGGGCAAGTCGCCCAAGGTCAATCCGCTGGTCGCCCTCGTGCCCGACCTGTTGGCCCCCAGATTCTCGGGCGCCAAGCTGATGCTGCCGGACGCCGAGGAATGCGATTTGCGGCCCTCCAAGCTGCGGCGCGGACACACCGCCTATTTCTGTTTCTGGAAATCCGACCAGCCCGACATGGCCGCCACAGATCAGGCCCGGCGCATCGCCGCCTGTTTGAACAGCCAGACGACCAAGAGCGATTTCAGCGCCGATTTAGTCGTGGTGACCCCGGCCAAGGTGCGCTTCACCCTGGCGTCCCAGCACACTTATGACCACTACGGCGTGCGACTAATGGTCGACGGACCGCAATCCTAGCCCACACCCAGAGCGTCGCTGATCTGGGCCCAGGTCTGACGCCCTGCGCCTCGAGGAACCGCCAAGATCGGCGCTTCGTCAAAATGGCCGGCGATGCTGCTCATGGTCGGCGCCGTCCCAACCGAGCCGGACGGGCTTTCGTTGACCAGCAAGACGGCCACCGGCAGCGCCCTGGCCTTGAGCGCCGCCAAGCCGGTGAGGGCGTGGCTGATGGAGCCCAGGCGGCTGTCGGCCACGAATAGCACCGGGACAGCAATGGCGGCGGCCAGGTCCAGCATGGTTGCGCGCCCATTCAAGGGGCTCATCACGCCCCCGGCGCCCTCGACGAGGATGGGACCGTCGGCGGCCTGGATCGCGGCCCGGCAGGCCTTGGCGACATCTTCCAATCCAAGGCTGCGGCCCTCCAGCGCCGCGGCCTGGTCGGGCGACAGCGGAGCACGGAAACGAAAGGGCGCAATGGCCTGCAGGGCTGCCCGGTCCGTCGGCAGGCCCAAGGCGGCGAGCAGCATGGCGGGATCAGACCCCTCGGGCGCCTCGAGATCAAACCCCGTGACCACGGGCTTGAACACAGCCGGCTTCAGCCCCGCGTCGCGCCAATAGGCCGCCAGCCCGGCGCAAACGAAGGTCTTGCCGATGTCGGTGCCCGACCCCGTCACGAAAAACGCCGCCATGCTCGCGCCTGTCTCTGTTAGAAGCCGCTATTCCAATCCTCCCTATACCGAGCGATGAGCGAGCAAAACACGCCCTCCTGGTTCAGAACCGGTCGATCCGCCGTTTGGCCGCCCTATGCGCGCTTTGATGCGGAGGCCCTTCCCGTGGCCCGCGCGGCGGGCGTGCGCCTGACCCTGGCCGACGGCCGCCAACTGATCGACGGAGTGGCCAACTGGTGGACCGCCTGCCATGGCCACAGCCACCCGCACCTGGTTCAGGCCATGACCGGCCAGCTGCAGCAGTTTTCCCACGTGATGTTCGCCGGCCTGGCGCATGAGAGCGCCTATCGCCTGGCCGAACGCTTGACGGCCCTGGTTCCCGGCGATTTCACCCGCGTGTTCTTCAGCGAGTCCGGCTCGGTCTCGGTCGAGGTCGCCCTGAAGATGGCGGCGCAGTATTGGATGATCTGCGGGCGGCCCGGCAAAACCCGGTTTGTCGCTTTCCGGGGCGGCTATCACGGCGACACCTTGGGCACCATGCCCCTGTGCGACCCCGAGGAAGGCATGCACGCGATGTACGCGGGGGTCTTCTCGCCTGCCCTGCTTGCCGATCTGCCTAATGATCCGGGGCGACAGGCCGCCCTGGACCGATTGCTGGCCGATCACGCCGATGAGATCGCCGCCGTGATCGTCGAGCCCCTGGTGCAGGGCGCGGGCGGCATGCGCATGGACCAACCGGCGACGCTGACGGTGCTGCGCGAGCTGTGCGACCGTCATGGGGTGCTGCTGATTTTCGATGAGATCTTCACCGGGTTTGGCCGTACCGGCTCGATGTTCGCCTTCGAGCAGGCGGGCGCTGCGCCGGATATCCTGTGCCTGTCCAAGGCCCTGTCCGGCGGCATGGCGCCCCTGGCCGCCACCCTCGCCCGAAGGCCCATCGCCCAGGCGTTTGAGCGCGATCATCCGGCCGCCGTGCTGATGCACGGGCCGACCTTCATGGCCGGCGCCCTGGCCTGCGCGGCGGCCAACGCGTCGCTGGACCTGTTCGAGCGTGAGCCGAGGCTGGAGCAGGCCCTGGCTATCGAGGCTCAGTTGAAGGCGCAGCTAGAGCTCTGCCGCGCCCTGCCGGGTGTGGTCGATGTGCGGGTCAAGGGCGCCATCGGCGCGGTGGAGCTGGACCAGGAGACCGACGGCCTGCGCCACGCTTTCCCCGAGCGCGGGGTTTGGGTCAGGCCGTTTGGCCGCATCGTGTATCTCACCCCGCCGCTGATTATCGGCCCGCAGGACCTAGCGCGTCTGACCGAGGCAGTGGTCGATGTGGTCTCGCAGTGGTCGCGGAGCCGCTTATGAGCGAGGCGTTGAGCGCCTTTGAGGCCAGCATCGGCCGACGCTTGGCCAAGGCTGACGCCGATGGCCGTCGTCGGCGCCTGCGCGCCGTCACCCGCCTGGCGGGGGGGCGAGCGCGGCTGGAAAATGGTCGCGAACTTATAGACTTTTCTTCTAATGATTATCTTGGCTTGTCGTTATATCCTAAGGTTATGTCTAGAGCCGCCGAATACGCGCTTGACCTGGGCGCCGGATCTGCCGGCGCACGCCTGGTAACCGGGACCGCCCCGCAGTGCCTGGCGCTGGAAGCCCGACTGGCCGCCTTCAAGGGGACTGAGGCGGCCTTGTTATTCGCCTCCGGCTGGCAGGCTAATTCCTCGATCCTGCCGGCCTTGGCCGCACTGTCGGACGGTCCGTTTGTGCTGTTCGCGGACCGGCTGGTCCACGCCAGCCTGCATGCCGGCGCCGCGCAAGCGGGGGTGCGGGAGGTCCGTTACCGCCACAACGACCTTGAGCATTTGGAGCGCCTGCTCCAAGCGCCCGCGCACCAAGGGGGCCTTCGCCTGATCGCCACTGAATCGGTGTTCAGCATGGACGGCGACCGGGCCGACCTGCCCGCTCTGTGCGCCCTGGCCGAACGATACGGCGCCCTGGTCTATGTAGATGAGGCGCACGCCACCGGAGTTCTCGGCCCCGGCGGCGCGGGCCTTTGCGCCCTGCTGCCACAGACGGCGCCGTTGATCGTCATGGGCACCTTGGGCAAGGCGATGGGCGGGTTCGGCGCCTATGTGGCCGGATCCCGCCTATTGATCGACGGTCTGATTCAGACCTGCGGCGGCTTCATCTATTCCACCGCCCTGCCCCCGGCGGCGCTGGGCGCCTTGGATGCTGCGCTCGAGCTGGTCCCGGCCATGGACCAAGAGCGCGCCGCCCTGGCGATCCAGGCCCAGCGGGTGCGCGACGCGGCCGCCGCCAGGGGCCTGGACACCTTCGGCTCGTCCAGCCAGATCGTTCCCATCGGCCTAGGCGCCGAGGATCGCGCCCTGGCGGCCATGGCGGCCCTGGAGGCCCAGGGCTTGCTAGCCATCGCCATACGCCCGCCGACCGTGCCTAAGGGATCGAGCCGCCTGCGCCTGACGCTGTCGGCGGCGCATACGCCGCAGGACGTAGATCGCTTGATCGCCGCCATAGAGGCCCTGCCTTGAAGCCCCGCCTGGTGTTCGCCCACGGTTGGGCGCTGGACCGCGCCGTATGGGACAAGGTGCTCGCGGCGTTGGGCCCAGAGGCGGACGGCGCGGCGGTGGTGGACGCGGGCTACTATGGCCGACCAAGCGCCCCCTTGGGCCGGGGCCGCGCGCCCATCCTCGGCGTCGGCCAGTCCCTGGGGGTGCTGGAACTGCTAGCCGATCCGCCGGCGCCCCTGGCGGGCTTGGTGGCGATCGACGGCTTTGCCCGATTTGCCCGTGGGCCGGACTTTCCTGACGGACAGCCCAGGGCTGTGCTCAAACTGATGGAGGCCGCCCTTAAGGCCACGCCCGGCGCTTTGCTCAGCGAGTTCATGGCCAAGGTGTTGCCCGGCGGCTGGTCAAATGTCGGCGAACCCGACGCCGAGGTCCTGGCGCGAGGCCTCGAAAGGCTGAAGGCTTTGGACGGGCGTGCGGCCGCCGCCCGACTGCCGGTTTGGAGTCTGCACGCCCGGTTCGATCCGATAGCGCCCTTGGCGATGGCCGACGCTTCCTTCGCCGGAGCCGATGTGCGGGTGCGCCAGGTTCGCGAAGCAGCCGACCACCTGTCGCCCATCACCGCCCCTGGCGCCTGCGCCAACTTGATCCGTGCGGCGCTGAAAGCCCTGGACGCATGAGCGACGCGGGACGCATCGCGCGCCGCTTCGAAGCCGCCGCAGCCACCTATGAGCAGGCCTCCCCCATACAGCGGCGGATCGCCGAGGCCCTGGCGCTGGATATAGCCGCGACCGGATTAGCCACTGGCGGGCGCGTGCTGGAGCTGGGCTGCGGCACAGGCCACTTGACCCGCGCGCTGGCGCCCCGCCTTGAGCCCAGACTGTGGATCGCCAGCGACCTCGCGCCGGGGATGCTGACGGCTTTACGCGCGGGCCTGCGCCACCCGGCCCTGACCACTGCAGTGATCGACGCTGCGCGGCCGGCGCTTGCGCCTGGCTTTGATCTGGTGTGTTCAAGCCTGACCCTGCAATGGCTGCCTGATCCCGCCGCCGTCGTCGACCGCTGGCGCGCAATGGTCAGACCCGGCGGCCTGCTGGCCTTTTCGACCTTGCTTGACGGCGCCTTCGGCCAATGGCGCCGGGCGGTGGTCGCCGCCGGGGCGCCCGAACCCGGCCCCGCCCTGCCGGCGCTCGCCGATTGGCAAGCCTGGCTTGGCCCGGGCGCACACATCCGGACGCTGGACCTGGTTGAACGCCACGTGGACGGGCTTTCCTTCCTGAAAGCCGCGCGCAGAGCCGGGGTAGACGCCAGTGTGGAGCGTCCCTTGTCGGCGGGCGCCATGCGGCGGGCGTTGACATCATTCGAAGCGGGCGGCGCCGCGATTACCTACCGAGCGGCGCTTATCGTCCTGAGGCTCTAGTTTTTACATCGCCGGTTGAGTCTGACAGGCTGTCCGCCGTGACGATGGGCCGGCCGAGGTCAGTATTCTGTTGAGCAACACACCGTTTGGTCAGAACGTCCTTAACTGATAACGACGTTTTTTATTAATGCTTCAGGCATAGGCTGCCCTCTTCAAGCAGGGCTAAGGCGACTGAGCTATCCAAGCAAGACCGACTTTCGGGTTTGGTTAATCAATCTCGCTTAATCATCTCAAAAATGAGACTGTCCTTCATTGTCTGCGTTGAATTTCGGCGGAGGTTTTAAGTGGAAAAAACTCCGCAGACTAGCCAAACGGCCAGTGAGCCTCGTCCATCAAAAGCCCGCATAAACCTGGAACGCGCGTCGATCCTGTTGATGGACAATCACTGGGGCGTGGAGCTGTTGACCCGCGTTTTCATGGGATTTGGGGCAAGGCAGCTGCACCGGGTGGTGAGCATCGCAGAGGCGAACGCCCTGTTGGCCAAGCTCCAGATCGACCTGATCGTCAGCGAAGCGGTCATCGACGGCGAGGACGTTTACGAATTTGTCCGCAACGTGCGGCTCAGTTCCGAGCGGGAGCCCAATCGATTCGTTCCGGTCATCTTGCTGTCGGCCCACACCGCCGCGCAAAAAGTCGCCCAGGCCCGGGACGCCGGAATTAACTTTTTCGTCGCCAAGCCCATCAGCCCCAAGGTGATCATGGATCGCGTTCTGTGGGTCGCCAATGGCAAGCGTCAGTGCCTGGAGACAGACACCTACGCGGGTCCAGATCGTCGCTTTCGCGACGACCCCTTGCCGCCGGGCCTGGCCGGCCGGCGGCGGACTGACGCGAAAACGATTGAACCGGAGGAGAATACCGCATGAGCGTTGTGCGCTTTTTCGCGCCGGAAAACCGCCTGGGCGCCGCAATCGCCCAGGCCGGAGGCAAATTGGTTGAGACCGCCATCGCCGACGCCGACGAGCAGATCCTTATGGCGGCGGATGAGACCAAGCTGATGATCGACGCCTGTCTTGACCAGGTCTTCAGCTTGGCCGCCAAGGGCGCCAACACGCGGCTTGCGCAGCTGTATCAAGCCGTACGCGAAGTGGCCGGCTTGGCCGGCCTGGTGGACCTAAGCGACTTGGGCGCCGCGGCCCATACCTTCTGCAACCAGATCGAGCTGGCCATGCAAAAGGGCGCTCTGTCGGAAGAACAGATTCAGGTGAACCTGGGGTCCCTGCGCCTGCTTCGCCAACCCGAGCGGTTTTCCGAGCCGGAACGCAAGGCCCTGCTCGACAATCTGCAAGCCGTGCTGGACAAGGCCTTGAAGACCGCCGCCGCCTGAGCGCAAGGCGCCCGGCCGTCGCTGCGTCGGGTGGCCATGGAATTTTGCAGTCCTCTTGAGCGCGGGCGTCTCGTTAGCCGCTACAAGCGATTCTTCGCGGACGTGGCGATGGATGACGGGCGCGAGATCACCGCCCACTGCCCCAACCCCGGCGCCATGCTGGGCCTGAACAAGCCCGGTTTGCCCGCCTGGCTGTCGCGCTCGGACTCGCCTACCCGCAAGCTGACCCATACCTTGGAGCTCGTTCAGGCCGACGGCGGGCTGGTGGGGATCAACACGCTGCACCCCAATCGCATCGTCGCCGAAGCACTGGAGCACGGCGCCATCCCTGAACTGGCCGGGTATGCCGCCGTCCGCAGGGAGGTGAAGTACGGCGCCGCCAGCCGGGTGGACTTCCTGCTGACCGACCCGGCCCGGCCGCCCTGCTGGCTGGAGGTCAAGAACGTGCATCTGATGCGCCGCGCGGGTGTGGCGGAGTTTCCCGACTGCGTGGCGGCGCGCTCGCTCAAGCACCTGGCCGAGCTGAGCCGCGAGGTCGCGGCCGGCGCGCGGGCGGTTATGCTGTTTGTGGTGCAACGCACCGATTGCGGCCTGTTCGGCGCGGCCGCTGACCTGGACCCGGCCTATGCCGAGGGATTGCTCGCCGCAGCCCGCACGGGCGTTGAAGTTTTGTGCTATGATTGCGACATAAGCCTTGAGCGCATCGTTCTTCGCCGCCGCCTGCCCTGGCGCGGCGCAAACGGGGCGGACCCGTTACCCTAGTTCAGACCTGATCATGACCCAGCCCAGCCGCGCAAACATCGACGTTCCCGAACGCCTCATCCGAACCTCGCGCATCAAGGTGCATGGCGAGGAAGGGTTTGAAGGCATGCGCAAGGCCGGCCGGATTGCAGCCCAGTGCCTGGACATGCTGGTCCCGCACGTGCAGCCGGGGGTGCTGACCGACGATCTGGACAAGCTGGCCCGTGAATTCACCCTGGACCACGGCGCCTTGCCCGCCTGCCTGTTTTATCGCGGCTATCCCAAGACTGTGTGCATCTCGCCCAACCATGTGGTGTGCCACGGCATTCCCGGCGAGCGGGCTCTGCGCGAGGGGGACATCGTCAACATCGACGTGACGGTAATTGTCGACGGCTGGCATGGCGACACCAGTCGTATGTACGGTGTGGGCGAGGTGGCGCCGCGGGCGCGCCGTCTGGTGGATGTGACCTATGACGCCCTGATGCTCGGGCTGGCGGTGGTCAAGCCCGGCGCCCATTTCGGCGATATCGGCGCGCTGATCCAGGCCCATGTGGAAGGCCAGCGCTGCAGCGTGGTGCGCGACTTCTGCGGCCACGGCGTGGGCGAGGTGTTCCACGACAGCCCCAATGTGCTGCACTTCGGCCGCAGGGGCGAAGGGGAGATGTTCAAGCCCGGCATGTACTTCACCATCGAGCCCATGGTGAACCTGGGCAAACCTCAGGTGAAGGTGCTGTCCGACGGTTGGACCGCCGTCACGCGCGACAAGTCCTTGTCGGCCCAGTTCGAGCATTCCGTGGGCGTGACCGAGACCGGGTGCGAAATCTTCACCGCCTCGCCCATGGGGTTGGACAAGCCGCCGATTCAAGGCGTCGGCTAAGGCGCCGCCTTGTCCTTCCCTGCGAAGCGGGGAAGGGGGACCGCCTGAAAGGCGGTGGAAGGGGCTTTTTGGGCGGCCCAGCCCGCAGCGTTGCTGCGGCCGGTCTTCGCGGCTATGGCCAAATCTTTGGCCATCGCATGCCATTGCCTAACGGCAATGGCCGCTCATCACCCCCTCCACCACACTTCGTGTGGTCCCCCTCCCCCGTTCCGCTTCGCTGCACAGGGGAGGAGAAGGGCGTCTTGCCTATGTTCCCTATTTGTTCTACTCCTGGACCATGCTTCAGGATGGACCGCTCGGCCTGTTCGCGCTTGATGCCCCGCCGCCCGATGAGGAACCGGCGCCGCATCATCTTGGCCACCGCGAGCGATTGAGACGACGCGCGCGGGTGGGCGGTCTCGGCGCCCTGCCCGACTATGAGCTGCTTGAGCTGTGTCTTTATCGCTCGATCCCCCGCGCCGACGTCAAACCCCTGGCCAAGGCCTTGCTGACCCGTTTCGGCGGGCTGGCGGGCGTGCTGTCGGCGCCGATGCAGGACTTGCGCGCCATGCCCGGCGTGGGCGAGGCGGTGGCGCTGGACCTGAAGCTGATGCACGAGGCCACCTTGCGCATCGGCAAGGGCGTGGTGGCCAAGCGGCCGGTGATTTCCTCCTGGAGCGCCCTTGTGGCCTATGCGCGCACGGCCCTGGCGCATGAGCCGCGCGAGCAGTTCCGCGTGCTGTTCCTGGACCGCAAGAACCAGCTGATCGCGGACGAAATCCTGGGTCAGGGGACGGTGGACCACGCCCCGGTCTATCCGCGCGAGGTGGCGCGCCGTTCGCTGGAGCTTTCGGCCTCGGCCGTCATCCTGCTGCACAACCACCCCTCCGGCGATCCCCAGCCGTCGAGCGCCGACATCGACATGACACGCCAGATCGTCAAGGCGCTGGAGGCCCTGAAGATCGCGGTGCACGACCATCTGGTGGTGGGCCGGGATGGGGTGGCGAGCTTCAAGGCGTTGGGGCTGATGTAAATTCCCTAAATGGGAAGCAAATTCACCGTCAGGTGAATTTCGTCTATCGTAAGGGCGCGGAAGTCAAAAAATTGGCGTATATATACTTTGCAAACACGGATCGGGCGTGCTATAAGATTCCCATAAGGAATCCAATGCCATGTCCGTTCTCAGCAAACCCTACTTCCACGACGAAACCGCCGCCTTCCAATTCGTTGAAGGCCTGATTTGGCCGCAAGGTCCCCACTGCCCGCACTGCGGAGCGGTAGATCGGATCACGTCTGTTACGGCGAACCCCGAGAAGCGCGTCCGCCACGGCTTGCACCGCTGCGGTCACTGCAAGGGCCAATTCACCGTCCGCATGGGCACGATCTTCGAAGAGTCCAAGCTCCCGATGACCAAGTGGCTGCAAGCCATCTATCTGATGTGCAGCAGCAAGAAGGGCGTGAGCGCTCACCAGCTCGGCCGGACGTTGGAAGTCACCTACAAGACGGCTTGGTTTCTCGCGCACCGTATCCGTGAGGCGATGCGCTCTGGCGAATTGGCGCCTTTCGGCAGTGGCGGCACTTCGGTTGAAGTGGATGAGACCTTCATCGGCCGCGAACCTAACATGCCGGTCAAGGCCGCCTTCCATCACAAACTCAAGGTTCTGACCCTCGTTGACCGTGAAACCCGCAAGGCACGCAGCGTAGTTGTTGACGATCTGCGGCCCGAAACGCTTGGCCCGATCCTTGCCGCCAACATTGCCAAAGAGGCGCGTCTGGTGACGGACGAAGCCCGCGTTTATGGCAAGCTCGGCAAGGACTTCGCTGCGCATGCCACGGTCAACCATATGCGGGACGAGTACGTTTCCCTGGATGACCCGACGATCTACACCAACACGGTTGAGGGCTATTTCAGCATCTTCAAGCGCGGCATGAAGGGCGTCTATCAGCACGCCAGCAAGAAGCACCTGCACCGGTATCTAGCGGAATTTGATTTCCGATATTCGAACAGGATCGCCCTTGGCGTGGACGATGAAACACGGACTGCACATGCGCTAGAAGGCGCGGTAGGTAAGCGGCTTACGTATCGAGGGGGACCTGACAAACGGCCCGAAGTCACCGCCTAAACTCGCGCGCAGAAGGCGCTCTAGATGGCGGACGAAGCAAAAGCGGGAATAACGATTCTATGCGAGTCAACAAGATTTTTCCTTGACGACTCAAGGGGGATTCGCTACATGATTCCCAGCGAAGCGTCTCACTGCGCACCGAACATCCTGATGATGTCAGGAGACCGGGTTCTACCGTAGGTCCTCACGGACTGGTAGGTGCGTAGGGGGCGCTTCGTTGCTATCTAGGCCTTGGCCGCATGTTCCAAATGGTAAATCGATTGATTTCCTTGGGGCTGTCGCGCTCGTAGCTCTGAAGGCCACTCTTTTCCAAGACATCCATCGCTATCAAACGCTTTGACTTGCGGTAGTCAGCAAGCAAGTGTTTGTTGTTGCGGACAGCGCAAACCGCCCCCAGAATGACGTCGTTAAGCTGAAGCAAATCATCGTCGTGAGAATGTTTTGAAACAAGCTGTTTAAGGGGGGAATTTAATCCATGATCCCGCACGCTTGCTGCATTTAGCATGCGCCTAAGTTCTTCTAAACTTGTCTTACTATTTCTATGATCCATGCAGGCGTACAGGCTGCCAGCCGACCCGCACTTACAAATAAATTTATGAAGTAATAGCTGATAGTACAATTTAGAAAGACCTGTATCACCCTCTCCTTCGTTGTATTTTTGGTGGTTCCAAGCATGGCTATCAAAAACAATGGCATGGAAATGCAACTTATTAGAATTATTCAAGGCAAAAAAGTAATCAACCAACCATTTGTATTCGGTTTCTTTTTGATCTGAAATCTTCGACCATTTCAATTCGGCTTTCATGTTGAAAAGCTCTCGATATTCTGAAAGGGTCTTATATACCGTTTGCACGGTGCTCTTGTGCATGCAGATGCCGCCAACAACCGTGAAGCGGTCATTGGAAATGCCAGCTTCATCGGCGATAAAGACGTAATCTTGCTCCGGGAGCACAGACATGGCGCGCCGCACAATTGGTGGTGGTCCAAGGGACAATGAACTACCACAGATAGACAAGTTCGTCGAATCGGCCCGCCAGCTAGAGTGCGACGAGGACGAGAAGGCGTTTGAGGATAAGGTGCGGAAGGTGGCGAACGCGCCGAAGCCGCCACATGAACCAAATACAGATGGGGCTCAGTGAGCTTGCTTCTTGTTTAGGCTTTCAGCGTATGCGCCGAACTGATCCAGCGTAACGCCGAACCACGGCTTTGCCCCCTTGGCACTCTTCGGTGCCCATAAGATCGCGTTGGGTTTGATGCGCACGGTTCCCACGACCGCATCGTTTTCGTCCTTCACCAGGAAGTCCTCATGCTTCGGCCAGTCGAAGCGGTTCTTCGCCATTTTAGCCCCCATTGCTGCGCTCAGAGGCGTTTAGCAGGGGGCGTCCTGTTTGCAAAGTATATATACGCCAAAAAATTGAACCACGAAGAACACGAAGAACACCAAGTACTTTGTGCTTCCTTCGTGTTCTTCGTGAGCTTTGTGGTTCAATAACCTTGCTCCCGGCTAGCGCCGGGAAGGGCCGATCTAGGGGAAAGCCTCACGGGTGTCGGCTCGGCCTACCCCTCAGCCCGCGCCAGTCGCTCCCATTCCAGGAAGTCGGGCTGGTCGAGCAGCAAGGCGCCGTAGGCCCCGCACACGCCGTCGTCGCCATAATCGGTCAGGGCCACGCCGTAGGTGCGAAAGCGGGTGGCGACGGGGGTGAAATAGGCGTCGGCGATGGACCAGGCGCCCAGCAGGAACGGACCGTCCGCGGCGAACTTGGCCCGCAGTTCCGACCACAGGCGCACCATCTTGCGCACGTCATTGGCCGTGGCTTCGGTCAGCTCCAGGGCCGCCGGTTCGGCGGTCAGATCCATGGGGCATTCGCCGCGCAGAGACTGAAACCCCGCATGCATCTGGGCGACGGCAGAGCGCCCCACGGCGCGCTTGGCGATGTCATCGGGCCAAAGTTTTGCCTCAGGAAATCGGTCGGCCACGTACTCACAGATGGCCAAAGAATCCCACACCGTCAGGTCGCCGTCTTTCAATACCGGCGCCTGGGCGGAGGGCGCATAGACCGCCAGCTTGGCCGAGGTGTCTGTCTGGCGCAGGGTCACGACGGTCTCAGTGAACGGCCGACCGATCCGGCGTAGCACCAGCCAAGGCCGCAGAGACCATGTGGACCAAGCCCGGGTGCCGATGACCAATTCCATGACGCGACCTCAAAACCAAAAAGATCAACCACGAAGATCACGAAGAACACGAAGAAAGTCATCCTTCACTTCGTGTTCTTCGTGTCCTTCGTGTCCTTCGTGGTTCAATTTTCTGGCCGACCAGCAGGCAAAGGCCAGGGCTGGGCGCTCAGTTGGCGGGCGGCGAAACCGGCGCGCCCTTGGTGTCGCAATCCACCAACCGCCACTCCAGCCCGCCGGCTGATACCTGGCGCTGCTTGGTATGGCTGGCGAACACCGGCGGCACCCGGGCGGTCTCGGTGTGAGCGGGCGCGACCAGGCGGCGGAACTTCTCTGTTCCGTAAACGGCCGGGACACGCTCGACCACCTCATGCGCGGGCTGGTCGATCACCTGGCGGGTCACCAGCTGGGTCACCGCGGGGACAGGCGTCTCAATCGTGCGGCCGGGCTCGCGCAGCACTTGGCGCTGGACCTTGGAATATTCGGCCGGAACTTCGATCAAGCAAACCACTTCGCCGGTGGGCTGGACATAGGCGCCCGGCGGCAGGACCCCGTCAGGGCCCACATAGGTGCGCCGCCATTCGGTGTGGGCCGGGCGCACCAACACCTTGTCGCTGACCGTGTCATAGATCGGCGCGATGGTTTCGACGCGGGTTGTGGCCGGGCTGACCACGACGGTCTCGGTCACGCTGCGATAGGTGGCGGGGATGAAATGGCGCACGGTGCGCTCGGGCGAGACCAGCACCCGCCGCTCGCTCCATTCGTACTGGGCGGGCACGCGGCGCTTTTCCACCCGGCCGGGCGAGACCACGATCTGTTCCTGATAGCTTTCGAACACCGGCGCGGTGCGCACCTGGGCGAAGCACTGGCCCGGATGAGCGTCCTTGGGATATTCTGCGGGCGCAGGCGGCGCGGTGGGGCAGTCGGCCCGTTCGGCAATGGCGGGACAGCCGCCGACCAGTCTGACCTTGTCGCCGGCGTGGGCGGCAGGCGCGGCGCCCGCCACGAGCAGGCCGGCCAGGGCGAAAACATAGACCTTGGACATGGATACAAAGCTCCTCGCCGCCAGACTAAGGGCTAAAGCGCGGTGGGGCGGCTGAGTTCACCCAACACGGGTAGGGATTCCACCGGCGAGTGAGTGGGGCCGGCGCTTGACACCCACGCCGCCCCCGGCCATCTGCGCCTACCGGCCCGTCAAAGCCGGCCCCCGGAGCGTCGTCGATGATTCCTCGCTATAGCCGGCCCGAAGCCGCCGCCATCTGGTCGCCGCAGACCAAGTATCGGATCTGGTTCGAGATCGAGGCCCATGCCGCCGACGCCATGGCGGAGCTTGGCGTGGTGCCCAAGGCGGCGGCGCAGGAAATCTGGGCCAAGGGCAAGGACGCGGTGTTCGATTCCGACCGGATCGATGAGATCGAACGGGTGGTCAAACACGATGTCATCGCCTTCCTCACCCATGTGGCCGAGATCGTCGGGCCCGAGGCGCGATTCCTGCACCAGGGCATGACCTCGTCTGACGTGCTGGACACCTGCCTGGCGGTGCAACTGGCCCGCTCGGCCGACCTGCTGATCGCCGGCGTGGACCGGGTCATGGCGGCGCTGAAGACGCGCGCTTATGAACACAAGCTCACCCCCACTGTGGGCCGCAGCCACGGCATCCACGCCGAGCCCACCACCTTCGGCCTGAAGCTGGCCGGCCACTACGCCGCGTTTCAGCGCGGCCGGACGCGTCTGGTCGCGGCGCGGGCGGAGATCGCCACCTGCGCCATCTCCGGCGCGGTCGGCACCTTCGCCAATATCGATCCGCGCGTTGAGGCCCATGTGGCCGCCAAGATGGGCCTGAGCGTCGAGCCGGTCTCCACTCAGGTCATCCCGCGCGACCGGCATGCGGCTTTCTTCGCGGCCCTGGCCGTGGTCGCCGGCTCGGTCGAAAACCTGGCAGTCGAAATCCGCCATCTGCATCGCACCGAGGTCCTGGAGGCGGAGGAATTCTTCGACGTGGGGCAAAAGGGCTCCTCGGCCATGCCGCACAAGCGCAACCCCGTGCTGACCGAGAACCTCACGGGCCTGGCGCGGCTGGTGCGTTCAGCCGTAGTCCCGGCCTTGGAAGACGTGGCCCTGTGGCATGAGCGCGACATCAGCCACTCCTCGGTGGAGCGCGGCATCGGCCCGGACGCCACCGTTCACCTGGACTTCGCTTTGAACAGGTTGGCAGGCGTGATGGAGCGGCTTTTGATCTATCCCGAGAACATGCTCAAGAACCTGGATCGCCTGGGTGGCCTGGTCCATTCCCAAAGGGTGCTGTTGGCCCTAACCCAAAAGGGCATGGCGCGCGAGGCGGCCTATTCGGCGGTCCAGCGCAACGCCATGCGGGTGTGGCGCGGCGAGGGCCAGTTCCTCGACTTCCTCAAGGCCGACCCCGAAATCCGACCGCTGCTGACCGACGCTGAACTGGGCGAGCTGTTCGACCTGGGCTACCACTTCAAGGCGGTCGATTTCGTGTTCGAGCGGGTGTTTGGGGCGTAACGGCCCTTGCCCTGGACGCGAACACGGGCAGCGCCGCGAGGACTGATTCCAGCCCCATCCCCGGCTCTTACGCCCCCTGCCTCGCGCGTCGTATGTGCGCGCAGCGCAATTGAATTGAACCACGAAGAACACGAAGACTACGAAGGAAACAGGACTCCCTGGTGTTCGTCGTGAGCTTCGTGGTTCAAAATTCTTGAGAGCCGCTACGCGGCAGAAGATGGCTAGGCGGATTTCAGTTCGTCGCGGGCGATGGCCAGGAACTCGTCCATCTTGCCGCGCACCACGCCCTCGGAGACCTTCAGGCCCGAGGCGGACAGGTCCTTGGCCACCTTGCGCAGCACGTCCTCATCGCTGGGCAGGTCCACTTCGGATTTGACCACCGCATTGGCGTAATCGCTCAAATGCTCGCCTTCTAAGCCCATCAGACCGCCAGCCCAGATGCCCAACTGACGATTGCGTCGCGCTAAGGCCTTGAAATCCATTTCCTGGTCGTGTGCGAATTTGCTCTCGAAACCCTGCTCGCGATCATTGAACGTGGTCATGATTACCCCAACAAACTTGTGTCGTGCATATCGCGCCGGGGACCGCGCGGCAATGCGGCGATTACCTGCGCGCCCCAGACGCCGTTTGTTTGCGCCATATGACCCATTCCGCTAGGCTGTTTTCGGTCTTATCTATAGGTAAGCCCCGAGTCGGACAGCGCGCGCGGATCGGTCGCGCGCGTTTTCATTTGTCCGTATCCACCTGACGGGAAACCCGTTCCATGACCCCCCGCCGCAAGAAGATTTACGAGGGCAAGGCCAAGATCCTTTACGAGGGTCCTGAGCCCGGCACCTTGATCCAATATTTCAAAGACGACGCCACCGCGTTCAATGCGCAGAAAAAGGCCGTGCTCGAAGGCAAGGGCGTCATCAACAATCGCATCTCCGAATATGTGATGTCGCGCCTGAACACGCTCGGCGTGCAGAACCACTTCATCAAGCGGCTGAACCTGCGCGAGCAGCTGATCCGCGAGGTGGAGATCATTCCGCTGGAAGTGGTGTGCCGCAACACCGTCGCCGGCTCTTTGGCCACCCGCTTCGGCCTGCCCGAAGGCCAGGCCCTGCCCCGCTCGATCATCGAATTCTATTTCAAGGACGATAAGCTCAACGATCCCCTGGTGACCGAAGAGCACATCACCTGCTTCAACTGGGCCACCACCCAGGAGATCGACGACATCCTGGCCATGACCCTGCGGATCAACGACTTCCTGTTGGGCATGTTCAACGCCGTGGGCATTACGCTGGTGGACTTTAAGATCGAATATGGCCGGGTGTGGGAAGGCGATTTCTCCCGCGTGATCCTGGCCGACGAGATCAGCCCGGACTCCTGCCGCCTGTGGGATTCCACCACCAATGAGAAGCTCGACAAAGACCGCTTCCGGCGGGACATGGGCAATGTCATCGAAAGCTACACCGAAGTGGCGCGCCGTCTGGGAATCATGAAGGACATGCCCCGCGTTATCGAGGGCGGAGCGGCGTAAGGATGAAGGCCAAGGTTCACGTGTTTCTCAAGCCCGGCGTTCTGGACGTCGAGGGCAAGGCCATCGAAGGCGCCTTGCACGGCCTAGGCTGGGCGGACGTCGCCAATGTCCGCGTGGGCAAGACCATCGAGTTTGAGGCCCAGGGGTCTGACCGCGCCCAGCTGGAAGCGGAAGCCAAGGCCATGGCCGAGACGCTCTTGGCCAATACGGTGATCGAAAGCTACCGGGTGGAAGTCGTCTAGCAGAGCCCTCGCCCCGCGTTTGCGGGGAGAGGGTGGGGTGAGGGGCGTGTCCGCCTGCACACCGCCAGACGACCGAACCGCCCCCTCACCCTACCCTCTCCCCCACCTGCGGCGGGGGCGAGGGTTTACTGGAGCGTCCAAATGAAAGCCGCCGTCGTCGTCTTCCCCGGCTCTAACTGCGATCGGGACTGCAAGACCGGGATCGAGCGCTCCACGGGAGCCCAGGTCGAGATGGTCTGGCATCAGGAGACCGCCCTGCCCGACGGCCTGGACCTGATCGTCCTGCCCGGCGGGTTCTCCTACGGCGACTATCTGCGCTGCGGGGCCATGGCGGCCCAGTCGCCGGTGATGCGCGAGGTGGTCAAGGCGGCCAACGACGGGGTGGCTGTGGTCGGCATCTGCAACGGCTTTCAGATCCTGTGCGAGGCTCACCTGTTGCCGGGGGCCCTGCTGCGCAACAACAAGCTCAAGTACATCTGCAAAGCCGTGGATCTGGACGTGGTCAACGCCAATACCCGTTTTACCTCGGGCTTTGGTGGTCGGCGGTCCGCGCGTATGACCGTAGGCAATGGCGAGGGCAATTTCTTCGCCGATGACGATCTGCTCGACCGGCTGGAGGGCGAGGGCCAGGTGGTGTTTCGCTATCAGGACAATCCCAACGGCTCGGCGCGTGACATCGCCGGGATCGTCAACGCCCGAGGCAATGTCCTGGGCATGATGCCCCACCCCGACCGCGCCTTTGAACCCGAACTCGGCTCGACTGACGGGGCGACCTTGTTTCGCAGCGTCATGGGCTTGGCGTGAGGGCCAAGGGCGCCTCGCGGTTCCTGTTTGCGATCACCTTAGTGCTGGGTTTGTCCAGCGGTGTTCAGGCTGAGCCGCCAACACCGGCCAAGGCGTGCCGCGTCGAGGTCGCCTCGCGGGCCGCCGGCGTCATCGAGGTCACAGCCCCCTCACAAGCGGCGCACCCCGCCCCATCTCAGGTCGTGTGGCAACCCGTCGCGTCCAGCGCGGGGATCATGCTGTTGGTGTTCTATGGCGAGGGCTCCCTGGCGCGCATGGACGAGCCCAATGGACTGCTCCTGCGTTTTCGCACGCCGACGGATCGCGCCGACAATCTCTCCGTCCAGGTCAAAGACGCCAAAGGCCGGGCATGGCGTTTCGACGGCGCGGCCATCGTCGCCGAACCCGGTCGCTTGGCTCACATCGCGTTCGGACTGGACTGGCCCTATGGGCGCGGCGTCCTGGCCGCCATCGCCGCGAACCAGTCGCTGGCCGTCTCGGTGGAGCAAGACGGGCAAGTCGTGGCCACGGGTGGATTTGGCCTGTCCAATATCGAAGCTCGCGACAGCCTGCTGGCCGAGGCCCGGGTCAAGACCCAAGGCCTTGACGTGTCCGCCTGCGGGCCTGCGTCGCCCGCCCGCTAAACAGCCCATGTCCAGCGCATGGCAAAAGCCCGACGGCCTCCTGACAGACTCGCGTGAATCCGCTAACTCCCCCCCATGACCGCTTCGCCGCAATCGCCCGCCCCCAAGACCTCCGCTGAACTGGCCCGCGAGTACGGCCTCAAGGATGAGGAATACGCCCTGATCCTCACGCGCCTGGGCCGCGAACCCAATCCGGTGGAGCTGGGCGTCTTCTCGGTGATGTGGTCAGAGCACTGCTCCTACAAATCCTCGCGCAAGCACCTGGCCAAGTTCCCCACGAAGGGGCCGCGCGTGATTTGCGGTCCGGGAGAGAACGCCGGCGTGGTCGACATCGGCGATGGCCAGGTCGCGGTCTTCAAAATGGAGAGCCACAACCACCCCTCCTATATCGAGCCTTATCAAGGCGCGGCCACGGGCGTGGGCGGGATCATGCGCGACGTGTTCACCATGGGCGCGAGGCCCATCGCCCTGCTCAACGCCCTGCGGTTCGGCGCCCCGGACCATCCCAAGACCCGGCGTCTGGTGGAGGGCGTGGTCTCCGGCATCGGCGGCTATGGCAACTGCGTGGGCGTGCCCACCGTGGCGGGGGAGACCAATTTTCACCCGGGGTACAACGGCAACATTCTGGTCAACGCCATGTGCGTGGGACTGGCGGACGCCGACAAGATCTTCTACTCGGCCGCCCCTTCAGCGGGCCTGCCGGTGGTCTAGTTCGGCTCCAAGACCGGGCGCGACGGCATTCACGGGGCGACCATGGCCTCGGCCGAATTCGCCGAGGATTCCGACGAGAAGCGCCCCACTGTTCAGGTGGGCGACCCCTTCGCCGAAAAGCTGCTGATCGAGGCGACGCTGGAATTGATGGCGTCCGGCGCCGTGGCCGCCATTCAGGACATGGGCGCTGCGGGGCTGACCTCGTCCTCGGTGGAGATGGCGGGCAAGGGCGGGGTGGGCATCGACCTGGACCTGGACGCCGTGCCCCAGCGCGAAGAGGACATGAGCGCCTATGAGATGATGCTGTCGGAAAGCCAGGAGCGGATGCTGGCGATCCTCAAGCCCGGCCGTGAAGCCGACGGGGAGCGCATCTTCGCCAAATGGGGCCTGGACGCGGCCACCATCGGCCACACCACCGACACCGGCCGCATCGTCCTGAGACACAAAGGCGAGGTGGTGTGCGACCTGCCGCTATCGCCCCTGTCCGACGACGCGCCGCTGTACGACCGCCCCTTCACCCGGCCGGCCAAGGTCCACCGCCTGACCCCGGACGAGACCCCGGCGCCGGCCGACTACGCCGAGGCCCTGATCACGCTGATGTCCTGCCCGGACATGGCCTCAAAGCGTTGGCTGTGGGAGCAGTACGACCGGCATGTCATGGCTGACACCTTGGCCGACTCCGCCACGGCGGCGGACGCGGGCATGGTGCGGATACACGGCACGCGCAAGGCCCTGGCGGTGACCTCAGACTGCACCCCGCGCTATGTCCAGGCCGATCCATACGAAGGCGGCAAACAGGCCGTGGCGGAAGCCTGGCGCAACCTGACCGCCGTGGGCGCCGATCCCATCGCCATCACCGACAATCTGAACTTCGGCAATCCGGAGCGGCCCGAGATCATGGGCCAGATCATCGGCGCCATTGAAGGCATGGCCGAAGCCTGCCGCGCGCTGGATTTCCCGGTCGTGTCCGGCAATGTGTCGCTCTACAACGAGACCAACGGCGCAGCCATTCCGCCCACCCCCACCGTGGGCGCCGTCGGCATACTGACCGACTATGGCCGGCGCGCGGGCTTTGGCGGGATGAAGGCGGGCCACGTGCTGCTGCTGGTGGGCGAAGGCCGCGGCGAGCTCGGCGCCAGCCTTTATCTGCGCGAAATTTTTGGCCGCGAAGACGGCGCGCCGCCGCCCGTCGATCTGGCTGTTGAGCGGCGCCACGGCGATTTCGTGCGCGGCCTGATCGTCGGCGGACGCGTCACCGTGGTGCACGACCTGTCGGACGGCGGTCTGCTGTGCGCGGCGGCGGAGATGGCCCTGGCCTCCGACGTCGGCGTCACCTTGACCGAAGACAGCGGCCTGCCGATCCACGCCGCGCTGTTCGGCGAGGACCAGGCTCGCTATCTGCTGGCCGTGCCGGCCGACGCGGTCGCTCAGATCGCCCACGACGCCGCCGCAGCCGGGGTGGCGCTCGCGCGCATCGGCCAAGCGGGCGGAAGCAATGTCGTGGTGGAAGGCGTCTTGAATCTGCCTCTGGAGCGCCTGCGGCAGGCCCATGAGGGTTGGATGCCCGCCTATATGGCGGGCGCCGTTCCGGCGTAGATCGGATAGCCCGTCAGCCGGTTCTTAAGCTTTACATGGGATAAACGGGACAGCCTTCTGCCTTAGGATCGCGTCCCATGCCCATGACCTCCGCCCAGATCGAGGCCGATCTCCGTGCGGCGTTTCCCGATGCGGTGATCCAGATCGAGGATCTGGCCGGCGACGGCGACCATTTTCGTGCGCGGATCGTCTCCAGCGTCTTCGCCGGCATGAGCCGCGTGCGCCAACATCAGCTGGTTTACCAGGCCATGAAGGGCAAGGTCGGCGGTCTGCTGCACGCCCTGGCTCTTGAAACCTCGGCCCCGGAAAAGGACTGACCATGCGTTTTCGGCCCCTCGCCCACCAATCCATGGCGGTTTCGGCGATCTCCCTGCGCCTGGACGACCGGTTCCAACGCAGCGCGGCGGGATGGTCGGCCCTGGTGCTCGCGGCGGTGGATTGCGGCATAAACTGTTTTGAAATCAGCGGCCGAAGCCCCGCCCTGGTGGACGGCGTCGGCCAAGCCTTGCGCACGATTGATCGTCGACTGGTCTATCTGATGTGGCGGTTCGGTCCGGGGGCCATGCCCGCGCAACACGCCAACAGCGCCTTTTCGCCCAGCGGCATGGAAGGCCTGGCCAAGGCGGTTATCGCCCGCACCGGCCTGGAGTATCTCGATCTGGTCCAACTGGACGAGCCCGGTGGACAGGATCTGTCCGCACAGGGCCTGCAGACCCTCAAACAGATGAAGGCTGAAGGTTTGGTTCACGCCCTTGGCGTGGCGGGCTGCGGCGAGGAAATCGACGCCTATATTTCGACGGGCGCCTTCGATGTTCTGACCACGCCGTTCAATATGCTGTCCGGTTCGCGCGAACGTAGGCGCATGAAGTTCGCCGGCGACCGCAATATGTCGGTTATGGGTTATGCCTACTATCCCGAAACCATGCTGGCGGTGACCAAGGCCAGCAAACCCAAGACCAGCCTGCTGAGCTGGGGCGGCAAGTCCCAAGCCATCGCCCCTGAGCCCTACGCCTTCCTGCACGCCACGGCCGGTTGGACGGCCGAGGAGATTTGCCTGGCCTACGCCATGACCGAGCCCTCATTGGCCAGCATTCAGATCGAGCCGGATAATATTGTCCAGATGCAGACCCTGGCCGCGGTCGCCGAACGTGAGCTGCCCGCCGGTTTGCCGGCTCAGATCGAGATGTCCCGCTTTAGCGCGGGCAATAATCAAGCCCGAAGCGCTTGACCCCGGGCCTGCGGCTCCCTAGCTGAAGTTATCTGTTCCAGAGGATTTTCCGGTGACCGAGACCGACAGCAACCCCGTCCTGCAGTTCATCGAAAAGACCGTGACCGATTATCCGGTCGTCCTGTTCATGAAGGGCGTGCCCGACCATCCGCAATGCGGCTTTTCCAACGCCGTGGTGCAGATCCTCGACCACCTGGAGGTCGAATACGTCGGGGTGAACGTCCTGCAGGACGACAATCTGCGCCAGGGCATCAAGGACTTCTCCAACTGGCCCACTATCCCGCAGCTCTATGTGAAGGGCGAATTCGTCGGGGGCGCCGACATCGTGCGCGAAATGTTCGAAGCGGGCGAGCTGAAGACGCTGATGGCGGAAAAGGGCTTGGCGAAGGCCGGTTGAGGCTCGGCTAGGCCGGACTCTCACTCTGGCTGCGGCGTGAGGTGTTAGAAAAGGCCATTGAACACTGCTCCCAATTCCCAGGTGACGCAGTCCGTGCGCTAATGCCCGCCCCCCGCTACACCGGCGCCAAGGCCATGCGCCGGCCCAACATGGCCAGGGCGACCAGCACCGTATCGAGCTTGACGCCGGCATGGCCGTTGACCAGGCGCCGCACCGCGCTCTCGCTCTTGCCCAAGCGCGCCGCCAACTCGACATTGGTGACGTGCTGCTCGCGCATGGTCAGGGCCAGCACCGCGCGCGCGGCGGTCACCGGATCCAGCACGACCGGCCTTTCGGACCCCACAGCGGGCCTGGGCAGAGGAACTGGGCGGCCATGGGCCAGATAGGCCAACACCGCCTCTTCAAGGGCGTCGGCGGCGCTTTCAAGCGCCTCAGCGACGGTCGATCCGCCGGTGATCGCCTCCGGGATATCTGGAAAGGTGACGACAAAATCGTCTTCGCCGTGCTGTTCGACGATTGCGGGAAAGGCCCAGGGCTGCATGTCAGAATTCCTCTTTAGGGATGCCCAGTTGCTTGAGCATGACGTGAAAGACGCCCGGCTTTAGTTCGCCGGTTTGGACCGTGGTCCAACGATCGCCGATACGAAGGACTTGATGTCCGCCCTTGCCGCGCGAAGCTTCGACGCTGGCATGCAGGCCATGGACCCGAGCCCACCTGTTAGCTTGGCGAATGAATTGCTTGCCATTCACGGGGAAATATCGTCGCAAACGCAACGAACATCAAGCTACATCGTCGTAAAAGCGACGAGCAATTGAGCAGTGACCCGCTCCTTGCGGGCCAATCGCCCCACCCGAGGGCGCTAAACGACGATCAACGTCGGAATGCGCGCGATCTCGGCCGCCATATCCCGCTCCGCGATCTTGCGATCGTAGGATTGCTGAAGGCGCATCCAGATGCCGCCGCCATTACCGCAGAGCTTGCCGATCCGAAGCGCCATGGGCACCGTGATGGGCGCCTTTTCGTCGAGAATGTCATAAAGGGTCTGCCGGGAAATGCCGAGCAACCGCGCGATCTCAGCTTTGGATCGCCCTAGAGCCGGAATGACATCATCGCGCAGGATGGCGCCCGGATGGACCGGAGGAAGGGCCGAGGTCAGAGGGTTTTCGCTCATCAGTGATAGTCCGCTAGCGCTCGGCAAGCATAATCCACTTGATTACTTGACGTAAGGCTCCGCCGCCAGCGGATTGCCCAGAATGAAGCCCTCCCCCGGCTTTAGTCCCAGTTCCTCAAGGCCATAGATCAGATCCACATGGCCCGGGCCCGCCGCGCCACAGCCCTGGGCATGCCGGGGCGCGAACAGGACCATGGACTGGGGCTCGCGCCGCAGAACCGCCGCCGTGAAATCGGATTTGCGGGTGCAGGCGCTGGCTGGAACACGGACGGTGACCCCAGCAACCGAAACCGTAACCCCGTAGACGGGCATGACAGCCTGAGGCGCCTGGGCCATCGCCGGAGCCGATGTCATCACAAGCCAAGCAAGGAAAACGGCTGAAGCTTTCACGGCAGTCCCCATGCAAAAAGGGCCCGGTTTCCCGGGCCCTTCGCATTAGCTCGAAATTCGGCGCGGATTAAGACGCGTAGAATTCGACGACCAGGTTCGGCTCCATCTTCACCGGGTAGGGCACTTCGGCCAGTTCCGGGGCGCGGATGAACTTCACCGACAGGTGCTTGGCGTCCACTTCGATATAGTCGGGCGTGTCACGCTCGGCCGATTGGATGGCTTCCAGCACCAGGGCCATGTTGCGGGAACGCTCGCGCACCTGCACCACGTCGCCTTGCTTAACGCGATAGGAGGCGATGTTCACGCGCTTGCCGTTGACCATCACGTGGCCGTGGTTGACGAACTGACGCGCCGCGAAGGGTGTCGGCACGAATTTGGCGCGATAGACGATAGCGTCCAGACGGCTTTCCAGCAGGGCGATCAGGTTTTCCGAGGTGTTGCCCTTGCGGCGGGCGGCCTCGTCATAGGTGCGGCGGAACTGTTTTTCAGTCAGGTTGCCGTAATAGCCCTTCAGCTTCTGCTTGGCGCGCAGCTGCAGGCCGAAATCGGACACCTTGGACTTGCGGCGTTGGCCGTGCTGGCCGGGGCCGTACTGGCGCTGGTTGACGGGCGATTTGGGGCGGCCCCAAATGTTTTCGCCCATACGCCGGTCAATTTTGTACTTCGCCGAATGGCGCTTGGACATAGGTCTGCTCTTTCATACGATGCGGACCGGTCGCTCCCCATATGGAGCAACGATTGCAACGGCGGCCTCGCATCACCCGTCATAGATTTCCATCGCCGCAGGCAGGGCCTGGGCGGGAAAGGCGGCTGTATGCGGGCGCAAGGCCGCAAAGTCAATCCGGACGGGGCCTCGCGGGGTGATCAGGCCGCCCCTTGGCGCACGCTTCTCCCGCGGATCAGGCCCCGGCATTGGGGCGAGCCGCAGCGGCACTGAAACTGCTGGAACAGTTCGTCCTCGGTCGCCTCATAGTCCATAGTCAGGATGGCGCCGGCGGTGATGGCCTTAAGGGCGTGGACGTACTGATGCTCCATATCGACCTGCACATTAGGGTCGCACGAATGGGCCAGGTAGCCGGCGAAATAGCTGTCGACCAAGTGCAGGTTGGGCGACTTTTGCAGGCTGTGCTGGGTGGCGTAACCCACCGTCAGGCCATCGAAACGGGCCAACAGCGCCCCCTTCTTGAACGGCACCTTGGCGCGGATCACCCGGCCCATGGCCTCGTGCTCCACGATCTCGAAATTGGCGGCGCGAGGATGGCTGTAGTGCGGCGGCACATGTTCCGGATAGAGACTCGGCATGGTCTGGGCCCAAAGTCGGTGGAAACACAAAAGCCAAGCCTACTGCGGCGGACGAGGCGGGACCCGGCGCGAGGCGGCGCCATGCCCTGGCCTGTCAGCCGAATTTCTCTTACGGGGCGAGCTCGGCTGTTGTCTATGTCGCCGGTGTGAAGGCGAGCTTGGAGCGAGCGCTGTACGCGGCGCCGCCCATTTTTTCGGCGCCTAGACCGATAGATTCACAAGCCCACCGGAATATTGCGTCGGTGAAGGCGGCTGGGTCGGTTGGGCCGTCGAGTCGACGCCATTGACCCAGGCCAGGGCGCCGCCGAACGTCACGGCGGGCCTGGCGGCGTTGCTGGATTGAGACCCATCCACCTGATTAGGGGTCGCGGCTTGGCTCGTGCTGCCGGGTTGGCCCGGCTTGTCGGCCTTACCGGTCTTGGACGGATCGGCGTTGGGATGCGCCGGGTCCTTGCCCTTCTTAGCGAGGGCGACATCACAACAGGTCTGGCAGACATAGCCGTTGACGATCTGCAAGGCGTTCGGGTCCCTTCCGGAGCCCTGCGACCCTATCCATTTGTGTTTAACGCCCCGTTAGCCTGCCCAGCCGGCAAAGCGCCAAAAGAATTTCAATCCCCGCCCGTGACGGCTTTCTTGGCCGCCAGCTTGGCCAACACCCGCCCCCGTCCTTTGCTCAGGGCCGTGATCACCCCGCGCAAGGTGCGCACCTCCTGCTCGTTCAGTAAGGCGCGGGCGAAAATGGCGCGCAGATTGCGGGTCATGGAGGGGCGTTTTTCCGGCGGGTGGAAAAAGCCCGCTGTATCCAGTTCACCCTCCAAATGACCGTATAGCCCGGCCAGCATGGCCTGATCGGCCGGCGGGGCGCCTTCACGGAAGGCCGGCGGCGGGCGGTCGGCATGGGCGGTGCGCCACTCATAGGCGTTGATCGCCACGGCCTGGGCCAGATTGAGCGAGCGGAAGCGCGGGTCGATGGGGATGGTGATGATAGCCTGGCACAGGGCGATGTCCTGGGTCTCCAGCCCCGCCCGCTCGCCGCCGAACAGCAGACCGGTGGCGAGACCCTCGTCCACCGCCTCATACAGCAAGGCGGCGCCTTCACGCGGGGTGATGACCGGCAGCTGCACCTCGCGCGGACGGGCGGTGGTGGCGTAGAGGCGCTGCAGGTCCGCGCAGGCCGCCTCCAGTGTGTCGAACACCTTGGCCTTATCCAGCGGCCAGTCCGCGCCGGAGGCGCAGGCCCAGGCCCGCTCCTGGGGCCAGCCGTCGCGCGGCGCAATCAGACGCAGGTCCTCCAGGCCGAAATTGGCCATAACGCGGGCCACCGCGCCGATGTTTTCCGCCAGCTGAGGCTGGCTCAAGATCACGCATGGGGCGCGTGCAGACTGCGTCATGGATGGACTTTCCCGCCCCGCTGAAATTCAACACGCCCGCACGGTTTCCCCACGCGGCGCAACCGTCTATAGCAGCCTTGCTGCGCCTCGAACGGCCCTGTGCGCCCTTCGTGAGCTCGCGCCCTAAACGCCCTTGCGGGTCCCCTTGGAGCTATCCTGTCGATGTCGAAAATCAAAGTCGCCAATCCGGTCGTCGATATCGACGGCGATGAAATGACCCGGATCATCTGGAAGCTGATCAAGGACAAGCTGATCTTCCCCTACCTCGATCTGACCCTGGATTACTACGACCTCAGCGTTCAGCGGCGCGACGAAACCAACGACCAGATCACCATCGACGCGGCCCACGCCACGCAAAAATATGGCGTGGCGGTCAAGTGCGCCACCATCACCCCGGACGAGGCGCGGGTGAAGGAATTCGGCCTGAAGGAAATGTGGAAGTCGCCCAACGGCACGATCCGCAACATCCTGGGCGGCGTGATCTTCCGCGAACCGATCATCTGCAAGAACGTGCCGCGCCTGGTGCCCGGCTGGACCCAGCCCATCGTGGTGGGCCGTCACGCTTACGGCGACCAATACCGCGCCACCGATTTCCTGGTGCCCGGCAAGGGCAAGCTGACCATGACCTGGGAAGGCGAGAACGGCGACAAGATCGAGCGCGAGGTGTTCAACTATCCGGGCGCCGGTATCGCCCTGGCCATGTACAACCTGGACCAGTCGATCCGCGACTTCGCCCACGCCTCCTTCGCCTACAGCCTGAACCGGGGCTTCCCGCTCTATCTGTCGACCAAGAACACCATCCTCAAGCGCTATGACGGCCGCTTCAAGGACATCTTCCAGGAGATCTTCGAGGCCGACTACGCCGACAAGTTCAAGGCGGCGGGCCTGACCTATGAGCACCGCCTGATCGACGACATGGTGGCTGCAGCCCTGAAGTGGTCCGGCGGCTATGTGTGGGCCTGTAAGAACTACGACGGGGACGTGCAGTCCGACATCGTGGCCCAGGGCTTCGGCTCGCTGGGCCTGATGACCTCGGTGCTCATGACGCCGGACGGCAAGACCATGGAGGCGGAAGCCGCCCACGGCACCGTCACCCGCCACTTCCGCCAGTATGAGCGCGGAGAGTCGACCTCGACCAATTCCATCGCCTCGATCTTTGCCTGGACCCGCGGCCTGGCGCACCGGGCCAAGCTGGACGGCAACGAAGCCCTGGCGCGCTTTTCCGCCACCTTGGAGAAGGTCACCATCGACACGGTGGAGTCCGGCGACATGACCAAGGACCTGGCCCTGCTGGTGGGCGCCGACCAGGGCTGGCTGAGCACCGAGGGCTTCCTCGACAAGGTGTCCGCCAATCTGGAAAAGGCAATGGCCTAGTCCCTTTCCATTCTTGATGCGCTGATCAAAACTGGAAAGTATGAGTATGGCGTATTAGGTCTGATGATCGGTCTAGGGTTTGGAGCTGCGCTTGGACGCCGATGTTGATCGGGGACGGGTCGGCGGTATCAAAATGGGCGGCGGCCGCGCCGCCGACCGACCGCCCATCGTCGCCGAATACCGCAGGCCTCGGCGTCGGGGCGGAGGGGGCTTTTTCTCCAAGCTTGTGCTGGCGGCCATCGTCCTGGCGGGCGCGGGATTCTTTCTAGCGCCCTGGTTCGCCCTGCAAGCCGTACGATCGGCGGCGGAAAGCCACGACAGCCAAGCCCTGGCCGAACTGGTTGATTTCAACGCCATCCGCGCGGGGCTACGGGCTCAAATGTCCGGCGCGCCCGTTCCGGCGCCCGTCGATCCCTGGAGTCATCCCCTGGAGGCCATGCGCCAAGCCTTGCAAGGCGCGGCCGTGGCTCCGGGTCCCACTGTGGAAAACTATCTGACCCCGGACGCCCTGAATGCCGAAGTCAACGGCCGCTCATTGGGACAACCGGTGACGGTCCATCCCATGCCCGTGCTGCGTTACTGGGGCTTTGACCGTTGTCGTCTGGGGGTCGCCGATCCCGCCAACCCCCGCCGCGAGACCCTGCTCACCTTCCAGCGCCACGGCTGGTACACCTGGAAACTCAGCCAGGTGCGGCTGCCGGGCTGATCGAGGCCAGTATCAGGGCAACATGGCCGTGGTGTTGCGCTTGGGCACCTGGCCCACCGGGATGCGGGTGATTTCGCGCAGGCCCATCATGTCGATCACTGAGACATTGTTGGACGTCGCGTTGGCGACATAGGCGGCTTTGCCGTCCGGCGTCAGGGTGACCCAATCGGGCGAGACCCCGACATCGACACTGCCCAGCAGTTTCATGTCCGGCAGGGCGTAGATGTAGACGGCGCTGTTGAGCCGGCTGTTGACGATCATGCGCGAATTGTCGGGCGTCACCGCCATGCCGTGGGACTCGCTGCCGCCCTCCAGCACCTCTTTTTTGCCCGGCCCCAGCTTGGGCAGGGCGATACGCTGAAGTTCTTTGTGCGTGGCGAAATCGACCACGACGAAGCCGTTGAAGTCGCTGAGCTGGACGAACATGTGGCGGGTCGAGCCGTCCGGGTTGGTGTCGAACGCCAGGGGCCGAACGCCCTTGTCAAAGTCCATGACCCACAGGGGCTCTTCGGTCTTCTGATCGATCACAGTGACTGATTTCCCGGCGATCGATCCGGCCAGCACATAGCGTCCGTCGGGAGTCACATAGGTATTGTGCACCCTGCCCTTGATCGGGATGCTCTTGGCCCGTTGCAGCGCTTGGGTGTCGATGACGTCCACTGCGCCGGCGCCCTCGGCGATGGCGACATAGACGCGCGCGCCGTCGCGGCTGATCGAGATATTGTTCGGGTGACCGCTCAGAGGAACCTTGCTGATGACCCGCAAGGTGCGTGAATCCACGACGTCCAGCGTGGAATCGGCCTCATCGCTCACATAGATTCGGCTGCCGTCGGGGGCGCCGGCGACGCCGTGATTGACCTCGATCCCGGTAATACGGCCGACGACCTTGTTGGTGGCCGGATCGATGATGTGCACCTCGTCTCCGCCGCTATTGGACTGGATGATCCGGGGGTGCAGGGGGCCGGGAGCGGACGCCCCCGGATTGGCCAGGGTCGCCCCTCGAACCCAGGAGGCCAGGGTTTGCCACTCCGGATCGGACTTCGAGGCCCAATGCTTGCCGCCGTCGTGATGGGGATCACCGCCCGCCTCGGCCGCTAGCGGATGGCGCAGCAGGCGGCTGGCGTCCGGATTGCCGGGTTTGACCCGCAAACGCACGGTATCGAAGTTCTTGCGCGAATCCGCGTCGCTCCACGTCCCCAGCCCCTGCGGCAGAGGCTGTAGCTTCATCGTGGTGCCTGATGCGTGGCACGACACACAGCGGGCGTGGCCCGGGCGCTTGGTGGTGAAGATGGGCTGGATGCGCGCCTTGAAGAAATCAAAGTCGAGCGCCGGCCCGGCTGGGACCGGGGCTGAGCTGGGCGCGGGGGTCGGCTCGGCCAAGGCCACGCTCGCGGGCGCCGCTAAGCCGATCAAAAGCAAACGGAACAGCGTCATGGCCGGTCCCTCCCCAAGGTTTTCTTACGCGGACACTACGCGCCGGACGCGCAGGGCGCCAACTCAGAATTGGATCGCAACCGGCGCCCCTGCTAGGCTTGGTGCGCGCGGTAACGGGCCTTGAAGCCCGCCGCGCCAAATTGGGAGGACATAATCATGAAGTTCAAAGCCTTGGTTCTCGTCGCGGCCCTCGCCGGATTCGGCTCCGCCTATGCCCAGCCCGCGCCGACGTCCGGCGGACACGACCCCGTGCGCGTGGCCGCCGCAGCCGCTATGCACAAGACCTGCGCCGCCGATCAGGAGAAACTGTGCGCCGGCATGATCCCGCATGACGCCCTGGCCTGCATGCGCAAAAACATGGCCCAACTCAGCGCCCCCTGCCAGAAAGCCATCAACGACCTGCCCCCCGGCAAGGACCAGACGCCTAAGCCGTAGACCCGCAAGCAAGCGGTCGCTTCAAAACCCTCTCCCCCGACTTTAGTTGGGGGAGAGGGTTTTGTCCGCGCATCGATGTTCATGTGCGACAGCCTCCAGTCACGTTAGGGCGGCGCGGGGTGCGCACTAGGGGAGGCCAAGCGGCTTGAGGGGGCGGCCGACCAGGCCGCTCACCAGGGCGGCTTGGATGGCCGTGGCGGGCCAGATCTTGGAGATCGGTCCGACGACTGCGTCGCGGACAAGGGGCAGCAAGACTCCGTCGGACTGATAGACCGGCGTAAACACGGCGGTCAGCGTCTGGTAGAGCCGCACATGGCCAAGGCGCATCCGCACATAGTCGCTAAGGCCCGACGGCAGGTCCTTGGCCTCTCGAAGGGCTCGGGCCAGCGCCCAAGCGTCGAGCAGCGCCATATTGGCGCCCTGGCCCAATTGCGGACTTGCCGAGTGCCACGCATCGCCAATGTGGGCCAGCCCCGGCTCGACGGGGCTGGGCAGGGTGCGGTGGGCGTAGGCGGCAAACGTCAGCTGATCGGGGTGATCGATCTGGCCGAGCAAGGGTTCGGTGGCAGGCCACAGGCGGCGCACCTGATCCTTCCAACACTCCAGCCCATTTGAACGCCACCCTTCCAGCTGGTCACGGCGCAGACTCCAGAAAAACGCCGCTTGAGCGCGCGCAGAGCCCGCAAGACGGCCCAGGGGCAAGACGCCCGCCATCTTGCTGGCGCGCTCATAGCGCTGTTCCAGCACATCCGGCTTCAGCTCGCCGTCGGCAGGCCAGTCGAGCGTGGCCCACAGCGCGCCGTAGGGCAGTTGGCGTCCAATCGTCGGCGTCAATGACGTGCCGGTTCCAAGAGCGTCGACGATCAGGTCGAAAGGACCGGCCTGGGCGCCATCGGCAAAGATGAGGCTCGGACGAGACCCAGCATCGCGGCTGACAATATGGCGGCCTGTCTCGATAGGCGTCCCGGCCGATGTCACGGCCGCATAGAGGATGTCAAACAGGGCGGCCCGGTGCAGGCCCAGGCCAAATCCCGCCCGCTCGCCCAGCGCCCGGTATCGGACGTCCAGCACGATGCGCCCCGAAGGTTGAGCGCGGCCCAAAAGCCGATCCACCCGCGCGCCCGCGGCCAGGACCGCCTCATCCAGTCCTACGGCCCGCAGGACCGACAGGCCCGTCGGCTGGAGCATGATGCCCGATCCGATAGGGCGCGGGGCGTCAAACCGTTCAAACAGCGTGACCCGATGGCCATCGGCGCCGAGCAACAGCGCGGCGGCCAAGCCAGCTGGTCCGCACCCCGCGACGGCGATGTCCAAACGGTTCATACGCGGTGTTATAGACGGTTCGCGCGCCTAAACCGCCAGCCCCGCCCTGATCGCCCCCAGGCCATCCTCGGCTTTCGCCGCATCCGGCGCGCCGCCTTGGGCGAAGTCCGGCTTGCCGCCGGCGCCTTGGCCGCCCATGGCGGCGACGGCGGCGCGGGCCAGGTCCACGGCGCTGAACCGGCCCACAAGATCGGCGCTGACGGCGACCGTGACCGCGGCCTTGCCCTCGGCCGTACCCACCAGGGCCACCACGCCCGATCCGAGCTGCTTCTTGAAGTCCTCGGCCACGCCGCGCAGCTCCTTGCCGCCGACGCCGTCCAACACCTTGGCGATGACCTTGATCCCGCCGATCTCTTCGACCGCCGAGGCGCCGCCTCCGCCGCCGGTGGCCAACTGGCGCTTGGCCTCCGACAGGGCTTTTTCCAGCGAGCGCCGTTCAGCCTGAAGCGCGTCGATGCGTCCGGTCAGTTCGCTGACCGGAACCTTGAACTGCTCAGCCAAGCCCTTGGCCACGCCGGCCTGTTCCAGCAGCCAGCGACGGGCCGGCTCACCGGTCAGAGCCTCAATCCGACGGATGCCGGCGGCGACGCCGGTTTCGGACACGATCTTGAACAGGGCGATGTCGCCGGTGCGGGCCACATGGGTGCCGCCGCACAGCTCCACCGAATAATCCCCGTCGCCGGACAGGGCCTTGCCCAAGGCCAGGACGCGGACCTCATCGCCGTATTTTTCACCGAATAGGGCGATGGCGCCGGCTTCGATGGCGGCGTCCGGGGACATGACGCGGGTGAGGGCCGGCAGGTTCTGGCGGATCACCGCGTTCACCTCCGTCTCGATCCGGTCCAGCTCGTCGGCGCTGAGCGGGCCGCCGTGACTGAAGTCGAACCGCATGCGCTCGGCGTCGACCATCTGGCCCTTCTGGGAGACGTGGGGACCCAGCACATGGCGTAGGGCCGCGTGCGCCAGGTGCGCGGCGGAATGGTTGGCCCGGGTGCGTTGGCGCCGCTCAGGGTCCACCAACAGGCGCACCCGTTCGCCCTCGGCCAGGCGGCCTTCCAGCACCTTGATCTGGTGAACATAGAGGTCCCCGGCCTGTTTTTGGGTGTCCAGCACAACGCCGCGCCCGCCGGTCCATTCGATTTCGCCCCGATCCCCGGCCTGGCCGCCGCCTTCGCCGTAGAAGGGCGTACGGTCGAACAGGGCCAAAACCGTATCGCCCGCCTCGGCGGCCTCGACGACCAGGGCGTCACGCACCAACGCGAGGGTCTCGGCCGTGGACTCCACGCTGTCGTAGCCGATGAACTGCGTGGGCCCCAGCCGCGACAGAAGGGCGTACCACTCCGCCGCCTGGGCCTGCTGTCCCGAACCGCTCCAGTTCTCGCGGGCCATCTGGCGCTGGCGATCCATGGCGGCGTCAAAGCCGTCCAGGTCCACCGTCAGGCCCTTGGCGCGCACAGCATCCTGGGTCAGGTCGAGGGGAAAGCCGTAGGTGTCATAGAGTTTGAACGCGGTCTCTCCGGACAGGACGGCGCCATGCTCAAGCCCGCTGGTCGCGTCCTCAAGCAGCGACATGCCGCGCCCGAGGGTGCGCCGGAAACGCTCCTCCTCCTGGCGAAGGGTCTCCACGATCACAGGCTCGGCCCGGCCCAGCTCCGGATAGGCGGCCCCCATCTGTTGAACCAAGGTGGGAACCAACCGGTGCATCAGCGGGTCTTCCGCCCCGAGCAAATGGGCGTGCCGCATAGCCCGGCGCATGATCCGGCGCAGGACATAGCCGCGCCCCTCGTTGGAGGGCGAAACGCCATCGGAGATCTGGAACGCGGACGAGCGCAAATGGTCGGCGATCACCCGGTGCGAGGGCGCCCGGTCGCCTACGGCCGCAACGCCGGTGGCCTCTTCGGAGGCGGCGATCAGGGCGCGGAATAGGTCAATGTCGTAATTGTCGTGCACGCCCTGAAGCACAGCCGCCAGGCGCTCCAGTCCCATGCCGGTGTCGATCGACGGCTTGGGCAGGGGCGTGCGTGCGCCGTCCGCCGCCTGATCGAACTGCATGAAAACGAGATTCCAGATTTCGATGAAGCGGTCGCCATCCTGTTCGGGCGAACCGGGCGGCCCGCCAGGAATGGTCTCCCCGTGGTCGTAGAAGATTTCCGAGCAGGGGCCGCAAGGACCGGTGTCGCCCATGGACCAGAAATTGTCCGATGTGGGTATGCGGATGATCTTGGAATCCGGCAGACCGGCGATCTTGCGCCAGAGGGTGGCCGCATCCTCGTCCTCGGCGTAAACCGTCGCCAACAGCTTGTCCGGCGCCAGGCCGAATTCGCGGGTGATCAGGCGCCAGGCCAGCTCGATGGCCCGTTCCTTGAAATAGTCGCCGAACGAGAAATTGCCCAGCATCTCGAAGAAGGTGTGGTGGCGGGCGGTGTAGCCGACGTTGTCCAGGTCGTTGTGCTTGCCCCCGGCCCGCACGCACTTTTGGGAGGACGCCGCGCGCGCTACCGGCCGTGCTTCGGCCCCTGTGAATACATTCTTGAAAGGGACCATGCCGGCGTTGACGAACAGCAAGGTCGGATCGCTTTGCGGCACCAGGGGCGCGGAGGCCATCACAGTATGGTCGTGCTCAGCAAAATAGCTGAGGAAGGCGCCGCGGATTTCGTTCAAGCTCGACATGAGCGCTCCGGATAGGGGCAAGGCTCGCGGATCGACCCGGGACCGCAGGCCGCCGCCCTTGGACCCAATATCGGACCACGGCCTCCCTTATCCAAGCGCGCCGCGATTGCCAAAGGAAAGCGGCGCAGAAAGACGGATTAGGCTACGCTTGGGTACAGCGAGCGACAGGAAAACGGGCGCCCGGCGCTTAGGAGCCGGACGCCCGATGGCAAGATCGCGCGGGAAGGCGCGGACGGCGGTTGCGGGGGGAGACGTCCGCGCGGCGATCAGGCCAATCCAAGCTGGATGGGCTTAGGCGTCATCCTCGGCGGAGGGGCCGACCAACAGCTCCTCCACGATGATGCCGGCGTTTTTGCGAACGGCGGCTTCGATCTCCTGGGCCATGTCGGGATTGGCCTTGAGGAATTCACGGGCGTTGTCGCGGCCCTGGCCGATACGCTGGCTGTTGTAGGAGAACCAAGACCCGGATTTTTCCACCACCCCGGCCTTGACCCCCAGGTCGATGATCTCGCCCAACTTGGAGATGCCCTGGCCGTACATGATGTCGAACTCCACCTCGCGGAACGGCGGGGCGACCTTGTTCTTGACCACCTTGACCCGGACATTGTTGCCGATGATCTCATCGCGCACCTTGACCGAGCCGGTGCGGCGGATGTCCAGACGCACCGAGGCGTAGAACTTCAGGGCGTTGCCGCCCGTGGTGGTTTCCGGGCTGCCATACATCACCCCGATCTTCATGCGGATCTGGTTGATGAAAATCACCAGGGTCTTGGACTTGGAAATGGAGGCAGTCAGCTTGCGCAGGGCCTGGCTCATCAGGCGGGCCTGCAAGCCGGGCAGGCTGTCGCCCATTTCGCCCTCGATTTCCGCCCGAGGCGTCAACGCCGCCACGGAGTCGATGATGACGATTTCCACCGCGCCAGAGCGCACCAAGGTGTCGCAGATTTCCAGCGCCTGTTCGCCGGTGTCCGGCTGAGACACCAGAAGATCGTCCAGGTTCACGCCCAGCTTGTGGGCGTAACTGGGGTCCAGGGCGTGCTCGGCGTCGACAAAGGCGGCCACGCCGCCGAGCTTTTGCACCTCGGCCACCACGTGAAGAGCCAAGGTCGTCTTGCCCGAGCTTTCCGGGCCGTAGATTTCAACCACCCGCCCCCGGGGCAGGCCGCCGATGCCCAGGGCCAGGTCCAGGCCCAGGGACCCGGTGGAGACGGACTCGATCTCGACGATCTTGCCCTTGTCCCCAAGCTTCATCACCGAGCCCTTGCCGAAGGCGCGGTCGATCTGCGCCAGGGCGGCTTCCAAGGCCCGTTGTTTGTCCGCGTCGTCCCGTCCCACTAACCGCAACACCGATTGGCTCATTGAAGGCGTCCTTCATATCCTATTCTGCCGCGGCCCCTGCCGCATTCTCGGAAAAGACCGCCCCTGCTCCCAGGCCGCCCCCGCCGACAGATCGAATGTACATGGTTTGTTCCGTTCCGCAAGTTCTCTTTGTGTTCGTTTTTCGGTCAAGGCGAGCGCCGACCGGCCAAGAGAGGCTTTATTGGGCGGCCGGGCGAAATTTACCGCGTGAGAAAAATTCGCCTAGTCCGGCCGGGCACAAATTGCAGCGCCCAAGCAACCGTCCGCCCCAACATGTTGTGTCTAAACATTAATTTCCGTAGGGAATTCTTAATACTCATAAATTCACGTCGATTTAACGAGCGTCATGGATGATCGGATCAACGTCGCAATCAAGCGCCTCGTTCTAGCGGGGAGGAAATGAGGGCGCGTTGTTCGGGAATAATTCCCGCCTGGGCCAAAAGGCGCAGGACTCCTTAGAAAAGGACGCTTCGTAATGACCTATAGCATCAATACCAACCAGGGCGCCCTGGTTGCTCTTCAAAACCTGACCAGCACCCAGATGGATCTGGCGAAAACCCAGAACGTCATCTCCACCGGCAAAACCGTCAACACAGCCGCCGATAACGGCGCGGTGTGGGCCATCGCCAACACCATGTCCGGCAAGGTCACCGCCTTGAACGCGGTGAAGGACTCGCTCAACCGCGCCTCCTCGACCATCGACGTGGCCATGTCCGGCGGCCAGCAAGTCTCCGACCTGCTGTCTCAGTTGAAGGCCCAGGCCCTTGCGGCCTCGGACACCTCGCTGAACACCGCCAGCCGCACGTCCTTGAACCAGAACTTCAAGGCCCTGCTGACGGAACTGACCACGGTCGTGTCCAACGCCTCCTTCAACGGCGTGAACATGATCAACTCGGGCGGCACGACCATCTACGCCCTGGCCAGCGACAGCGGCAGCTCCAAGATCACGGTTGCGGCGCAAAGCCTCGCTCTGGGCGGCGCCAACGTCACGATCGCGGCCACGGCCTCCTTCGCGACCGCCGCAGCGGCCAGCGCCTATGTGGCGACCCTGACCACCAGCATCGCCAACGTGAACACCGCGCTGACGAATTTCGGCACCGGGTCCAACGCCATCGCCAGCCAACTGAAGTTCGTGTCCGGCCTGCAAAACTCGCTGAACAACGGCATCAGCAACCTGGTCGATGCGGACATGGCGGCCGAGAGCGCCAAGCTCCAAGCGCTGCAAACCAAGCAGCAATTGGGGATCCAGTCGCTCTCCATCGCCAACCAGTCCACCTCGGCTCTGCTCAGCCTGTTCCGCTAATCACGGACGCAGCGGCGAAGCGCAAAGGCTTCGCCGCTGCGGCTTAGCCGGCCTCCAGGCCGGCCCAAGCCTCCGATGCCCGAATGAGCAAGTTTTCAATCCAATCCGCGGGAAAGGCCCGGCCCGTCGCGGCGCCAACGGACACCGCTCCTCGGCGCCCGCCGCCGGTTTGCGCGGATGCCTCACAACGCCTGATCATCGAAGAGTCCGGCCGTCCAGGGGTGTTCGTCTACGCCCTGGTGGACCGAGCCACGGGCGAAGTGGTCGGACGGCATTCATGCACCTTCGTCGTCGGTCCTGACGGTCAGGCCGATTAAAAGAGCCGAATGGCCTTGTTGCCGCCCCATCCATAGGCCATCGGAGGGGGACGGAGACAGACTATGATCAGGCCCCTGCTTTTGACGTCTCTGATCAGCGCCATGGCCATGCCGGCGCTCGCCGCGCCGATCCTCCCCGGCTGGTGGGAAAGCACCGACACCATCACCTCGCCGATCCAGCAGACCGGCGTCTCGCGCAAGTGCATCACCGAGGCCCAGATCGAGTCCTATCTGACCGGGCCGGTGAACAATCACTATGCCTGTCACTACAAGGACAAGAAGATCTCGGGCGGGACCTTCAGCATGGTGGGCGACTGTGTCGACAGCAACGGGATCCCGGTGAAGGTCGCGGTGTCGGGCGTCTATACCGACACCAGCTTCACCATGAATGGGCGCATCAGGATTGTCATCGGCGGCCTGCCCATTCCGGTGAGCGCATCAACCGACGCGCACCGGATTAGCGCCCAGTGCCCAGCCCCGCAAACGCCGACCGAGCCGTCCGACGCTTCGGCCCCGCCACCCCCATAAGGCCGATCACGCGGCCAGGTGCTGCTTGACCCGTTCGGCCAAGATTTTGATGTCCAGGGGTTTGGGCAGGAAGGTCACGCCGCTCTCGCCTTCCAGCAGGTCGGAGAACTCGGCCTCGGCGTAGCCCGAAATGAACATGACCGGCGCGTCTCCCAGGAATCGACGGGCCTTTTTGAGCAAGGTCGGACCGTCCAGCCCCGGCATGATCACATCGCTGATCAACAGATCGATCTGGCCGGCGTATTGTTCGGCCAGCACCAGGGCCTCCTCGCCGTCCGCCGCCTCGATCACTTCATAGCCGCGCGCGCGAAGCAGCCGCGCCGCCACGCCGCGCACGGCGTCCTCGTCCTCTACGAACAGGATGCGGCCCACCCCCGACAGGTCGCGCGCCGCAGGCTTAGGCTTGGGCGCCTCCACCACAGGCAGGGCGCCGGCGACCGGCTCGTACACCGGCAGGAAGATCCGGAACGCCGCGCCGTGGCCTGGCCGGCTGTCAACGTGAATCCAGCCGTCGGCCTGTTTGACGATGCCATAAACCGTGGCCAGGCCTAGGCCGGTCCCCTCCCCCACCGGCTTGGTGGTGAAGAAGGGCTCAAAGATCTTGGCCATGACCTCAGCGCTCATGCCCGGACCGGTGTCGGCCACTTCGATCAGGGCGCAGTCGCCTGGCGGGGCCGCGACATAGCCCAGGGCGACAGCTTCAGCCTGCGTCAGGCGGGCGGTGCGGATATGCACCACGCCCGGCCCCTCGCGCCTTTGGCTGCGCATGGCGTCGCGGGCGTTGACGGCCAGGTTCATGACCGCCGTTTCCAGCTGGCTCTTGTCCGCCCGCACCAAGGGCAGGTTGCGGCCGTAATCGGTTTCCAGCTTCACGTCCTCGCGCAGCAACCGCCGCAGCAACACCTCGAACTCGCTGATCAACTCGCCCAGATCGAGGATCTCGCGCTGGACGGTCTGCTTGCGCGAAAAGGCCAGCAGCTTGCGCACCAGGTCCGCCGCCCTCACGCCGGTCTGGCGGATTTCGTTGAGACCTTCATAGGACGGGTCGCCCACGGGATGGCGGTGGAGCAATTCATCCAGCCGCAACTGGATGGCGGTGAGCAGATTGTTGAAGTCGTGGGCGACGCCGCCCGCCAACTGGCCGATGGCCTGCATCTTCTGCGATTGGGCCAGTTGCAGCTCCAACTGCTTCTGCTCGGACACATCCACCAGATAGGCCAAGGTGCGCCCCTGCAGGGCCGATAGATAAAGGTGAGCCGTGCGCGGCGGATTGAGCGCGAGCTTGACCTCTACCGCGCCGGTGCGGCCGGAAGCGATGCGCGCGGCGACCTCGGCCCGGCTGGCCGGGTCGAACAGGGGTCCTAATGTCCCCCCCTCGCGCGCAAGACCCTGGCTCATCGTCTCCAAGGCCGCATTAGCGCCCAGGATAATCGCTTCAAACGGATCGGCCCCGTCCAGCAGGGCGGCCCCGAAAGGCGCCGCCTCCGCCAGAGGGTCGAGCCGCGCCCCATGGGGGGCCATGGCCTTGGCGGCCCCGGCGGCGGGGGCGACGTCGGGCGCGGCAACAGGGGCGGCCGGCTCGACCAGACGCACAAGCAACCGCCGATCATCCAGCCGCGAGACTTGCGCGCGCCAGGACCGCCCGCCCATGGGCACATCCGCCTGCGCCTTGCCGCCCGGAGCGACGCCCTTGAGGGCGGCGAACAGCGCCGTGCCGCCATTGGTCCTGCCCAGCCGACGGCTCGCGCCCGGCAAGGCCTGCCAGGCCGTATTAGCGAGCATGGGCCTGCCGTCCATAGAGAGCAGAGCGCTCGGTTCAGCCAGGGCTTCCAGCCAGGCGTCGGCGTCCAGGCCGCTGCCTGCGGGCGGCCGACGGAAAACGAACAGACCCAGGAAAGACACGCCGGCAAGCCCGAGCAGCAACAGCAGGGCCGCGCCGGTGACGGGGCCTGCGGTGACGGCCGGATAGACGGCCGCCGACACCGCAGCCATGAAGCACGCACCGCCCGCCAACAGCAACGGATCGGCTCGCCGTCGAGTTGTGGACCCGTCTTTGGCCTGGACGTCCGGGCCGTCTATCGGTTCAGCCATGGCCTGCCTCCAGAGCCCCAGCAAAGGGCCGCCGAACGAGCGCGAATCGGCAGCTTAAAGATACTGCTAAACCCTGGCCCGACGCGCGGTTTTGCGTGCGGCCCCCAGGATAAAGCCAATGATCTTGGCCACCGCCTCATAGTGCTGCTGTGGAATGATCTGCTCGACGTCCACTGCGGCGTAGAGCGCCCGCGCGAGGGGAGGATCCTCGATCACCGGAACGTTGTTATCCGTGGCCACCTGGCGAATCCGCAGGGCCAGGCTGTCCACCCCCTTAGCCACACAGATCGGGGCGGGCGCATCGTTGGTGTCGTAGCGAAGCGCCACGGCGAAGTGGGTGGGATTGGTGATGACCACGGTCGCCTTGGGCACGTTTTGCATCATACGCCGACGGGCGCGTTGAATACGCAGCTGCCGCTGCCGGGCCTTGATCTGCGGATCCCCTTCCGATTGACGGATGTCGTCCTTGACCTCTTCGCGGCTCATGCGCATGCGCGCCATGAAGCGCTGACGCTGCAATATCCAGTCGGCGATAGCGCCTACGCCCAGCACGCCCAGCACTGAAAAGAAAAGAGTTTTGAGCACGTCCACCATGAACGGACCCATAGCGAGGGGGTCCATCAGGCTCAGCCGCTCCATCTCGTTCAGGCGCGGCTTAAGCGCCAGCCAGCAGATCAGCCCGATCAGGATCACCTTGGCCAGGGATTTGAAAAACTGGATCAGGCCGTCCAAGCCGAACAGGCGTTTGAACCCCGCTAGGGGCGAGACCTTGTCGACATTGGGCGCCAGCTTGCCGGGCGCCCACAGAAAACCTTGCTGGATGATATGGCCCGCCGCGCCCGCCAGCGCAGCGGCGGACATCACGGTCAGCAGGAAGGGCCAGGCGGCGCCCATGGCCATTCGGGCCACGCCCTCCGCGCCCCCATGGTCCAAGCTGAAGGCGTCGGGATGGGCGATGAACGGCAGCAGCGAGATCACCAGATTGCGGGCCAGCAACGAGCCCGCAATGGCCAGAACCCCGGCGGCGGCGGTCATGGAAGCCCAGGGCGGAAGGTCAGGGCTCTTGGCGACATCGCCCTGTTTGCGCGCCTCATCCAGGCGCCGCTGTGTCGGCTCTTCTGTTTTGGACTGCGGATCGGTCTCTTCGGCCATGTCCGCGCGCCACTAGGTGAAGAGACGCAGGACGGACTGGTAGTGGTCGATCCACACCAATCCGACGGCGCCTAGACTAAGGGCGAACACCGACAGGCCGAACAGGACATGGAGGGGCGTGGCCACGAAGAACACCTGAAATTGCGGCATCATCCGCCCGACCATGCCAATGGCCACATTGAACACGATCGAGAAGACCACCACCGGCGCCGCCAGCTGCAAACCCAGGGCAAAGGCCTGACCAAAGGTGCGCACGGCCAGGGCCGCTGCATCCATCAGGGGCACGGCCTTGGTCGGCTGGAACAGGGCGTAGGACCGGGCCATGGCCGCCACGAACATGTGATCCAGGTTGGTCGCGAAAATTAGGGCCATGGCCAAGACGCTGAGAAAGCTGGTCAGCGTGCTCCCCGGCTGGGCTTCATTGGGGTTGGCGGTCTGGGCGAACGCCAGGGTGCTCTGGATCGCCACAGCCTCGCCGCATACGGCCAGAGCCATAGTCATCATCTGCAGCAGCAGGCCCAGCATCACCCCGATGATCAACTCCTTGATCGCCTGCCCGGCTAAAGCGCCCAGGGTTTCGGGCAAAGGGGGCAGATAGGGCGCGGCGATCGGACCCAGGCAAAGGGACAGCAAAAGCGCAAAGGACAGTCGCGCCATGACCGGCACAGCCTGATCGCCTAGGCCGGGGATCAGCATCACCATGGCCCCGATCCGCATGAAGACCAGGCCGCTGTGATAGATCTCAGCCGGAACGGCGAAGGGCGACATGGCCCTAGATGCCTGCGATTCGGGTCGCGATTTGAGTCATGAATGACGACATCAAGGCGCCCATCATGGGCAGGAACAGCAACAGCGTGACGAACACCGCGATGATCTTGGGCGCCGAAACTAAGGTCGCTTCCTGAATCTGCGTCAGGGCCTGGAGAAATCCGATCACCACGCCGACCACCAGACCGACGATCATGATCGGCGCGCACAGCTGCAGTGTCAGCCAGATGGCGGCACGCCCGATATCCAGAACTTCAGGTCCGCTCATGACGTTTCCACCTCTCAGTGGTTAAGAACAATCGGCGGACATGGTTAACGAACGGCTACGAAGGTTAACGGTCAGGCCGTTATATCGTCATGTGCATGATCTCCTGGTAGGCGGAGATCACTTCGTCTCGCACAGCCATCACCGTCTGGAGACTGGCTTGCGCCGAAGACACCGCCGTCACCACGTCGATCAACTGCGCCTTGCCCTGCACCTGAGCGGCCATCTGGGTTTCGGCGGCTTTGGACGATTGTATGGCGCTGTCGATCACCCCCTGGACCATGTGGGCGAAATTGGGCGCCGAGCCTGCGGAAGACGCGGGATCGGCGCCAATGCCGATCGAGGGCGCCTGGGACTGAACGGCGGCGTAGGCCTTGGCCGCAACCATGGGAGTGATCATGAGCCGGCCTATTTCTTCAGGATATCAAGCATGGAGGCGTCCATCGCCCGGGAGGTTTCGATCACGCTGATATTGGCTTCGTAGGCGCGCTGCGCCTCGCGCATGTCCAGGGATTCCATCAAGGGATCCACATTGGGCATCTTCACATAGCCCTTGGCGTCTGCAGCCGGGTTGCCCGGCTGATACTCCTGACGGAAGGGCGAATTGTCCGGCAGGGTCTTGGACATGGCCACGCCCTGTACGCCGGGGGCCACCTCCTTGGGCGAAAACACGGCCGTCTGGCGCCGATAAGGGTCCCCGCCGGGGGTTTTCGCAGTGGAATCGGCGTTGGCGATGTTCTCGGCGATCACGCGCATGCGCGCTTGCTGGGCGCGCATGGCCGAGGCGGCGATCGCCTGGGCGTTCTCGGTAGGGCCGCGTACGTCCGCCATGGGTCAACTCCTACTTGCCGGGCACTTTTGCGGCCATCTGAAGGAAACTCATGGCCTTTTCGTACAGGCCCACGGCGGCTTCATAGTCGGCGCGGGTCTCGTTCATCTTCAGCATCTGGTCTTCCAGCGCCACCTGATTGCCGTCGATCTTGGTCTCGTCGTCAGGCGCAGCCACCGAGCCATACTTCGTCTCTCCGGCAGGACCGGCGCTCAGGCCGCCGGAAAGGGAAATCATCCCCGCCGAAGATGCGGACGCGCCCTGGGCGACCTGGGCGAGGGCCAGGGTGGAGCCGGCGCTCCCCCCCATGCCGGCGTCGACCTTGAACGGCTTCAGATCGCGCGGCGTAAATCCAGGCGTGGACGCATTGGCCACGTTTTGCGCGATCAATTGCTGGCGCTGATTGAGATAGCCGATGCGGCTTCTCAACATGGAAAACAGGGGAATGGATTGAATATCCATGATGGTTGCCGACTCGCGGGTCCAGGCGCTGTACGAGGGCAAAGTCTGAACGAACAGGGTTAACCAGACCTTTCGACAGGCTACGGCGGGTTAACGACGCCGGCCCGAATCTGGCTATGACAGCGCATGGGCCTGACCCAAATTTTCAGCATGCTTGCGGCCCTGGCCGTCACGCTCGGCTTGTTCGGCCTGGCGGTGTGGGCTTTTCGGCGCTTTGCCCCAGTCGGATTTCTGCCGTTCCAGCCGCCGCAAACCCGACGACTGACCGTGGTGGAGAGCCTGATGCTCGATACGCAAAGGCGCCTGGTGCTGGTGCGGCTGGATGACCGTGAACAGCTGATACTCCTGGGCGAAGGCCGACTGATGTCCGATCCGTCCGCGCGGGAGGACCGCGCATGAAGTCCTGGCTGACCCGCTATCTGAAACGCTTCCACGCGGACGACATCAAGCACGCCGCCCTGCTGTCGATGGTCAGCACCTTGGGCATGGCGGTGTTTCCCGCGGTCGCCGCCGCCCAGGCGTTGAATGTGAACCTGGGCACTGGCGCGGGCCTGACCGACCGGGTGGTCCAGCTGGTGGGCCTGCTCACCGTACTATCCTTGGCCCCCTCCATCGTCATCATGACCACCTCCTTCGTGCGGATCGTGGTGGTCCTGTCGCTGCTGCGCACGGCCATTGGGCTTCAGCAGAGCCCGCCCAACTCGGTTCTGATCAGCCTGGCCATGTTCCTGTCGGCCATTGTCATGGCGCCGACGTGGACGGCGTCCTACGATGCGGGGATCAAGCCCCTGTTCGATCACAAGATGGAGCTGCCCCAGGCGTTCGGCGCGGCGTCCGGGCCGGTGAAGGGCTTCATGCTCAGGCAGGTAAAAGGCGACGACCTGGCCCTATTCGTGCGCCTATCCAAGATTCCCAAGCCCAAGACAGCCGCCGATACGCCCATCCAGGTGGTGGCCCCGGCCTTTATGATCAGCGAGTTGAAACGCGCATTCGAGATCGGGTTTCTGCTGTTCGTGCCCTTCCTGGTGATCGACCTGGTGGTGGCCAGCGTGCTGATGAGCATGGGCATGATGATGCTGCCGCCGGTGGTTATCAGCCTGCCCTTCAAGCTGATCTTCTTCGTGCTGGTTGACGGCTGGCGACTGGTGGCGGGGAGTTTAATCGAGAGCTTCCAGCACGGGTCGGGTTAGGCGCTGTCCCATGGGTTTACGATCACGACGCCCGTGCCGGCGAAATCGGCAAGGTTCCGCGTGACGAGCGTGAGGCGATGACGCAGAGCGGTCGCCGCGATCAGCGCATCCACGGCCGGCAAGGTCCGGGAGGACAACCCGGCCAGTCGACCCCATTCGTCCGACACTGCGGCATCGATCGACAGGACCCGCTCGCCGAACCACTGGGGAAGGTCCATTTCCAGCCAAGCCCCGATCCGCTCTCGCTTGCGGCCGGGGGGCAGTCGTTCCACGCCCCTAAGGATTTCGCCTAGCGTCAAGGCGCTGATGAACAGTGCATCGGAATTGACGGCGGCGAACCAATCGATCACGCACGGCTCGGGGCGAGGTTTGACAATCTCGGACAGGACACAGGTATCGATCAGATAGCTCACAGATCAATGTCGCGACCAGCCGAGCGATCCCGGTTCAGATCCAACTCGGTTCCGGCCAGAGGTGACGCGCGCAGAAACTGCACCA
>CAYVHP010000030.1:0-6394 GCA_964451265.1 uncultured Caulobacteraceae bacterium | reverse complement strand
AAGCTCCTGGGCGAGGTCACCGGCATCACCGGCGGCACGCACGGCGTCGGCGTGTCCAACGCCACGGGCAAGGGCTACACCGACGACGGCAAGGGCGGACTGGCGGTCGCTTTCGACTTGAAGACCTTCCAGGTCTTAAAGCGCATCCCGGCCAAGGAAGACGCCGACGCCATCGCCTTTGACTCCAAGAGCGGCCATGTCTTCGTGGTCGATGGCGACTCCAAGGCCCTGACGGTGATTGATCCGAAAACCGATGCGGTGATCGCCACCATCGACACGGGCGGCGGCATGGAGTTCGCGGTCGCAGGGGGCGACGGCAAGCTCTATGTCAACGGCGCCAAGAACAAGGAGCTGGTTCGGGTCGATATCAAGAGCAACGCCATCGACGCCCGCTGGCCCCTGCCCGACTGCGCCAGCCCGCATGGCTTGGCCTTCGACCCCTTCACGCACAGGGCCTTCGTGACCTGCATCAACAAGGTCATGACCGTGGTCAACACCGACACCGGCGCGGTGGTCGCCAGCCTGCCCATCGGCCTGGGCTCGGACGGCGCGGCCTTCGACCCCGGCCGCAAACGAGCGTTCAGCTCCAACGCCGACGGCACCTTGTCGATCATCCAGGAGGTCGACGCCAACACCTTCGTGTCCTTAGGCTCGATCAAGACGGCGCTGGGCGGCCGCACCATGTCCATCGACCACAAGACCGGCCGCCTGTTCATCGCCGCCGCCGACATGGCCCCGCCCGGCCCTCCCGGTCCCGACGGAAAGCCCGCTCGGCCCAAGCCCGTGCCCGGGTCGCTGAAGCTGCTGTTCCTGGATCCGGTGGATTAAGGGATCCCGCTTGACGGCTCCCTTCGGCGCAAGCCGGAACCAAGATTATTGAACCACAAAGCTCACGAAGAACACGAAGGAAGCGCCTACCCCTTGGTGAGCTTCGTGTTCTTCGTGGTTCAATTTCGCTGCCCGGGGCATGGCCGCATGCGCCGGGGCGATAAACCGCGCCCGAGCTAGAACCCCGCCATCTCGCAGTAGTTGGTCCCCACGTGGGGGTAGCGCATGCACCAGGCGTTGATGGGTGAAATGCCCGCTTCGTCGATGCGCAGGTCGATGGCCAGATTGAGCAACTTGGCCGGCCCCATAGACTTGAGGTCCGCGTTTCTCAGATCGTTGACGTCATAGTCGCTGGCGAACAGGCGTGCGGGCGCACGCTTGCCAAGCTTATCGGTCTCCACCCCGTAGAGCTCCAAGGTGATGACGCTGGCGTTGGGGGGCAGGTCCTTGGCGCCCGCCTGAATCGCCCGGGCCACCTGGCGGACGGCGCGAGACGCCAGACGGATGGAATCACCGGCCAGATCCGGCCGATCGACGCGGGCGAGCAACAGAATGCCTTTGGCCGTGGGCGCGGTCGAAACGATGAGCGGATCGGCCTGGGCCAAGGAGGTCGGCGCGGGCGGTTCGGGCGTCGGCGCACGGCTGCAGGCCGCGCCCAAGGCGCATGCCCAGACCACGGCGAAGATGGCCAAAGCGCCGCGCGCCGACCTGCGCAATCTGTTCGAGCCCGCCCCGTTCATCAGCCCATTCCAGCGCAATTCAACTGCGGTTGCGAGCCCAGTATGGCGACCGGCGACAAATTCACGCGCAGCGGCGGACGGCTTGATCATTTAGATCCGCCGCTCGAGCGATCACGTCGGATTGATTGTGATCACTATCTCAGGGCGCTATCGAGTTGAGAGTAAGTCTTAGAGGGCGCTACGAGGCAACCTCGGACCGGGGCTTTTCGAGTCGCGCCCGCAGCCTTGAAGGCTTGGACCGGAGTAAACGTGCCCGTGGTCATATTCAATCGGGAAAGGTTGCGCGCTTACGGCGTCGGCGCGGGCTGTCTCATCATAGCCTTTGTCCTGCGCTCAATCGCCGGGGCGTGGTTTCAGACTCACTATCCTTACCTGACCTATTTCTGCGCCGTGATCCTGACCGCCTATCTGGCCGGTCTTCGGCCTGCGCTCGCCGTGGGCGTCATCTCGGCGACCGTGGCCATCCTCACCTATTCACCCCCGATCTCGGCGCTGGCGGAAATGCCGAGCATGCCGCTCGGCGGCGCGATGTTTTTGGCCACCGCGTCGGCCTGCGCCCTGGCGATAGCCAGCCTGCGCACGGCGCGCGACCGGCTGGAAATCGAGCGCCGGCGCTACGCCGATCTGGCGGAGAACCGCGACGTGCTCTACCGCGAACTGCAGCATCGCGTGTCCAACAACATCCAGGTCGTGGCGGGCCTTCTGCGTCTGCAGGCGGCGTCTGCTTCGCCCAGCGGGCGTAAGGCCCTGATCGAGGCGTCTGAACGCATATCCCTGATCGCGGGAATTCAGCGCGAGCTGCACGATCAGGCCGGCGCCCCCACCGCCTTTTGCGATTTCGCGCGCGATCTATTGTCGGACGCGGTGCGCGCTGCGGGGGCCGAACGCGTCAAAATCGTGGTGCGAGGCGGCGACCAACCCCTACATCCGAACCAGGCCACTCCCGTGTCCCTCGTGCTTCTGGAGTGCGTCAACAACGCCCTGGAACACGGCTTTGCCGATGGCAAGGCGGGCGCGATTGACGTGGCGCTGTTGCGCCAGGGCGATCAATGGGTCCTGACCGTGCAGGACGATGGGAACGGCCCCCCGGCGGACTTCGACGTTGAGCGGAACCAGAGTCTGGGCCTGAAGATTGTGCGGGCCATGGCCGCCCAGCTCCAAGGCGAGTTCTCCCTCGCCAAAGGGACCTCCGGCGCCCTTTGCCGTCTGTCCTTTCCTGCCTTGGACTGAAACAGACGTTTAGTCGTTGCTATGAAGCAGGGCGTAAGGATCGGCCACCTTGCCGGCCTCAAAATCGGCGGCGGGCAACGCGGTAGGATAGCCCACGCTCATGGCGCTGCTGGCCTGCCAGGCCATGACCGTCAGATCGCGCAGCTCGCCGGCCCCTGCGGCTATGCGGTCGGTCATGAAGGCAACGCCGCGCCCATCACCCTCCTTAAAGCCCCCCGCTTTTTCCAGGGCGTAGAACGCCTCCACCAACTTGGCCCCGGCCAGCAGATATCGGCCGGTCCGGGCCTCCACGGCGCATTGGCAATCCTGATAAGGCGCCATGCCCGCCGCCACTGATGCGAGGGTCACATGACCGGCCACATAGGGTCCCTCCAGGGGCACATGGACATGGCTCAAGGTGTAGCCGTTGGGATTGGGTCCCGGGCCCCAACCGTCGTAGTGGCTGGTCACATGCAGCGGATAGGACCCGTCGCCCACAAAGTGCGCCCATATCCCCAGGTCGCGCGCCACCAACAGCTCGCGGCGGCGGCGGTCGGCGGTGAGCCACGCCTTGTGGGCCTTGTCCGTCGTTAGCCGTTCCCCCGCCGCGTCGGCCCGCCAAAGCGCCAAGTCCTTCACCAGCTGTTGCCAGCCGTCGATGATAGCGTAGGGCAGATAGCCGGCCTTCCAGCTATTGCTGCCCGCCACGCGCAGGGCCGTGTCATAGTCTTCCAGCGTTGGCGGCAGAGCATCCAGCGATAGACCGCCTGGGACCTTGCCCTCTAGATCGCTGTCGATGAAATGGGCTGGATCGCGATCACTGTCGTGGACGCGGCCCGCCTTGCGTGAACGGTCAGGATCGCGCGCGATCTCGGCGACCTCGACGGCGAATTCACCCGTGCGCATGAACGCCGGCGTCTCGGGGGGCAAGGCCTGTAGGGCCGCCTGGGCGACCAGCCGATGTCCCGTGCTGCCCCAGGCCAGGGCTTGACCGGCCCAACCCAGGAGAAGCAACAGGGCCAGGCCCGGGCGAAGTCGGTGCATCATCGTGGCGCCCCCAGGTGGCGTGATAGCCCCTCATATCCGGCGCCCGTGACATCGACGTGGCGCCCGAACCAGCATCGCCTGTCGTGGCGCCGGTCGGCAAGGGGTTGTCCGATCCCCTCGCGGGCATTAGAAGCAGGGCAAGCAGGCCGACCGGGCCGCCACCGTGGGCAAAACCCCGATGATAGCCGGACTCGCCGCCGCCGTGGCGCTTGCCGCCGCCGCGCCCTCCGAACCCTCCCTTCGCGCCGGCGCCCCAATTGCGTCGCCCCTGGTGGTCGATCCCATCGGCGAGTTGATCCGCAAGACCGAGGACGCCGCCCAGGACGCGGTGGATGCGCTCCAGGTCAAGGCGACGCTCTACTACGCCCGCATCAAGGGCATGAGTTCGCGCGATTCTCTGGGCTGTAAATTGGCGCCGATGCGCACCGTGGCGGTGGCCCCCTCCGTCATTCCCCGCCACAGCGTAGTGTTCATCAAGGAAACCGTCGGCATGGCCATGCCCGACGGTTCGGTCCACGACGGCTTTTGGTACGCCTCTGACGTGGGCCGGGCGATCAAGGGCCTGAGGGTGGACCTGTTCACCGGTGTCACCGCCAAGTCCATGCGGGCCTTTCAAACCCTGAACCTCGCCACCCTGAGCGCGGTCAAGGTCGGCACCTTCGAGGGCTGTCCCTCCGCCAAATCGCCGGCGCCCTCCAGCCGCCAGATCGCCGCGGCGAATTAGAACTTTGCGGGCGCCTTAGCTGCGCTGCACACGGCCTCAGAATTCAACCCTTGGCCCAGGCCCCCCCAACGGTTAGTAGGACCGCGCGTAAGATCAGGATCGATATGACGGATTCCGCCCCCGCCACGGCCGCGCCGCCGGTGAACAGCCCCTTCCACCATCAAACGGTGTTGTGGGTGAAGCACTGGACCGACCGGCTGTTCAGCTTCGCCATCACCCGGCCGGAAGGCATGCGCTTCCGCTCGGGCGAATTTGTCATGATCGGTCTGCCGGGCGAATCCAAACCCATCCTGCGCGCCTATTCCATCGCCTCGCCCAACTATGCCGAAGAGCTTGAGTTCCTCTCGATCAAGGTGCCCGACGGCCCCCTGACCTCACGTCTTCAACACATCCAGGTCGGCGACATCGTGCTGCTCGGCAAGAAGCCCACCGGCACCTTGGTGCACGACGCGCTCAAGCCCGGCCGTCACCTGTTCCTGTTCGGCACCGGCACGGGCCTGGCCCCCTGGCTCAGCGTGGCGCGCGACTATGAGACCTACGACAAGTTCGAAAAGGTCATTGTCGCCCACGGCGTGCGCGAGGTGGCCGAGCTTTGCTACCGCGACCTGTTCACCAAGGACATCTTCGAGGACGAGCTGATCGGCGAAATGGCCAAGGCCCAGCTGATCTACTATCCCACCGTGACGCGCGAACCCTTCGAACGCCAGGGCCGCCTGACCACCCTGATCGAGACCGGCCAGATCTTCAAAGACCTGGGCCTGGACCAAACGAAGTTCGATCCCGAACTGGACCGCGTGATGCTGTGCGGCTCCATGGAGATGATCAAGGACATGGCCAAGGTGTGCGAAGACCAGGGCCTGACCGAAGGCTCCAACTCCGAGCCGGGGGACTTCGTACTGGAACGGGCTTTCGTGGGGTGACGAGGGCCGGCTTTCGCCCGCGCAGCGAATAAAAAATTGAACCACGAAGAACACGAAGATCACCAAGAGCTTGGTGTTTCCTTCGTGTTCTTCGTGCGCTTCGTGGTTCAATAATTTTTATCTCGGCATGCGCCGAGATGGGCACAAGCGCCTACCGCTTCTTCCCCAACTCCGCCGCGATGTCCCTGACCATGCGGCCGGCCTTGCGGTGGGCGGCGGTGAGTTGGTCGCGGGTGACGCCCCAGCGCTTCATCCAATATTCCACCGCCTGGCGCTCGGACAGGTCCAGACGGTCCTTATCGATGAAGCCGCGCTTGTCTTTAAGGCCCGCCATCTGCGACTCTCCTTGCTGACCCACCCTAACCACACGACGGATCAACCGCCATGCCCGCCTCCCCGCCCCTTCGCCGCCTGATCGACCTGCCCGGCATCGCCGAGCTGGAGCGCAAGGCCCTGATGAAGCCGGCCTATGCCGACGAGGCCTACCGCGCCGAGTTTCCCGAGATCGACGAGACCGCCCTGAAGGCCTTCGGTCTGACGCCTGACCAGGCCGACGACATCGAACGCCCCTCAGGCTGGGACCGCATTGAACGCAAACCCATCCCCCAGCAGGTCATTGCCTTTGAGGCCGAGGGCTGGGACGTGACCGACGATAAACGCAGGCCGCTACGCATGCTGGCTCAGTTCAGCGCACCCCTCTGGCTGGCCGTGCGCGGCGTGGCCGGAACCCTGCCCTTCGCGCCCCCGCCCAAGGACGACGCGCCCGGCGACTGGGGCTCCAGCCTGGCGGCCGAGGCGGCGCGCTTCAAGAAGCGGTAGGCGCAAGGGTCGCCTGAGTGACCCACTTCCGCTCCCCCCGGCGGAGGCCGGGGTCCAGTTCGTAAGGCGCAAAACTCTCCAATCTAGCGCTTTATGAGCTGGGCCCC
>CAYVHP010000029.1:0-6914 GCA_964451265.1 uncultured Caulobacteraceae bacterium | reverse complement strand
GGCCCACCCCGCCGGCGGGGGTGGCGCGCCTTCGGAGGGTGTCCCCGACACCCCAGCGCCGGAGGCGCTCTACACGTTCGTGACCCGGCACGGACGTTCTTCCCCGCAACCGTCGGCCCCGCTGTCCGCCCGCAAAGATCGGCGTAGCTACGCCGTGATGAGTGGCTGCGGCAGCGAGGGAGCGAAGCGCCCGACTTCGACCGTTTTAGGGGTGAGCGGCGTACTGCCCAAAGGCCCGCGAACCCCCGGAGGAGACGCGCTATGTAGCGCGTCTTCGGAGCCCGTGGCGGTGGGGCTGGCTTCCTGGCCCCGCCGCGAGGGGAAAACGGTCGAAGTCGGGCGGTTAGCCCGACGGTTGCGGGGGTATGAAAGCCGTTGTGGGACAACGGCTCGCGGCCTTCTGGGAGATGGCCGTACCCCGCCAATTCATAGTTGGCGGGGCGATTGGTGGGCTTGGGGTCTCAGCCCTGAAGAAAAATGTGTGGATGCTCGAAAAAATCTGCATTTTGGAGCCAAATGCACGCACTCCCTCACACACTCACACCTTTTCGAACAATCTTATGTGTATTTTCAAATACTTAGATATGCCCAGCGCCGACTACGAATCTGAGGGTCGGACGTTCGAATCGTTCCGGGCGCGCCATTCTTCCAATCAATCTATTGTAGTTATTGTGGTTTTTGACTGACGGCCGTCAGGTTCATACCGCCAGCCATAATCCTACGCTCGGATTGATCTGGTATCCGTCGGACGCTTTAGGACTGCTGGTTCAATTGGTGCGGGCCAGCTGCGTCGCGTCTTGGTTGGCCGCGCGGACGCCTGTCGTATTTACGCGACTGCAGCCTGCCTGCTCAGTGTATGAAAAAACACAAGCTAAATCAATCTCATAGACTACAGACAATTCTCGGCGTGTCGCTATATCGCCGCGCTCCCCTTTTCGCACTGAATCAAACAGAATTCAGACAGTATGGAATTAGTTTGACGATAATTGCCGCGATAGCTATATGGTGTCCATTCGGTTCGGATTTTCCGGCCGATTTTCAAGCGAGAAGGAGACTTTTGTGGGTAACCGTTTGAAGGAGATGGGAGAGACAGCCTCGTGGCGGCTAATGGTCAACGCCGCCCTGGAGGGGGCGAGGTCCCAAGGTTACGACCTCCGGCGGCAGCCTGGTCGCGGACTCTCGAACACATATCAAGCCAGCAAGGACGGCAAAGTCCACGTGGTGAGTGTCCGCACTACGCGGAACCGTTGGATGGCGTTTCCGCCCCTCGAGAAAGGTACGCGTTGGAAGACCCTGGGCGACGTGGAACTCGTCCTCGTGTCGGCTGCGGACGACAACGAAAATCCTCAGAACGTGGACGTCTACCTGTTCCCGGCCGACGAGGTGCGCAGGCGCTTCGATGCTGCCTACGCTGCCAGACTCAAAGCCGGCCACAAGCTTCCGGACAACTATGGAATGTGGGTTTTGCTTGATGCGGGCAACCCTGCTGTCACGAACCAGGTCGGCTCTGGGTTGGCGGAGAAGTATCCGCGCATTGCCCGCTTCTCAATCGACGAGCTAGAGGCGAACGGGCCGGTGTTAGCCGCCGGAGCAGACGATGAAGCCGCTGCTGAGGTTGAAGTCGAGGGCGAGCCGAATGCAGGGACGGTCCTCAATACCGTTGCCGACGTTTTGGCCTTCGCCCGCTCGAAGATCGCCGAACTCACGGGGATGCCGGTCAACGCGATCAAGCTGGACCTTAAGATGGGAGTGTGAGCGATACCGATGGGTTTGAAGCTTATGAGGGCGGGCCTTCGTGTCCGCTTTTTATCGTCCGGCCTAGAGGTCTGACTGGCTTGGAAGTACCGCTGACGCCGATTTGGCCCAGCCAAGCCGGCCCAGTTTCAAATAGATAATCCCGTCATAGGAAGCCGCTTGCGGGGGAATATTGCCCAGACGGTGCTGACGCTCTCGGAGGAGCGACAAAGGTTCCGAAAAGGCTATAAAGCTCAATGAATTCAGTGGTGCGACAATTTGGCCGGCGCCTATCGCGGTGCGTGGAAAGTCTTGTGTGTCCCCGCCCGAACCACAGCGATCGCCCACGGGAAAGCCGGCGGGTACGTCGTCTACTGCGGCGCCGTGAACGCCAAAAACGGTTTCGGCGGCTACACGGGCGATCAGCTATTCATAGCCATGCCGGACGTGGGGGCTCAATTGGACGACGGTTCGCGCAGCTTCCGAAAAGTTTGGAAATTTGCTTGCGGGGACACGACCGACGTCAAGGAGGTCAACTTCCGACCTATGTCTAAGCGGGCGGCTAGCCGTGCACGACCTGTGGGGGAAGCGAACTTTCCCAATGTCGGCCCCGGGGGATTCCAGTCCTTCGCCGGCCCCGCCCTCAAAGCAATATTTGTCGCCAAGCCTTCGCCGTGCATATTCGAGCAAAGTAAGTCGCGGGGAAACATGCTATCTTGAAATTATTCTGCCGCGCGGAAACTGCTGAGGCCTTTCGCCAATGCCTCCGCGTTTTACCGACAATACCTATGCGGCGAGAGGATCAAAGAATGAAATTCTGTGCATCTCTGTTGGCGGCGAATGCGCTGGTGCTGCCTTTGGTTGCTCTGGCCCCTTCGGCCCAAGCTATAACCCTCTGCAAGGACAATACGGCCTCAGGCAAGGGAGAACATGACTGCAGACTGCACGGTGGCTGGAAGCTGAGCGCTGTTACCAACACCGGCGGCTCCAACACCAAGCCCGCACCGCAACAAGGTCTGTATTCAACTTCGCCCGTTACCGCTGTCGGTCAGCAAGAGAAGAAGAATTTTTCCGGTTCGGATACTGATGTAAATGCCCAGAATACGACACCGTCTAAGGTTACGCCCGCGCAGCTTGAGGGAGGGATCAGGCCCGGTAATGTTGATGGCGCGATAGGATTTCCGAGGAGGAAGTAGCCTCCGCCCGGCCCAGTTAAGCATTAGGAGAGTTGGGCGCCGGCGAAGGACCCGCCCTACGTCCGCATAATTTGTGTGCCAGCCACAATGTATTAGAGAGCCCGGCGACGTCCCACCGTAGTTACACCACCATGTGGGACATGATCATCGGGGGTCTGATTTCATCAGATCGCAACCCGCTCAACCTCAAACCCCTACGCCTGCCCCCAGCGCGTCCACCAACCGCGCCATAAACTCAGCGCCTCGCTGCATCTGGGCGATATCGACATATTCATCCGGCTGGTGGGCCTGGTCGATGGAGCCGGGGCCGCAGATGACCGTGGAAAAGCCGGCCTGCTGGAACTGGCCGGCCTCCGCCGCATAGGACACCACCCGCGCGGGGCCGTTATCGCCGGCCAGACGCCGGGCCAGGCGTTCGGCCAGGCCGTCATTTTCGGGGGCGAAGGACGGCGTCAGCGAGCGCTGGGTGATGTGTACGCCCGCCTCCGGCGCCTTAACCTTCAAAGCGGCGTCCAAGGCGGCGGCTTCCTCAAAAAACGGCTGCAAGATCGCCATAGGGTCCGCGCCGGGCGGGCAGCGCAGGTCGAACAGGAACCGGCATTCGCGGGCCAGGATATTGACAGCGGTCCCGCCCTGCACCTGACCGATGGTCAAGCTGGGGCCTCGCGGCAGGAAAGGCGAGGACGGATCAGCCTCACGCTCCAGCCGCTCGGCCAGCGCCGTCAGCGAGGCCATCAGCTGCACCGCCGCCATCACGGCAGAGACGCCCAGATGGGTCAGGCTGGAATGGGCCTCGCGGCCGGTGACCGTCACGGTGAACACGGCGATGCCCTTATGCCCGCGCACCGCCTGCATGGAGGTGGGTTCGCCCACGATCACCGTAGACGGCGGCGGATCCTCCAGAGCTAGGGCGGCGATCATGTCGGGCGCGCCCAGGCAGCCGACTTCCTCATCATAGGAAAAGGCCAGGATGGCGGGGCGGGTCAGGGCGGCGGCGGCCAGCTCAGGCGCGGCGGCCAGGGCCAGGGCCAAAAAGCCCTTCATGTCGCAGGTTCCGCGCCCGTACAGACGATCACCGCGCCGGGTCAGCACGAATGGGTCTGAGGTCCAGGCCTGACCATCCACCGGCACCACATCGGTATGGCCCGACAACACCACCCCGCCAGGCGCGGCAGGGCCGATGCGGGCGTAGAGGTTGCACTTGGTCCCATCGGCGTTAGGCACGCGGCACCCCGTGACGCCGATGGCCGCCAGCTGGGCCTCCACATAGTCGATCAGCGGCAGGTTGGATGAGCGCGAGGTGGTGTCGAACCCCACCAGGCGCTCCAAGATTTCAAGGCTGCGGGCCGCCAGGGCCTCCGCGTCGATCATTCCGGGAGCCTAAACCCAAAGGCGGGGCCGGTCCAAAGCCTTCGACGCGCTCCGTCCTAAGGCGGGCTGGAATGGTGCAAGGCGCCCAAAAGCTGAACTCGGAAAATGAGCACCGCGCCCGGCCCAATGGGCGCGCCGGGGGGCGGAGAGTCGCCGTAAGCCAGATTGGGGGGCAGATACAGCATCCACTCGTCGCCCGGACGCATCAGTTGCAGCGCCTCAGTCCAGCCGGGCACGACAGCGTCCACCGGAAAGTCAGCCGGCACGCCGCGCTTGAAGGAGCTGTCGAACACGTGGCCGCTGTTCGGGTCGCCCCCCGGCCCCAATAGCCGGCCTTCGTAATTGACCTTGACCTCGTCGTGCGGCGCCGGCCGCACGCCGTCGGCCGGACCGGAAGCCAGGATCTTATATTGCAGGCCGTCGGCGGTGACTTTCACGCCCGGCGCCTTGGCGTTGGCGGCCAGAAAGGCTTGGCCCGCCTGCACCTCGGCCGGATTGGCCTTGGGCCGAGCCGCCGGACCGCAAGCCGACAGGGCCAGCGACGCCACAACGGAAAGGACAAGCTTACGGCGACTCATCAATTGAACCTCAAAGCATGCGCGGCGGGCAGCCCGCGTCGGTCAGGGCGTCGATAATTTCCTGGGTATGGCGCGCGTCGCGGGTCTCGATCATCACATCGAACTCAGCGCCCTTGGCCGGCACATCGAGCGACAGGCGATTGTGCGCCACCTCGATGATATTGGCGCCCAGGGCGCCGATGGTCTGGGCCACGGTGGACAACAGGCCCGGCCGGTCATCGCCCACGAAGCGCAGATAGGCGATCCGCTGGGCGCGCACCAATTCCCGTGTCAGCACCGAGGCCAGCAGACGCGTATCGATATTGCCGCCCGTCAGGATCAGGCCGCAGGACTTGCCCTTGAACCGGTCCGGATAGGACAGAAGCGCGGCCAGGGCGGCGGCGCCCGCGCCCTCGGCGATGGTCTTCTCGACGTTGCAGAACAGGGCGATCGCCCGCTCGAACGCCGGCTCCTCGACCAACAGCACCTCATCGATCAAGGGGCGGGAAATGGCGTAGGTCAGATCGCCCACAGCCTTGACCGCAATGCCTTCGGCGATGGTCTGTCCGCCGGCCACGGTCGTCTGTCCGTTCATCCGCGCGGAGAACGAAGGATACATGGCCGGCTCCAGGCCGACGATATGGATGTCCGGCTTGATCGCCTTGGCGGCCACGGCCACGCCCGTGATCAGTCCGCCGCCGCCGATGGGCACAGGCAGGACCTCCAGATCCGGCGCCGCCTCCAGCATCTCAAGGGCGATGGTGCCCTGCCCCGCCATCACCTCGACGTCGTTGAACGGATGGACGAACACCATCTGCCGGTCGCGCCCATAGGTGACGGCGTAGTCGGAGGCTTCGTCGAACGTGTCGGCGTACAGCACCACGTCCGCGCCGAAATTGCGCGTCTGCTCCACCTTCACGAAGGGGGTCGTGCGCGGCATGACGATGGTCACGGGAATGCCCAGGCGCGCGCCATGATAGGCTAGGCCCTGGGCGTGGTTGCCCGCGGAGGCCGCGATCACCCCGCGACGCTTTTCCGCCTCGGTGAGCTGCAGCAGCTTGTTCAAGGCGCCGCGCTCCTTGTAGGCGGCGGTGAACTGCTGGTTCTCGAACTTCACCCACACGTCCGCCCCGGTGATCTCGGACAAGGTCCGCGACCGGCGCATGGGGGTTTTTTCGATATGGCCGTCCAGCCGCGCGGCGGCGGCCTTGATCGATTCGAAGGTCAGGTTCATTGGCTAAGCCGGAAAAAGTCGCGCAACCTAACGATGGCGAGCGTCCAGGGCAATGCGGACTGAAAACGGCTTAGGCGGGGAGGATCACGGGGTGGCGTTACGCATCGCAATGTGGGCGGGGGTCGCGCGGGAACGGATCTTGGACGCCCTCGCCCGGACGCCGGACCTGGACATCGCGTCGGCGGACAGCACCGAGGGCTTCATCGCGGCGTTGGACGGGGCGCAGGTCGCCGTGCTGCCGGGGCTGCCTCGCTTTTACGGTCCGGATGTCGCGGCCAAGATCGCTTCAAGCTCTGACATCGCCTGGGTCCACCTCATCAGCGCCGGCTACGACGGCGTCAGCGCGGCGGGCTGGCCGCCCGGCGTGCGGTTCACCCATCCGGGGGGCGCGCTCAGCGGCGCGGTGGCCGAACACGCCTTCGCCCTGCTCACGGCCCTCTCCCGGCGGCTTGATCAGGCCGTGCTGGGCCAGGTCCGGCAGGCCTGGGGCAAACCCTACGCCCAGCAGACGAGCACCCTGTCGGGCGCGACCCTGGCCGTGGTGGGCTTCGGGTCCATCGGCCAACGCGTGGCCAAGCTGGCCAGGGGCTACGATATGACGGTGATCGGCGTGTCCCGCTCCGGGCGCCCCGTCGAGGGTTATGAGGTGCACGCCGCCGGAGACCTGCTGGACGTGCTGCCGCGGGCGGACGCGGTGATCTGCGCCCTGCCCTACGACGATGAGACCCGCCATCTGCTGGACGCCCAGGCTTTCGCCTGTTTCAAGCGCGGCGCCTATTTCGTCAATGTGGGACGCGGGGGCGTGGTGGATCAGCCCGCCTT
>CAYVHP010000028.1:0-6486 GCA_964451265.1 uncultured Caulobacteraceae bacterium | reverse complement strand
GAAGCCGTCGCGAAATTCGAGGCGGCCTGCGAGGCGGCGCGGGCAGCGGCCAAGGCCGAAAAAGCGGCGGAGCGCGTCTGATGGCGCCGCCTGGGACCCGGCACTTCCTGGATCTGTGGCGGCACGATGCGGCCACTTTGCGCGCCATTATCGATGAGGCCCGGCGTCGTAAGGAGGCGCGCGCGGGCTGGACCAAGGGGCGGATCGACGCCGACGCGCCGGCCGCCGGCCGCACCCTGGCGATGATTTTTCAGAAGAACTCCACCCGCACCCGTTTCTCCTTCGACGCCGCCATGCGCCAACTCGGCGGCGCCTCGACCATCGCCACGGCTGCGGACATGCAACTCGGACGCGGGGAGACCATTGAGGACACCGCCATGGTCCTGGCGCGCATGGTCGATGTGGTGATGCTGCGGGCCAATCGGCACCAAGACGTGGAAGCCTTCGCCGCCGCGTGCAGCGCGCCGGTGATCAACGGCCTGACCGACAAGAGCCACCCCTGCCAGATCATGGCCGACATCCTCACCTATGAGGAACATCGCGGGTCCATCGCCGGGCGCACCCTGGCCTGGATCGGCGACGGCAATAATGTCTGCTCCAGCTTTATCCACGCGGCTGCGCCCTTCGGCTTTGCCCTGACCATCGCCTGTCCTGCGGCCTATCAGCCCGATGCGACGGACTTGGCGCGCGCCCGGCAGGCGGGGGCGACCGTCCATGTGACGCATGATCCGCGCGAGGCGGCGAACGGCGCGGACGCAGTTATCACCGACACCTGGGTGTCCATGGGCGACACGGACGCCGAGGCCCGGCTGAAGGCGCTCGGGCCCTATCAGGTGGATGCGACCCTGATGGCCCTAGCCAAGCCCGATGCTCTGTTCATGCATGACCTGCCCGCCCATCGCGGCGAGGAAGTGACCCCCGAAGTGATCGACGGGCCGCAATCGGTGATTTGGGACGAGGCGGAAAACCGCATCCACGCCCAGAAGGCGGTCATAACCTGGTGTCTGGGCGCCCTTTAGGGGCTCTGGCGCTAAGCCCTTCTCAGCCCTATCTAGGCGCGTGAGCCAAATCCAACCCAAACAAGGCCTGCCCGCCCCCCAGGGCGAGGACCAGATCGCCGTCTTCCAAATCGAAGGCTGGCCCGTGCGCGGGCGCATCGCCCGGCTGTCGGCGGTAGTCGACGACATCCTGCGCCGACACGACTATCCCGAGCCGGTGGCCAATCTGCTCGGCGAAGCCTGCGTCCTGGCGGCGCTGGTGGGCTCCAGCCTGAAGTTTGAAGGTCGCCTCATCGTGCAGGCGCAAGGCGATGGCCCGGTGGCCTATGTGGTGGCCGACTACGATACCCAGGGTCTGTTGCGGGGCTATTGCCGTTTTGATGAAGAACGGGTGGCGGCGCTGCAAGGCGGCTTTTCGCGGCCGGGGGCGGGCGCCCTGTTGGGCCAGGGCCTGTTCATCATGACCGTCGACCAGGGGCCCGACACCGAGCGGTATCAGGGCGTCACCGCTATCGAGGGCGAGACTCTGGCCCTGTGCGCCGAGCGCTATTTCGCCCAGTCCGAACAGACGCCCACGCGCCTGCGCCTGGCCGTGGCGCAATTGCAAACCGACGCCGGCTTCGATTGGCGGGCGGGCGGCATGATGTTGCAGAACGTGGCCGAAGACGATGCGCGCGGCTCGACTGCCGACGCCTGGGAGCGGGCTGAGGCCTTGTTCGAAACCCTGGGCGAAGATGAACTGGTCGACCCTACCGTGCCCCCCCAGACCCTGCTTTGGCGCCTGTTCCACGAGGATGGCGTGCGGCTATTTGAGCCCAAGGCGCTGAAGGCCTTTTGTCGCTGCTCATCGGAGCGGATCGTCAGTGTGCTGAAGTCTTTCCCCGCAGAAGAGCGCGAGGGCATGGTCGAGGACGACGGGGTGATCCGCGTCACCTGCGAATATTGCGCACGAACCTATGACGTGACGCCGGAGAGCGTCAGTTAGGCGGGGGACCGTCCGGGCCGCCAGGCGGTGGACGCTGCGGACGGGCAGCCAGTCCCTGTGGGGTCTGAATGCAGGAGGCGGGAACAACGCCTCTCGGTGTCGTCAGTTGAACCTGATCGCCCAGGGCCTTGCCGTTGCAAGCTTCGAACGCCTGGGGCGGCGGGGGACCGCGCCGTGGGCCACCTGGACCCCCGGCGCCTCGACCTTGCCCGTCTGCGCGATTTTCCGGGCGGTTGGCCTCAGCGCCAAGACCGATCAGCTCCAGGGATTCTTGAAAACGCACGGCCTTGCCTGAACCGGACGAGGGATCGGGCGGCAGGGCCTTGCCCACCAGTTCGTAAAGCTTGCCATTGACGAAGAACACCGCCGCAACCGAGCGCCCGCCGTCCTTGTCGGCGATGGTGAGGTTACGGCCGAACTGAGCGTCGATACGGGCCTCCACGTTCAGGGTGATTGCACCCTCTGCGGCCAGTTGCTTGACCGCCATATCCAGGGCGGTCTGTTTGTCCACGGATGTTCCGCGCAAATCGTCCACCGTCACCTGCATGACGATGTCGTCCTGGCGCGCGGTATAGACCGTCTGCGGACCGCTCAGACCCATCGGAGTCTTAAACTGCCCCTTGGCGATAGTCAGCGGGGCCGGCGCCTGGACCGCAAACCCGTCGTCGGGATAGGCGTAGTGCTCCCAACTCGCGGCGAAGGCGCAGGAGGGCGCCATGAGCAACCCAGCCAAGACCATAGCAAGGGCGCGGCTCATGGTTGACGCCCATATTGCGGTTGGCCGGCCCACAGGGAGCGGCCGCCGGGCAGGTTAACCGAAAGCAAGGCGCCGCCGTTGCTGCCGTCCCTCATCGGGTGCAGCGTCACCGTAACCTTGTCGCCGGGATGCACCGTGGTCTGGGTCCAGCCTGCACGGCTCAAGGTGGCCGGGGCCGCAGTCTCCAGGGACCATTCACGCGGCTTGCCCTGATCGTCGAGCACCATCAGATCCAGCCAGCCGTGGGGGTTTTTCATCTCAAAATCCTCGACCACGCCTTGCAAGGACGTCGTGCGGTTCACGTCGAACATGGCGAAGGAATGATGGGCGAAAGCGGGAAGCGGTACGATCACGAAGGCGCACAGGAGGGCGGCCCAACCACCCTTAGCTCTTGGCGTCATTGATCTCTCCTTCGCCCTGCCCCAGCCCGATCAGGCGTTGAGTTTGCGCCTTTTTCAGGGCTCCAACTTGACCGTAACCGGACGCGAGGACCAGCTTGGCCTGAATCGAGATTCCGTGAGCGAGCCGCTGATCGCCCAAGCGAATTGAAAATTTGAACCACGAAGCTCACGAAGAACACGAAGGAGGCGCCAAGCCCCTTGGTGATCTTCGTGCTCTTCGTGGTTCAATCCTCTTAGCCCAGGCTTGCGCCCGGGGAGCCGAGGGGTCTAGGCGCGGTCCAGCGCCCGCAGCACGTCGCGCTGAAGGTCCTGCGCGCCTTCCAGCCCCACAGACAGGCGAATGCAGCCATCGGTCAGGCCCATGGTCAGCCGTTCTTCCTCAGGAGTCGACCGGTGGGTTGTGGTCCACGGATGGGTGGCCATGGACTTGGCGTCGCCCAGGTTGTTGGAGATGTCGATCACCTCAAAGGCGTTCAGGACATTGAAGGCCGCAGGCGCGGCGCCCACGTCGAAGGCCACGATGGTGCTGCCCCCGGTCATCTGCTTTTGGCCCACCGCGTACTGTGGATGGTCCTTACGCGTGGGATAGAAACAGCGCGTCACTTTGGGATGATCGGCGATGACGTCGGCCAATAGCGTCGCCGTCTCGGTTTGGCGGCGCACGCGCAGGTCCAGGGTCTCCATGCCCTTGAGCAGAACCCAGGCGTTGAACGGCGACAGGGCCGGGCCAAGGTGGCGCAGGGGGTCGCGGTAAGACTCCTCGATCAGCTCGGCCTTGCCCAAGAGGGCGCCGCCCAGCACACGTCCGCCGCCGTCGATGTGTTTGGTGGCGGAATAGACCACCACGTCCGCGCCCAGTTCCAGCGGCTTTTGATAGATCGGCGTGGCGAACACATTGTCCACCACCACCTTGGCCCCGATCTCGCGGGCGATGGCGCAGATGGCGGCGCTATCGACCATCTCCAGCAGGGGATTGGCCGGGGTCTCGATCACGAACAGGGTGGTGTTGGGGCGCACGGCCGCGCGCCACGCCGCGATATCGGGCGCGACGAAGCTGGTGTCCACGCCAAAGCGCGGCAGCCATTGAGCCAGGATCCAGCGGCACGAGCCGAACAGGGCGCGCCCCGCCACCACATGATCGCCGGCCTTGACCAGGCCCTGGATCGCCATGGCCACCGCCGCCATGCCCGACGCGGTCGAGCGGCAGGCCTCGGCGCCCTCCAGCAGCGCCAAGCGCTCCTCGAACATGCGGGTGGTGGGGTTGGCGTAGCGCGAATAGACAAAGCCCGGCTCATCACCCGCAAAACGGGCGTCGGCCTGCTCGGCGCTGTCATAGACATAGCCCTGGGTCAGATATAGGGCCTCGGCCGTCTCGCCGAAGGGCGAACGGCTCAGGCCGCCCCGCACCAGCCTGGTGGCGACCTCCCACTGCGAGGGATCGATTGGATCTGACGGGTCCGTCATGGAGATACTCCCAGAGGGGCGGCATGAAAGGCGTCTGCCGGCTCAAGTCAAGCCGGGCCCAAGCCAATCAAGGGCGCGTAGTCTATATATTGGCGGGCAAAGCTTGCGCGCTCGTCTGATCCATCTCAATAATCCCCCGCGACCCCAAACCTGTAGGGAGGATATTCATATGGCGCGCAAAGACATTGAGATGGACCGCAGAGGTCTGGCCAAGGCAGCCTTTCTGGGCGCGGCGGCGGCGGCCCTTCCGGCCCTCGGCCGGGCGCAATCCGCCAATCCGGAATCGAACGTGGTGTTCACCGCCGACGACCCCGGCCACTGGGCCAAGGGCAAGGGCGCGCACGTGCCGCTGGCCACCGTGGACGGTTCGACCCTGACCGTGAAAACCCCCCACCCGATGAGTGAACAGCACTTCATCGTCAGCCACTCGGTGGTTCTGGCGGGCGGGCAGTATCTGGGCCGCAAGACCTTCACCCCGGCCGATATGCCTACCTCCACCTACACCCTGCCGGCCGGCTACAAGGGCAAGGTCATTGTGACCAGCACCTGCAATCTGCACGACTTCTGGACCGCGTCGATCACGGTCTGATCGCGGCTCTAACCGATTCAGCGATGGCGAAGCGCGCCGATTGACGGCGCGCTTCGCTTCCTCTGGACAGACTCAAGCGGGACAGCGAGTGTCGCGGCGATGAGCAAACCGCCCGGCATCTTGCCCTCCCAAGCCCTGAACGCCCTGATCGGCCAAGGCGCCATTGCCGCGGCGACCCCTTTCGCCCCTGATCAGGTTCAGCCGGCCAGCCTCGATCTGCGCCTGGGCGAGCATGCCTGGCGGGTGCGCGCCTCGTTTTTGCCGGGCGCCGAACGCACGGTCGCCCAGCGCCTGGCCGACGTAGCCATGCATCGCCTGGACCTGACCGGCGGCGCGGTTCTGGAAAAAGGCTGCGTCTATATCGCCGAGTTGCAAGAGTCCTTGGCCCTACCGCCCGGCGTCAGCGGACGGGCCAACCCCAAGAGCTCCACCGGGCGGGTAGACGTGTTCGTCCGCCTGCTGACCGACCACAGCCCCGCCTTCGACGATGTGGCCGAGGGCTATACCGGCCCGCTTTACGTGGAAATCGCGCCCCAGACCTTCTCGGTCCTGGTCCGCTCCGGCACGCGGCTGAACCAGCTGCGCCTGAAACAGGGTGACCCGCCACGCCTGGCCAGCGTCAATGTGGGCGTGGACCTGACCGAGGCCTTGGCCGGGTTTCGCGCCCGCCGCCACGCCGGGGTGATCGACCTGGACAAGGAAGACGGCCACGACCCGCGCGATTTCTGGGAGCCGTTGGAGCCGCGTCGGGGCGAGCTGCTGTTGGACCCGGGTGAGTTTTACATCCTGGCCTCCAAGCAGGCGGTGGAAATACCGGTGATGCAGGCGGCCGAGATGACGCCCATTGACCCTTCGGTCGGCGAGTTCCGCGTGCACTACGCCGGCTTCTTCGACCCTGGTTTCGGCACGGCCGAGGCCTCAGGGCTCGGCTCGCGGGGCGTGCTTGAGGTGCGCAGCCACGAGACCCCTTTCCTGTTGGAGGACGGCCAGACCGTCGCGCGCCTGGTGTTCGAGCCCCTCACCGAGCGCCCCGAACGCCTCTACGGCCAAGACGGCTCGCACTACCAACGCCAGGGGCTGAAGCTGTCCAAGCACTTCAAGGCTTGGTGACAAAATGTGCTCCACCGCGAAGCGGGGGAGCTGTCACGAAGTGACTGAGCAACCATGTTAAATGGCGGCGGTCTTAGTCCATGGCTGACGTCTTGCGAGGACGAGGTTCGCGGCCTCAATGAGTTTCCTCATGACGGCGACGATGGCGACCTTGATGGGTTTGCCGTTGGCGATCAGGCGAT
>CAYVHP010000027.1:0-6919 GCA_964451265.1 uncultured Caulobacteraceae bacterium | reverse complement strand
CAATCAGGATCGGCACACTCCGCCACGTCATCGTGCCTCCAGCACGCGAGGATGATTGGAAGCCCATCCGCGATACCCCTGCAGGCCAGCGGTCATAATGACCGCATCAACAGGCCGGATACATGACCGCACCAAACCGAAACACATGCCCACTTTTGCCACTTGCCCAAAGGGGGCCGTCCATACATGACGTGGTTTTTGATCTTGGTGTTCTTCGTGAACTTCGTGGTTCAAAAATCTTATTCTAGCGACCCATCCGCGCAGCGAGGGATCGACGTCGTTGCAGCTTTTGATCTTCGGATACGGCTTCACCGGCCGCACCCTGGCCCGTCGGCTCCTGCCTAAGGGGTGGACCGTATGCGCCGCCGTGCGACGGCCCGAGGTTCGGGCGGCGGCGGAAGCGGACGGAGTGAAAGCGGTGGACGCCGCCGACATGGGCGCTTTGGGCGATGCCGCCGCCGGAGCCGACGCGGTCCTGATCACCGCTCCACCGAGCTCTGTTGGCTGTCCCGGTATCGCCACGCTCTCACCAGCCCTGACGTCAGCCATACGGAAGCCCAGCTGGGTCGGCTACTTGTCCACCACCGGCGTCTACGGTGATCGCGAAGGCCGATGGGTGTTCGAGACGAGCGCCACAAACGCCCATTCCGTGGAGGGCGCGCGGCGGGTGGCGGCCGAGCAGGATTGGCGCAACCTGGGCGAGGAAACGGGTGTTCCGGTGGCGATCTTCCGCCTGCCCGGCATTTACGGCCCCGGCCGCTCGCCGCTCGACCGCGTGCGGGACGGAACGGCGCACCGCCTCGTCAAACCCGGCCAGGTGTTCTCGCGGATTCACGTGGAGGATCTCGCAGCAGGCCTTGAAGCCTCCATGGCCCGACCTCGACCGGGCGCGATCTACCACCTGTGTGACGACGAACCGGCGCCCTCCGATGTCGTCACCGCCTTCGCCGCCGAACTGATCGGCAAAGCGCCGCCGCCGGAGCAGCCCTATGATGACCAAGCCGCTTCCCCTGCCCTGCGCCGCTTCTATGGCGAGAACAAACGGGTCTCCAACGCCCTGGCCAAGTCTGAACTGGGCTGGCGGCCGGCCTTCCCGAGTTATAGGGAAGGCTTGAGGGCTGTGCTGGAGGCGGAAACGTCACGCTTGTGACATTCACCGGCGTTATGGCGGCCTCTCACCATCGGGGATGACTGACCATGCGCCTGTTCAAAGCCAGCCTTGTCATAGGACTGACGATCTCGGCCTGCCTCGCCGCTGAAGCGGCCCGCGCGGCGGACGATCCCATCGCGGCGGCCTATGTGGTGCTGGGCGAAGACGGAGCGGCGCAGGCGCGGGTGATCACCGCCGCCGCCGAGTGCCCCGTCATCCAGGCGGGCGGCAAGTCCTTGCCGATGAGCGTGCGAGCGACGGCCGGTACGGAGCCGCTGCGTCCGACGCGCTCCGATCCCAAGGATTCCAAACCCTCCGACTTTCCCGTACTGACCTGCGAGGCGACCCTGCCCGTAGGCCTGGTCCACGCCTCTGTGGCCGGTCACGCCCTGCCCTCGATCATGGCGCAGCACAAACGCATCGTGGTGATCGGCGACACAGGCTGCCGTTTGAAAGCCTCCGATGACGCCTACCAGGCCTGCAACGCGCCCAACCAATATCCCTTCGCCAAGGTGGCCGCCGCTGCAGCGGCGTGGAAGCCGGACCTGGTGGTCCACGTGGGCGACTACGAATACCGCGAGAACGACTGCCAGGTGAAAAAACACGCCGGCTGCGCGGGCAGCCCCTGGGGCTATGGCTGGGACGCGTGGAACGCCGACTTCTTTGCGCCGGGCGCGCCCCTCCTGGCTGCGGCGCCCTGGGTGGCCGTGCGCGGCAATCATGAAAGCTGCAATCGCGCGGGCCAGGGCTGGTGGCGGTTTGTCGATCCTCGGCCCCTGCTCAATAGCCGCAGCTGCAACGATCCGGCCCATGACGACGCGGCCGACTATTCAGACCCCTATGCCGTGCCCCTGGGCGACGGCGCCCAGATCGTGGTGATGGACAGCTCCAGCGCGCCCGGCGACCCCATCCCGCCCGGCGATCCAGAGGCCGCGATCTACCGTAAGCTCTACACCGATATGGCCGCCCTGGCCGCGCGAGCGCCCTATTCCATTGTGGTCGACCACCATCCTCTGCTCGGGTTCTCGGCCCAGGTTTCGGCCAAGACCAAGCAGGCCTATCTGACCACCGGCAACCTGGGCCTACAGTCGACCTTCGGCGCAGAGAACCCCTTGTTGTTTCCGCCCACGGTGCAGATGCTGCTATCGGGCCATGTCCACGTTTGGCAGCAGGTCAGCTTCTCCAGTCCCCATCCCACCCAGTTTATCGCCGGCTTTTCCGGCACTCAGGAAGATGTGGTGCCCATCCCCGCCCATATCCCCGACGACGCGGCGGTCGCTCCCGGCGCCAAAGTCGAGGCCTTCAGCTCTTGGGTGGATGGCTTTGGCTTCATGACGCTGAGCCGCACAGGGAGGGACACTTGGGACGTGGAGGTGCACGATCAGAACGGCGATGTGGTCAACCGCTGCAAGGTCACCGGCCGCCACTCCAAGTGCGATCTGGCCCAGGTCAGCGGACCTAAGTAGCCGCCGTCAGCTCGTCCAGCGCCGCGATCAGCCGGTCCCGGTCCTGCGGCCGAGACAGGCGGTGATCGCCGTCCTTGATCAGGCTGAACACCACGTCCCGGCCCTCGATGGCCTGGGCCAGCTCCAGGGCATGGGTCCACGGCACGGATGTATCAGCCCCGCCCTGCAGGATGCGCACAGGCGCGCGGATCGGCACGGGCGCCGACAGGATTGACCAGCGCGCGCCGTCCTCCAGCAGCAGCCGCGTGATTGGATAGCCGCCTTCGCCAAAATCATCCGGCGCGATCCATACGCCGTGATTGGCCAAGGCTTTGAGCGCCTGTGGCGGCAGACCGGGCTTCATCAGCGTCTCGGTGAAATCCGGCGCGGGGGCGATTAGCACCAGGCCGGCGATCCGGTCGGAGCGAACCGCCGCCGCCAGACAGGCCAACCAGCCGCCCATGGACGAGCCGACCAGGATCAGCGGGCCGTCGGTCAGTTCGTCGATCACCGCCAGGGCGTCCTCGCGCCAGCGGGTGATGCTGCCTTGCGTGAAATCGCCCGACGATGCGCCGTGGGCAAAGTAATCGAAGCGCAGGAAGGCTTGGCCGCGCGTCTTCGCCCAGGCGTCGATGGCCTGGGCCTTGGTTCCGGTCATGTCCGAGCGAAATCCGCCCAGCCACACCACGGTCGGGCGCCGGCCCTCCCGGCGGCGGAAGGCCAGGCGCTCACCGTCCGAACGGTGCAGGTGCTGGGTCATGTCCGTCATGGCGCCCTATCGGCCCTTGCGCTAACACACCAATTGCCAAGGTCTAACTAGACGCTGTTCAGGCCTGACGGAAAGCCGCATGAGCGCCCTGCCCGACCATTTCACCCTGCTGCAGGTCATCCCGCGCCTGGATATCGGCGGGGCGGAGCAATCGACCCTGGACGTGGCCGCCGCCGTGGTTCGCGCCGGCGGACGGGCCATCGTCGCCTCGGCCGGCGGGGGTATGGAGGACCGCCTGATCGCATCCGGGGCGGAGCTCGTGGTTCTACCGGTCCAATCAAAGAACCCCCGGACCATGATCGCCAACGCCCTGGCCCTGGCGCAACTGATCCGCCGCGAAAAGGTCAGCGTGGTGCATGTCCGCTCGCGCGCCCCGGCCTTCAGCGCCTTGTGGGCCGCCCGCAGGACCCGCACGCCTGTGCTGGCCACCTATCACGGTATCTATGGCGCGAAAGGCCTGCTCAAACGCTGGTACAATGGGGTGATGACCCGAGGCGACCGGGTGATCGCCAATTCCGCCTATACACGCGACCATGTGCTCGCCCAGCACCGAGTCGATCCGGCCAAGGTCACCGCCATTCCGCGCGGAATCGACATGGAGCGGTTTGATCCCGCCGCCGTTGGCCAGGACCGGATCGACGCCCTGCGTCAACGCTGGCGGATCGATCCGGCCGACCGTCGGTTGAAACTGATACTGGCCGGCAGGCTGACCCGTTGGAAAGGCCAGAGTCTGGCCATCGAAGCCGTCGCCCGCCTGAAAGCCGACGGTCTGGACCAGATCCAGTTGCTTCTGGTCGGCGATTCCCAAGGGCGTCTGGCCTATCTCGCCGAATTGGAGCAGTCGATCCGCACCTTGGCCGTCGCAGATCAGGTCAAGATCGTCGGCCCCTGCTCGGACATGCCTGCGGCCTATCTGGTCGGCGATGTGGCCCTGGCCCCATCCCTGGAGCCGGAAGCCTTCGGGCGAACCGCCGTTGAGCCCCAAGCCATGGGCCGTCCGGTCATCGCGGCCGATCACGGGGCTACGCGCGAGACGGTGGTCGCCGGACAGACCGGCTGGCTCGCGACGCCTGGTGACGGCGAGGCCTGGGCCCTGGCTATCGCCGAGGCCCAGGCGGCGGGGCCCGAACGCCTCGCCGCCATGGGCGCGGCGGCTAGGGCCCGCACCCGCGCACTCTATTCCGTCGAGGCGATGACCGATGCGACCTTGGCGGTCTATCGATCCATGCTCGGCGCCCTATAAGCGCGATGATTGCTGCACCGAGCTTGATACAAGCCCCCGGCTTGGTCATATATCGTTCCTGGACGCGCGCGGCTTCACTTGAGGCGGCGCGGCCTTTGTGTTTGCCTAGCGAAGCCCACCCGGTTCAACGTTTACGGAGACCACCCTATTCGCCGTCCCATGCCCGCGCCCCCGTCTAAGGACGGTCCACGCATCAATGATGAAATTCGCGTCCCCAAGGTCCTGCTGATCGATCACAACGGCGAAAAGCAGGGCATCATGCCGACCTCGGCGGCTTTGGAGGCGGCTGAAGAAGTCGGGCTTGATCTGGTGGAAGTATCTCCCAATTCCGACCCGCCCGTTTGCAAAATCCTGGACTACGGCAAGTACAAATTCCAGGAGCAGAAAAAGAAGAACGAGGCGCGCAAGCGCCAGAAGACCGTTGAAATCAAAGAGATCAAGCTTCGTCCCAACATTGACCATCACGACTATGACGTGAAGGCCAAGGCCATGCATCGCTTCTTCGAGGAGGGCGACAAGGTCAAGGTGACCCTGCGCTTCCGGGGGCGCGAAATGGCCCACCCTGAGCTGGGCATGAAGCTGCTGATGCAGGTCAAGACCGACTTCGAGCCGGTCGCCAAGGTCGAGTACGAGCCGCGCATGGAAGGCCGGCAGATGATCATGATCCTGGCGCCGCGATAATACCTTGAACGAGTCATCCCCGCGCATGTGGGGCCCAATCTCCTTCCCTGCGAAGCGGGGAAGGGGGTGATGATGCGATGGCCAACGATTTGGCCATCGCAAAGAACGCCCGAAGGGCTGGGACGAAGTGTGGTGGAAGGGGCTCAATGGCGGGACAGAGGCCCCCACCACCGCCTTTCAGGCGGTCCCCCTCCCCCGCTTCGCTGCGCTACGCAGGGGAGGAGATGATGACCGAACTATCCACACCCCTCCCCGCCCAGGGCAAGCCCGCCATGGCGGTGCTGTTGGCTGTGGTGTTCGTCAATCTCGTTGGATTCGGCATCCTGTTGCCCATCCTGCCGTTCTACGGCCGCGCGTTCCACGCCCCGGTCTGGCTGGTGACCTGGGTGTTCACCGCCTTTTCCATCGGCAACTTCTTCGCCGAGCCCCTGTGGGGCCGCCTATCGGACCGCATAGGCCGGCGGCCGATCCTGCTCGGCACCATATTCGCCAGCGGCGTGGGCTTCATCGCCCTGGCCTTCGCCCCCAACATATGGATGGTGCTGCTGATCCGCCTGCTGAGCGGCCTGACCACCGGCAATCTATCGACCATCCAGGGCTATATCGCCGATATCACCCCGCCCCAGCTTCGCTCCGGCCGCATCGGCATGTTGGGCGCGGCTTTCGCCCTGGGATTCGTCGCAGGCCCGGCCCTGGGCGGTCTTTTGGCGCGCCCCGAGCTCGGCGAGGCCGGCTACCGCCTGCCCCTGATCATCGCCGGATGCCTGTCCTTCGCCTCCAGCATCGGCGCCTATCTGTTCGTGCGCGAAAGCTGCACCCACGCCAAGATCGGCGCGCCGCCCGGCGAGGCCTTCAAGACCTTGCAGCACGCCTTGAACCATCCGGTGCTGTGCCGCGCCCTGATCATCACCCTGCTCTACACCGCCGCCTTCGCCGCCGCCGAAAGCACCTTCGGTCTGTGGGCCCAGCACCGCTACGGCTGGGGCCCGCGCAAGCTGTCGATCTGCCTGGCCTCGGTGGCCATTACCGCCGCCGTGGCCCAAGGCTTTGTCACCGGACGCATCACCCGCCGCTGGGGCGAAGCCCTGACCCTGGCCGGCGGCCTGGCTCTGATCTCCGCCACCCTGGCGTTCCAGCCGCTGGGCCAGGGCATGATCCGCACCATCGTGCTTCTGGCCCTGACTGTGTTTGGCCAGGCCCTGGCCCTGCCCAATATCAGCGCCCTGATCTCTCGCACCACCCCGCCCGACCGCCAGGGCGCGGTGCTGGGCTTGAACATGTCCCTAGGCGCCCTGGCCCGGGCCATCGGACCCATCGCCGGCGGCGCGCTGTTCTCCATCGTCGGCGCCGACGCGCCGCTATACGCCGCGGCCCTGCTGGTGGCGCCCACCGTGTTGCTGGCCTGGCAAGCAGAGGGCGCGGCGCGACGCAGGCGGGTTATGGTCTAAACGCCCGCGCCCACGCCTTGCATTTCCCGCCCGTTTCCCTTATTGCACGCCCCTTCTCGGAGCCGCCTGGCCAATGGCATGCCATGGCGGCTCGAAATGCCTTTAGAGGACGGTCCTTCGGGGCCGCAGCAAAATGCCGAAGTTGAAGACCAAATCGGGCGCCAAGAAGCGCTTCAAGATGAC
>CAYVHP010000026.1:0-18905 GCA_964451265.1 uncultured Caulobacteraceae bacterium | reverse complement strand
ATAGGCCATCGCCTTGGCCCCGCCCGTGCGCGCCAGCGTGATCGTGATCGCCGCCGTCAACGTCGTCTTGCCATGGTCAACGTGACCAATCGTGCCGATGTTGCAGTGCGGCTTGTTGCGTTCAAACTTTTCCTTGGCCATTTTTCAAACTCCGGCCGGTTGACGGCAGGTTAGAGGGATAGGGATTAGGCGTACTTCTGGATCACTTTTTCGGCTTCGGCTTGAGGCACCGCTTCATAGTGATCGTATTGCATCGTGAACTGAGCGCGGCCTTGAGACATGCCGCGCAGGTTGCCGATATAGCCGAACATATTGGCCAGCGGCACAAAAGCTGTGACGACCTGGGCGTTGCCGCGCTGGTCGGTGCCCTGGATCTGGCCCCGGCGGCTGTTCAAATCGCCGATCACGTCGCCCAGATATTCGTCCGGGGTCAGGACCTCGACCTTCATGATCGGCTCCAACAGCTTGGGAGCGCCCTTCTCGCGCAGTTCCTTGAACGCCGCGCGCGCGGCGATTTCAAAGGCCAGCACCGAGGAGTCCACGTCGTGGAAGGCGCCGTCCACCAGGGTGGCGGTGAAGTCGATCAGCGGGAAGCCGGCCAGCAGGCCGTTCTCCTTGGACGATTCCAGGCCCTTCTCGACGCCCGGGACGAATTCCTTGGGCACCGCGCCGCCGACGATCTTGCTCTCGAACTTGAAGCCTGAGCCCGGTTCGCCCGGCTCGAAGATCAGCTTGATACGGGCGAACTGGCCGGTGCCGCCGGTCTGCTTCTTGTGCGTATAGTCAATCTCGGCGCGTCTACCGAGGCTCTCGCGATAGGCCACCTGCGGCGCGCCGATATTGGCTTCCACCTTGTAGGTGCGCTTGAGGATGTCGACCTTGATGTCCAGGTGCAGCTCGCCCATGCCCTTCATGATCGTCTGGCCCGACTCCTGGTCGGTATGGACGGTGAAGGAGGGGTCTTCGGCCACCATCTTGCCGAGCGCAACGCCCAGCTTTTCCTGATCGGCCTTGGACTTGGGCTCAATGGCGATCTCGATAACCGGCGCCGGGAAGTTCATCTTTTCCAGGATCACCGGCGACTTCAACGGATCGCACAGGGTGTCCCCGGTGCGGGTGTCCTTCAGGCCTGCCAGGGCGACGATATCGCCGGCGAAGGCTTCCTTGATGTCTTCGCGGTTGTTGGAGTGCATCAGCAACATGCGCCCCACCCGCTCGCGCTTGTCGCGCGTGGAGTTGAGCAGGCCCATGCCCGTTTCCAGCTTGCCCGAATAGATGCGGCAGAAGGTCAAGGAACCGACGAAGGGGTCGTCCATGATCTTGAAGGCGAGAACCGACAACGGCTCATCGTCAGAGGCCTTCCGCACGATGGGCTCTTCGGTCTTGTAGTCGATCCCGGCGGTGGGCGGAATGTCCACGGGCGACGGCAGGTAGTCGACCACTGCGTCCAGCAGGGGCTGCACGCCCTTGTTCTTGAAGGCCGAGCCGGCCAGAATCGGATAGAAGGCGCCCGACAGCACGGCTTTGCGGATGCAGTTCTTGAGCACCGCTTCGGACGGCTCGGTCCCGTCGAGATAGGCTTCCATCGCCTCATCGTCGAGTTCGACCGCGTTCTCGATCAGATAGTGGCGCGCTTCCTCACACGCCGTCTTCATGTCGGCCGGAATCTCTTCGTCGTGGTAGTTGGCGCCGAGACCTTCGGAGTCCCAAACCACCGCCTTCATGCGCACCAGGTCCACGATGCCCTTCAGGGCCAGTTCCGAACCGATCGGCAGCTGAATAGGCACGGCCTTGACCGCCAGACGCTCGCGAATGGTGTTCAGGCACATCTGAAAGTCCGCGCCGGTCTTGTCCATCTTGTTGACGAACACGATGCGCGGGACGTTGTAGCGGTCCGCTTGGCGCCAGACGGTCTCAGTCTGGGGCTCAACGCCCTGGTTGCCGTCCAGCACCGCCACGGCGCCGTCCAGCACGCGCAGCGAGCGTTCCACTTCAATGGTGAAGTCCACGTGGCCGGGCGTATCGATGATGTTCAGCCGGTGACCGTTCCAGAACGCGGTCGTGGCGGCGGAGGTAATGGTGATCCCCCGCTCCTGCTCCTGCTCCATCCAGTCCATGGTCGCGGCGCCGTCGTGCACTTCGCCGATCTTATGGCTCTTGCCGGTGTAGTAGAGAATCCGCTCAGTGGTCGTGGTCTTCCCGGCATCGATGTGCGCCATGATGCCGAAATTGCGGTAATCTTCGATCTTATTCGAGCGGGGCATTGGGGGGCTCTGGATAACGGGGCGTTCAAACGTGCGGCGCGGGCGGTTTAACGCAAACCACCCGCGCAAGGAAGACTGACAGGAACCGGTCGGGACTTATCGAACGGCCTACCAGCGGTAGTGCGAGAAGGCGCGGTTGGCTTCGGCCATCTTGTGGGTGTCTTCGCGCTTTTTCACGGCGGTGCCGCGATTGTTGGACGCGTCGAGCAGTTCGCCCGCCAGCTTCTCGGTCATGGTGTTCTCACCGCGCTTGCGCGCGGCGGTGACCAGCCAGCGGATGGCCAGGGCGCGGCGACGCTCGGGACGCACTTCCACCGGCACCTGATAGGTGGCCCCGCCGACCCGGCGGGAGCGCACTTCGACGGCCGGAGCCACATTGTCGAGGGCGGAATGGAAGGTTTCCAGAGCGCCTTGATCGCGACGCTTGTTTTCCAGAATGTCGAAGGCGCCATAGACGATATTCTCGGCGACGGCCTTTTTGCCTTCGTACATCACGTAGTTCATGAACTTGGTGACGACCAAGTCGCCGAACTTCGGATCGGGGAGGACTTCGCGTTTCTCAGCGCGGTGACGGCGGGACATGCAGAGTCTTCCTTATTTCGGACGCTTGGCGCCGTAGAGCGAACGGCGCTGCTTACGGTTCTTGACGCCCTGGGTGTCGAGCACGCCGCGCAGGATGTGATAGCGCACGCCGGGCAAATCCTTCACCCGGCCGCCGCGGATCAGCACAACGGAGTGCTCCTGCAGATTGTGGCCTTCGCCGGGGATATAGCACACCGCCTCGATACCCGAGGTCAGGCGCACCTTGGCGACCTTCCGCAAGGCCGAGTTGGGCTTCTTGGGCGTGGTCGTATAGACGCGGGTGCACACGCCCCGGCGCTGGGGGCAGCCCTTCAGGGCGGGCACCTTGTTGCGCATCACCTTGGGGGTGCGCGGCTTGCGGATGAGCTGGTTGACTGTGGGCATCGCTCTTTTTCACTGTGGAGGCCTGCGCCTTTCGGCCGGGCGACCTCTGATTTCAACGGTCTAACGTGGCTCTCAAGGGCGGGCGATAAACCAAACAAGATTGCCGGAATGTCCTTTTGGACTTTCCGGCTGTCTCGCGGCGAACCTTGTTCAGGGCGCCGGTCCATCGGGTCGCAGGTCGGCAAGCGCCTTCCGGGCCTCGAAAATGAGCGCGCTAGATACGCGTGAGGGGCGACGGGGTCAAGCGCGGAGTCCCATCGCGAGGCCGACCTGACAGGGCTCAGCCTCGCGACGCGCTTGTCGGATCAGTAGCAGCGCTCCACCCGGACGTAACGGCCGGCCCATTCAGACCAGCGCCAATAGGCCCGGCAACCGCCGTAGTAACCCCAGTATCCCGCGCCGCGCCAAGCGCCGCGCCGATCATAGTCGTGGCCGCGCCAACCGTCACGGCCGTGGTCGCCGCCTCGCCAACCGCCATGCCATGGCGCCGCATCAGCGGAGGTGGCGGTCATAGCGCCGCCGAGGGAAAGGGCCGCCAAAGCGGCAATCATAGCCTTCTTGAACATTTCAACGTCCCCTATCGGGTTGAACCTGACGGCAAGGAATTTGCCGCCGGCGGGCGTTTCGCCCTCCATGACGCTGATAATGTCCCCTGCTGGTTGAACGGCGTCCGAGGCCCTCGTTCAGCGAGGGTTCATCTGGATGAACAGCATGGGGGCAGCGAATTGGAATTCGGACCACGAAGGACACGAAGCCAAAAAAAGCCACGTCATCCTCGGAAAATGCGGAGCATTTGTCCGGGGACCCAGCCGCTCCAGGCTATCGGCTGGCCCCTGGATCAACCGCCGCAGCGTTGAGGTCATCGCTGCTGGGTCCCCGGGCTTCGCTGCGCGAACCCGAGGATGACCGGGTTTGGGGTCTTCGTGTCCTTCGTGTTCTTCGTGGTTCCACAATCTTGTTACCGGCCGGCGTCGCAAAGGCCGCAAATGGCGCGAGCCTTACCCAGCCTTAACCATGTTCCTACACCCGGACTTAACCACGCCCTGGCACTGCTGCTGAGTCCTGTTGGGCGGGAGTGGCCTTATGACCTTCGGCGCGGAAACCATCATCCAAGGCGACTGCATCGAGGCCCTGGCCAAGCTGGCGGATCGCAGCGTGGACCTAATTTTCGCCGACCCGCCCTACAACCTTCAGCTGGGCGGCGACCTGCACCGGCCGGACAATTCCAAGGTCGACGCGGTCGATGACGCCTGGGATCACTTTGCCTCCTTCGCCGACTATGACGCCTTCACCAAGGCTTGGTTGTCGGAGTGCCGCCGCGTGCTGAAAGACGACGGCGCCCTGTGGGTCATCGGCAGCTATCACAACATCTTCCGCGTGGGCTCCACCTTGCAGGACCTGGGCTTCTGGATCCTCAACGACGTGATCTGGCGCAAGTCCAACCCCATGCCGAACTTCAAGGGCACGCGCTTTTCCAATGCCCACGAGACCCTGATCTGGGCGGCCAAGGGACGCGGCCAGAAGCGCTACACCTTTAACTACGACGCCATGAAGATGGCCAATGACGACCTGCAGATGCGCTCGGACTGGACCTTGCCCCTGTGCACCGGCGATGAGCGGGTCAAGGACGACCAGGGCCGTAAGGTTCACCCCACGCAAAAGCCCGAGGCCCTGCTGCACCGGGTCATTCTGGCCTCGACCAAACCGGGCGACGTGATCCTCGACCCCTTCTTCGGCACCGGCACCACCGGCGCGGCGGCCAAGCGCCTGGGCCGCCGGTTCATCGGCCTCGAGCGCGAAGACGCCGATATCGCCGCCGCGCGCAAACGGATCGCCGAGGTCATCCCCATCTCGCCGGAAGAGCTGGACGTGATGGGCTCAAAACGCAGCGAGCCGCGCATCCCCTTCGGCCAGATTCTGGAAGCGGGCCTGCTGCGCCCGGGCGACAGTCTCTACTGCCCCAAGGGCGACAAGGTGGCCCGGGTGCGCGCCGACGGCTCGGTGGTGGTCGGCGACCTGGCCGGCTCGATCCACAAGGTGGGCGCCATGGTCCAGGCCGCGCCGGCCTGCAACGGCTGGACCTATTGGCATTTCAAGACCGACAAGGGCCTGGCGCCCATCGACGTCCTGCGCGCCAAGGTCAGGGCCGGACTGAACTGAGGTGAGCGACGCCGACGACGAGCGTATGGCGCGCGGCTGGGCCACGGTGCGCCAAATCAACGCCCCCGCCGCCCAGCAGCAGTGGGACGATCTGGTCGCCATCTATCCCGACTTCGCTCGCTATATCGTGCAAAGCGCCTATGCCGACGTCCTGAGCCGCCCCGCCCTGCCCCTGCGCGAGCGCGAGATCGCCACCCTGGCGGCCCTGACCACCCTGGGCAACGCGCCGGGCCAGCTCAAGGCCCATATCCAGGGCGCCTTGAACACCGGCCTGACCCGCGAGGAGATCTGCGAGGTCCTCATGCAGATGGCCGTCTACGCCGGCGTCCCCGCCGCGATCAACGCCATGAAGATCGCCGGCGAGGTCTTCGCAGAGCTCTGAGCGGCCCACTCAGCGCGATTCCGGCAAAGGTTCTTGCCCCGCTGCGGAACAACCGGCCTTTAAGCGGGTTGTTGGCTTGTCCCCCAGCGGTGGAGAGAGTCATGAACGCGAACGACGTCGAAGGCGGATTCAAGAAGGCGACGGGAAAGGCCCAGGCGCTCAGCGGCGAGGTGCTGAACGATCCCTACATGGAATTGGACGGCGACCTGCGGCGGGCGGAGGGCAGTGTCCAGGAGATGATCGGCCAGGTGCAGGACGCCATAGCCGACGCCGCCGACACCCTCTCCGCCACGGCGGTCAAGGTCGGCGACCGGGCGCGCGAAACCTACGCCAATGTCACCGTCCAGGTGCAACGCGCGGCCGACCAAGTCGACCCCTTCGTCAAGCAAAAGCCCTATGCGGCTCTGGGTTTGGCGGCCCTCGGCGGCGTGCTGTTCGGCCTGCTGTTTGCAGGACGGGGGCCGAAAATCATCTATGTGCGGCCGAGGCATTAAGGCTCGCGACGGCGTAAGCCGGACGCAAGATTATTGAACCACAAAGCTCACCAAGGACACCAAGGAAACACCGAGCCCTTGGTGTTCTTCGTGTCCTTCGTGGTTCAATTTAACCTAAGCCGATGGCGCCCATCGCCAGAAATATGGCCAGCGAACTCGGGTCGCAGTCCAGAGTCAGGGGCCTGCCGCTAGGCGACTCCGATACAACGCCGGCGGTTTTACGTTCGGTCACCCAGCCCTTCAGGTTTTCAACCCGTTGAAAATGGGGCGTGCGCCTCCATGCCATCGGCATGGAATCATTCAAGATTTCCAAGGCCTTGTCGTGCTCTCCGAGACGACTGAGCGTCACGGCGAGAGAAAGGCGAGCCTCCTTGTGCCATCGATTTGGCGCCGTTTTTTCGAGATAGGCCCTCATGCCCTCAAGAGAATGAAGGCCATGAAGAAACGGCAAAACCAGCGACCTTACCGCTTCGGCTAGCTTGGTCGGACCATCCGGATCGCCGCGAGGCCACCAATTGCCCTTTCCTTCCAGCCAGGGAAGAGGGATGTCTATGGGAAACCTCGACGTCCACAACGGATCAGTCGTCGCTTCGCAAATGATATCCTGAGTTATTCGGTCTTCGACATGGATATCAACGGCTATTTCTTTGAAATCGCGTGATAAATAGGTGAATATCTGATCCACATAGTCGCCGATCTCGCGCCGCCATCGATCCTTTTCCACCTTGACGAACCCGGCGTGCTCAAGGACGTCGCCCACCGCCTTGGGGAAGGTCAGCTTTTTCATTGGAATTTTTTGGGATCGTAAAAGAGCGCCCTCGGTCGACCGGCATTGGGAATGCCTTCCCGATATTTCTTTAAGGCGGCGGCGGCGGCTTTGCGGCCAGACGGCGTATTGGGCTTCAACTCCATATAACGTTGCCCCTTGGTCGCGACATCCGGCCTTAGCTTGGTCCCAACAGCCGCCTTATCGTATTTCCACTCTGGCTTTGCCTGCACCTTGTCGCGAAGCTCAGCGTGCGCCCGCCTGCCAATCCGGGTCGACCAGTTATCCCCCACTTGGCGATAGGGATCGCGCTCGGGGATTTCGAACGGTGGGCGTTGAATGGTCTGCATCGCCGCGCGGCCCAACAACCCTTCGGCCGCTTCGAGGCCGACAACGGCGGCGGCCGGAGCCAGCGCTGGAATCGCCAACCATCGGTTGCGCCGATCCAAGTCATTGAGGGTGTTTCGAAATTGAGCCTGCTGACGCCTTAAATCCGCGAGATCACCCAGCAATCCCGGTGTTGCCGAAGACGTTGCAACCGGGGCCTGCTTGAAGCCGAGGGGTGGAAATTGAAGTTTCCGTCCGTTCTGGTCGTGAAAAGGTCCAAAAATACCCGCGCGTGCCTGCGCCATTATAGGCCCACCTCAGCTTTGTTTCCCGCTAAGGATTGCATGGATAAGCTGAGTCGTAAAGAACAAACCATGAACTTTTGACCGCCGACTGTAAAGGCTACGGCCGCGCCCCTACCCCTGCTCCAACCCCTCCTCCAGCCCCCGGTTCGCCAGCCGGTCCGCCCGTTCGTTCAGTTCGTGCCCGCTGTGCCCCTTCACCCAGCGCCAATCCACGTGGTGCCGCTGGCGCGCCTCATCCAGCCGCCGCCATAGGTCCCCGTTCTTGACCGGCTTTTTGTCGGCGGTTTTCCAGCCGCGGGCCTTCCAGCCGGTGATCCAGTCCTGGATGCCCGTCTGCACATATTTGCTGTCGGTGTGCAGCTCCACGCGGCAGGGCTTGTTGAGGGCCTCCAGGGCCATGATGGCGGCCATCAGCTCCATGCGGTTGTTGGTGGTGTCGGGCTCGCCGCCGCACAGCTCTTTTTCATGGGCGCCGGATATGAGGATGGCGCCCCAGCCGCCCGGCCCCGGATTGCCTCGGCAGGCGCCGTCGGTGAACACCGTGACCTTGGGCGTCACGCTCCGGCCTCAAACAGCACCAGACCCTCGCCTGAGGCGAAAGCGGCCCGGTGCACCGCCAGCTTGCGCTCATACTCCAGCGGGTCGTGCGGCTTGACCAGCGCGCCCTCCCCGCCCAGGCGGAAGTCGTGCAGGCGGGTGAGGAAAAAGCGCAGGGCCGCGCCCCAGGCCAGCACCGGCAGGGCCGCTTTCTCCTCGGCGGACAGGGGCCGCACGCTTTGATAACCCGCCACCAGCGCCCGCGCGGCGGTGACGTTCAAGCTGCCGTCCGGCTCAAAGCACCAGGCGTTGAGGCATACGCCCACGTCGTAGGCGTACAGATCCGTGCAGGCGAAATAGAAGTCGATGGCGGCGGCAAATTTGCCGTTTTGGAAAAAGACGTTGTCGGGGAAGAAGTCCGCGTGGATCACCCCCTGCGGCAGGCCCGTGGGCCAGAGGCGCGCGAAGGTCTCGATGTCGGCGGCGATCACGGCGGCCAGGCCCGGCTTTAGCCCCTCGGCCTGATCCTCATAGCCCTTGAACATGCCGCCCCAGAACGGCTGGCCCAGAGTGTTCACCCGGCTCATGCCAAAGCCTTGGGTCGCCACGTGCAGGCGCGCCAGGCCCACGCCCGCCTCGCGGCACTGGGCCACGCCGGGCCGGCGGGCGGACATGCCATTGAGGAAGGTGACGATGGCCGCCGGCTTGCCCCGCACGCGTTTGTACAGGGCGCCGTCCCTGGCGGGCATGGGCGTGGCGCTGGGATAGCCGTGGTCATGCAGCCAGCGCATGAGCGACAGGAAGAACGGCAGGTCCGCCTCGTCCGTACGATGCTCGTAGACCGTCAGGATGAACCGGCCGCGCTCGGTCTCCAGCAGGAAGTTGGAGTTGGACACCCCTTCGGCGATGCCCTTGAACGCCAGGGGCGCGCCCAGGTCGAACTGCGCCATAAAGGCGTCCAGCTCTGCGTCGGTGATGTCGGTATAGACGGCCATGCCGTCTGTTGGGCGAGCGCGCGCCTGCGGTCAAGCGCGCCGGCAAGTTCGCTGTTTCACGCGACGGTTCATCGGCTGCTGCCGGCGCAAGCCGGAAGCAAGATTATTGAACCACGAAGAACACGAAGGACACCAAGAGGGCGGCGCTATCGGCGGGCCGCCGGATCGCGAAGCGAGAATGAGATGATCGCGCTATTGCGCGATCCTTGGTGTGCTTCGTGAGCTTCGTGGTTCAATTTCTATTCGCTTACGCGGCCCAAACCCTGAATGTCGAAGCGCGCTAGGCTATTCGGCCAGAACCCGGGGCAGCTTGAAGCTGATGTTTTCGCGCATGGGCGCCACCTCGCGCACGAGCAGTTCGTAGCGGGCGGCCAGGGCGTCGAGCACCTTTTGCACCAGGGCTTCGGGCGCCGAGGCGCCGGCGGTCAGGCCGACCACGAACTTGTCCTTCACCCAGGCCCAGTCGATGTCCTCCGCGCCGTCGATCAGCCGAGCCGCCTTGGCCCCCGCCCGCATCGCCACCTCCACCAGCCGAACGGAATTGGAGGAGGTCTTGGAGCCCACCACCAGCACCAGGTCGCAGTCGCCGGCCATCTGCCGGACCGCGTCCTGGCGGTTGGTGGTGGCGTAGCAAATGTCTTCCTTGATCGGACCGGCCAGTTCGGGGAAGCGCGCCTTCAGCACGCCGGATATCTCAGCCGCTTCATCGACCGACAGGGTCGTCTGGGTAATGAACGACAGGGGTGTTTGTCCGTCCCATTGAAAGTCGTGGGCGTCCTGCACCGTCTCAATCAAGGTCATCGCCCCGGGCGGGACACGGCCCATGGCGCCCAAGACCTCCGGATGGCCCGCGTGGCCGATCAGCAGGACATGGCGGCCCTCGGCATAGCTGCGCTCGGCCTCATGGTGCACCTTGCTGACCAAAGGACAGGTGGCGTCCAGATGAAAGATGCCGCGCTGATCGGCGTCCTCAAAGGCGGCTTTCGGCGCGCCGTGGGCTGAAAACACCAGGGGTCGGTCTGGCGGACAATCGGCCACGTCCTCGACGAACACCGCGCCCAGGGCGGCCAATCGTTCGACCACGGTGCGGTTATGCACAATTTCGTGACGGACATAGACCGGTGCGCCGTATTTGGCGATCGCCCGCTCCACCATCTGGATCGCCCGATCCACCCCCGCGCAAAAGCCGCGAGGACTGGCCAATCTTACCTCAACTCTCGGGCGCGGCGGCGCAAACATCGCCTATTACTCCAGTATCCAGTCCCAAAGGACGTGTGGAAAACGCGCCTTGGCGTGCGCGGTCCTTATGTGGGCTTTCCCGCACGCGGTTCCAAGATCGGGCTCGCAACATCTATATGCGACCCTTCGCGTTGCGGCCTAGCGGAGAAGCCGGTATCACACCTGCCACAGCGGCCTTGCACCGCCCCATTTCCAATTGTCGGATGGCACCATGCGCCGCCCCCTGCTGACTGCCTTGATCCTCGCGGCGTGTTTCGCCGCCGCCCCTGTGCATCACGCCTTCGCCCAGGACGACTCCTCAGGCGATGATAAGAAAAAGAAGGATGACTGGGGGGACAAGCACCCGCCAATTCCCACGGTGCAAAACGTCGGCCCCTGCCCCTTTGTGAAGGTGCTGTACGACGCGGCGCGCTACGTCGAACTGAAGGACAATCTCGAAAAGGTTTCGGCCGTCGGTTTCACGGGCGAGATTCAGAGCCTGTCGTCAGTCTGCCAATATAAGGCCTCCGAGCCCATTCGCGTGCAGACCCAGATCCTGTTCGCCTTTGGCCGCGGCCCCGACGCCGTCGGCTCGTCCAAGACTTATCGTTACTGGGTGGCGGTCACCGACCGAAATCGCGAGGTGATCAACAAGGCCTATTTCACCCTGCCGGTCAATTTCCCCGCCGGACAGGACCGGGTCATGCTGACCGACACCTTGAAGGGCATCACCATTCCCCGGGCCAGCAACAAGGTCAGTGGCGCTAATTTCGAGGTCCTGGTGGGCTTTGACGTAACCCCGGAAATGGTCAGCTTCAACCGCGACGGCAAGCGGTTCAAGCCGGGCGCAGTGGTCGCTGCCGAAACCACCGGCGCGCCCACGACCAAATGACCGACTTACGACGGGCTTTGAGCAAGGCGGTGGGAGCCGCCTTCGCTTCGGCCGAACTACCGGCGGAACTGGGCCGGGTCACCGCCAGCGACCGGCCGGATCTGGCGGACTTTCAATGCAACGGCGCTTTGGCGGCGGCCAAGTCCGTGCGCCGCGACCCGCGCGAGATCGGCGCCGCCGTGGTGGCGCAGCTGCGCGAAAATCCGCTATTCGCCTCGGTGGAATTAGCGGGCCTCGGCTTTATCAATATCCGGGTCGCCAATGACGCCTTGTCCGCGCGCGCTTCGGAAATCGCGGACGACGAACGCCTGGGCGCTGCTGTCACCGAAACGCCGCGCCGGGTGCTGCTGGACTATGGCGGTCCCAATGTCGCCAAGCCCATGCACGTGGGCCACCTGCGCTCCTCGATCATCGGCGAATCGCTAAAGCGGATATTTCGGTTCCGGGGCGACGAGGCGGTGGGCGACGCCCATTTCGGCGACTGGGGCTTCCAAATGGGGCTGCTGATCGTCGCGGCCAGCGACGAGAACCCCCGCTGGCGGGCGGTGGCCGAAGACCTCTGGCGCACCCCTGACGGTCCCAAGCCGCATGAAGAAGAGCGGTTCGTCGCCGCCCTGCTCGAGGGACTGGATCTGGACGCCCTGGATCGGCTCTACCCCATTGCGGCGTCCAAGGCGCGGATGGACGAGGCGTTCCGCGACCGCGCGCGCAAGGCCACCGCCGAGCTTCAGGCCGGCAAACCGGGCTACGTGCGGCTGTGGCGCCACTTTGTGACAGTGAGCCGCACGGCCCTGCAGCGGGAATTCGACGCCCTGGGCATCGAGTTTGATCTTTGGAAGGGCGAAAGCGACGTTGACCCTCTGATCGCCGAGATGATCGGAGACCTCAAGGCCAAGGGCTTGCTGGCCTATGACCAGGGCGCGCAGATCGTGCGGGTGGCGAGGGACGATGACAAGCGTGAGCTGCCGCCCCTTCTGGTGGTCTCCTCCGAAGGTTCGGCCATGTACGGCACCACCGATCTGGCCACCGTGCTGGACCGGCGGCGCACGCTCGATCCGCAGCTGATTCTGTACGTGGTGGATCAGCGCCAGTCGGATCACTTCGAACAGGTGTTTCGCGCCGCCTATATGGTCGGCTACGCGCCCGAAGGCTCCCTGGAGCATCTGGGCTTCGGCACCATGAACGGGCCGGACGGCAAACCCTTCAAAACCCGCGAAGGCGGCGTGCTGAAGCTGCACGACTTGATCCAGTCCGCGCGTGAGAAGGCGCGTCAGAGACTGCACGAGGCCGGGCTGGGCGCGGAACTGTCCGAAGCCGGGTTCGAAGACACCGCCCACAAAGTGGCCATGGCCGCGATCAAGTTCGCCGATCTGCAAAACTTCCGCGGCGCCAGTTACATCTTCGATCTGGACCGCTTCACCAGCTTCGAAGGCAAGACCGGGCCTTACCTGCTTTACCAGGCCGTTCGGATCAAATCCCTGTTGCGCAAGGCCGCGGCGGAAAACGCTATGCCTGGCGCTATAGTGATCGTCGAGCCGGCCGAGCGAGAGCTGGCCTTGGTATTGGACGCCTTCGATCAGGCGGTGGCCGACGCTTACGGCAAGCGCGCGCCCAACTTCATCGCCGAGCACGCCTATCGTCTGGCCCAGTGCTTTTCGAAGTTCTACGCCGCCTGTCCGGTCATGGGGGCCGACACCCCAGAGCAGCGGGCCTCGCGCCTGACCCTGGCGCAAATCGCCCTCGGACAGCTTGAAACGGCGCTGGGACTGCTCGGGCTGGACGCACCCGAGCGCATGTAAGCTCTGAGCCTACGGCGCGGGGGCCGGCTTCAGGTCCTTGGAAACCTTGTCGAAAGCGCTGCGATTGGACGGGATCAAATCCGCCGCGCCGATCACCACGCCCTTGGTCAATATGCCCTCGACGAAATAGGTTTCGCCCGCATCGACTTGAAGTTTAAGGCTGTCCTTGAACTCCGGTTCGGTGGTGGCGGTGTAGGTGTGCATGCCGGGCGTCGCGAGCTGGATGAAATAGACGCCATTGGTGAGCTTGCCCAAGGCCTGGCCATCTTCGCGGACATTGAACCACTGACCGGTGCCCAGCAGGGAGTTGGACCGGAAAAAGACGACCTGCCCCTGGCCCGGCGGCGGGGGCGGAATCTCAATCGCCCCTTCACTGACCTCGGCCGGTTGGACCGGCGCCGCCAAGGCTTCATCCTCGGCCGAAGCGCGCCGCAGGGACGGCAAGACCGTCGATTGCGCCAGCTTGGCCTCGGCCCTCGTCCCCTCCGGGAAATAGACGTCTCCGCCGCGCACCGCCATGCCGACGAAACCAATAGGTCCCAGCACGATACCGCTGATGCCGATCGCTTGGGCGATGGCGACATTGCCCTTGCCGACAGCGGACAGTTGGAGGCTTTGCAGCGCCAAACGCCTGTGGCCCTGCATCACATACTGAGCCGACAGCACCAGTTTGGCCGCCTTGCCGCCCATGCCCGGCCCTGACGCCTGAACGACCTGGCCAACGCCAGGCGCGCCGGCCGGCAAAACCACACGGCCGTTGACAATGAGGGGCGCCGCCAAGCGCAGGGCGAAGGTGTCTCCCGCCTTTTGGGTCCGGGTGCCGACCTCCTGGGCCAATTCCACCTGAACCACGGCGCCGGCCGGAACGCGGCAGCAAGGCGCAGCGGGACGAGGCTTAGCCGCCAAGGCCGGCGCCGCAGCCGCCAAGCACGCCGCCATCGCCGCCATAACTATGGTCAATTGTTTCATGCTCGCGCCTTTCGAACGTCTGCCAAGGCATGACGCCCACATGCACAAGCGTATCAAAGCTAAGCTGGTTCCCGATAGGCGCCTGCCCTGGTCAATTCTTGGGCGCATGGCCGAACACGACGGGGCTGCGTCGATTACGCCCAATGTGAGGGGACACATGGTCTGGGAGAACCGGGACTAGGTGGGAGGATGCGGGACATGTCGGGACAACCCACGGGAAAAAAGGCGAAAATTGGAAGTGCGGCATGTGCAGGGGGCCGGGAGGGGTTGTCCGGGGAAAATGGCGGAAACGGGCGATTGGGCGGTTTTTAGACAGTCAGTTTCGGAGTGGCGGTTAGACATTCGAACGGTCTGCTAAGCGGCTTCTAAGGCCTTTCGGCACAGGTTTGAACAGCCTTACGCCATAAGGCCTCGATGCTGTCGAAGGGCGTTAGAAGACGTCCCCCTCGCTCTGCCGCGCCGCCGCCCAAGGCGCCCGACATGAGGCGCCGAACCTGGTTTCGAACCTGGACTCGCCCGTCTTAGATCGACCGTCGCGTCTAGGTTGACAAATATACTATATAATACAATTCACTAGACCAGGTCCACACTGCGGCATGCCATGTCTGACTGCCGCTCGAACCTGGACGTCCCTTAGGGGCTTGGAGGTAGATCTGCAGGCAAACTGCATTCCGAGGTGACACCGTCAACGAGAAGGTCGCTGTCGTTAGGAATCACGCCGATCCGGCCACCGTCGAAGAAGACGAAGGCATAGAGCTTATAGCCGACGTAGCCACCCATCCCGTTTTTCGCGTTCACGCGTGCACATACGATTCGGCCCTTGGCGGGGGGCGCAAACCGGAAATCTATTTGGCCTAGGCGTTCTGCCCTTACCACGTCGATCTTCGCGCTATCGGCATCCCGCAGGTCACTTTGTAACTGAGCCCGTATAGCGTTCTCCAGCCCTGCCCTATCCATCCCGAAAGCCGGCGCACCGACAGTGCCGACCAGGAATGCCAACCCCAACAAAAAACGCGTCATAACGGCTCCGCTGCCTGCTATTTCCATGTTCACCCAACCACATTTTTAGGCGTAACTTGCCGGACTGCAACCCTAGCAAGAATGACGCCTATCAGTGATGCGCCGCGCTGGACCACCTGGTCGACGGTGATGCTGGAGCCGGCCTCGGCCGCCCCTGGCATTTCCGGCCCAGGGATCACGCGGCGGACCACCAACTGGCCGTCAAGGGCGATGATGTAGGCGCGGCCTGTCTCCATCACAGCCGCGTTGCGGCAGATGATCGTGTCGCCTTGTTCGGCCACCGCAGGCAGGGAATCGGTGGGCATTTCGGTGACCCACAACCCCCGCTCGACGCCCAGGAGCCGCTTCAGCCAATCGCGCCGGAAAGGGAAGGTCTCCGTCACCCTGGGAACGATCGCGTCGATGGCTGAATCAAATCGGTAATGGGGCAGAAAAACCCAATCGACCTCTGAGGCATCGAACAGCGCCGCGCCAGGGCCGGCTGTCGCGTCTGACAAGCGTTCCTTGGTGCCCGTCCCCGTCAATAGCCAGGCAATGTTGACGCCGAGGGCATCGGCGAGACAGGCGGCCTTGAAGGCGCCCGGCTCCGAGCCGCCGGCCAAGTATTTGGTCAGGGTGCTTGCCGCGATGCCAGCCTTCCGGGCGATGCCGCCCTTTTCCTGATGCCCAATTGCCTGCTCAAGCCTTTTCGCGAAGCCAACGGCCGCTAAGTCGTCCTGCAATATTTTGGGACTGGACACTTCGCTACCTCCTGCATACATTCACCCAAGCGAATTGTATTCGCTTGGCGGTTGGTGACGGGAGGTTGTCGAATTGCACCGTGAAGACATCAAAGCGGCCGTCCGAAAGACCGGCACCACTTTGAAGGCTTTGGCTCTGGAGGGCGGCCTCTCCGAGAGCGCGTGCCGCAAAGCCCTGGATGTGCCTTCGCCCTTGGCAGAAGCGTTGATCGCCAAGTGTCTGGACAAGCCGCTGCATAAGATTTGGCCCAATCGCTACGACGCCCGAGGGGGGCGGCGTTTCACGAGGGTGAAATATAACGGCCCAGAGGCTAAGCCGCACCGTCTAATCGCTGCGGCGAATTAGACATGGCCCAGGCGCCCCAATCCGATCAGCAGGCCAAGGAATACGACATTCCGCTGAGCCTGATCGTGGTTCCCGCGAACCGGCTGCGCCGGGCCGATCCGCAGACGGTGGAAAACCTGCGGGTTTCCTACCGCGAGCGTGGGCAGGTCCAGGCGATCCTGGTGCGGCCCATCGACGGCGAAGAGGGCGAGCAGTTCTACGAGCTGGTGTTCGGCTTGCACCGCCTGACGGCGGCGCAGCTGGAAGGCTGGCCGACGATCCGCACGCGAATCCGGGTGTTGACCGATTCCGAGGCGCGGGCGCTGGAGATCGACGAAAACCTGATCCGGGCTGACCTGACGCCGTTGGATTTCATGGTGTCGGTGGCGGAGCGGCTGGAGCTGTACGCCGAGCAGCATCCAGACCAAGTGGTGTTGGATAAAAGCCTGCCGATCAAGCGCCGGGGTCGCCCGCCGGCTAATTTTGCAAAGCTTGCAAAAATTCCCGGCTACGTGCGCTCGGTGATGGGATTTGCCGAGGAAACGGCCAAGGACGCCAAGCTTTCTCGCCGTTCCGTCTACTACGCGATCCAAACCTATGCCGGCCTGCGGAGCGTCGCCGACCAGCTAGCGAATACGCCCATCGCGTCCAATGCGGCCCAGCTGCGCCAGTTGGCGGCAGTGGGCGACGCCAAACAGCAGCAGCGCATTGTGGAAGCCCTCAAGGACGGCAGGGCCAAGACCTTCGCCGACGCCGTGGCCATCGCCGCCGGCCATCAGCCCGCCGCCAAGACCGCCACCCCCACGGATGAGACGATCAAAGCCTTCCGCAAGCTGTGGGCGGCGGCGTCGCCGGGCGCGCGGGGGCTGATCCTGGGCGAGCTGCAGGCGAAGAAGCTGCCGGCCGGCTGGGCGGTTACGGGACCGGAGGGCGGCCAATGACGGGCCTCACCTACACCGGCAAGCCCCGCGCCACGCCGCGCCCCGGTCATGACTGCCTGCAGCATGAGATCGAGCCGGGCCGGGCCGTGCCGAACAATTGGGACCGGTGGCTGACCGAGACCTGGGCCGAGCGCAAGGCGCGCCGGGCCGCCGAAAAGGCGGCCGTCAACGAACGGGAGCGCGGATGATGGCTAGGAATGTTTACCGTAAGTCGCGTTTGACGGCATCGGCAGCCAAATACAATCAATCAGGCATCCCCACACTTGCTCAGGCTCAGGCGGCACTCCCAGCGGGGTGGATGGCGCTTGGATTTCAAGCCGTAGAAGTTCTTCGAGCGCCTCTTGAAGAGACCGCTGAAGGTATTCTCGGTCACGGACCGAAAGCTGGGCGGACCTTTGAGGTAGCTGTTCTAGCGGCCCGCCCAGGATCGTCTCCCGAACAAGCCGCGACAGAATATCGAGCCTATGCCGGCGTGGAATTGGGCGCGCCATTGAGCCTCGAACATCAATCCCGCACTCCTGCGCCAGCCACAGCAGCTTTTGCATTGCTTCTGCCGGAAAGAACCAACGCATTTCAGAAAGCGGGATCATCCGCAGGCCTAGATCGCGCTCCGTCGCCACTTGTCTTTCTCCCCCAGGGTCACTTCCGACACTGGAGCCCGACAAATGGCTAAGCACAAGGCCGACCAAGCCACCGCCGACCTGTTCGACCACCAGCGGCTCTTCCCGGTGAAGGCGCCGCAGACCCTCGCTCGAGCGCTGGATTTCAACCGGCGTATCTGCTCGGCCATGTCCGAGGCGATCAAGGACAGCGGTCTGACCCGCGAGGCGATCTGCCATCGGATGACGGAGATCCTCGGCTACGAGGAAGACACCGTCGTCACCATCGCCCAGCTGAACGCCTACACCAGCGCCGCGCGCGAAACCCACACCATCAGCCTTGTGCGCTGGGTCGCCTTTGTGCGCGCCACCGGCTGCCTTTGGCTGTGGGAAGTGGTCCTGCATGACGAGGGCCTGACCCTACTGCAGGGCGAAGAAGCCCTTCTGGCCCAGGCGACCCTGGCCGAAAAGCGCGGCCAGGAGCTGCTGGCCGAGGCCAAGCGCCTGCGCACCGCCGCCCCCCTCAAAGTCATCCGCGATGGGAAGTCCCAATGAGCCAGCGTGGCGCCACGAAAGAGTGGCTTTCGGTCAGTGAATTGGCCGCTCTGAAGCTTCCAGGGCTGCCAACGTCGCTGGCCGGCATGCAAAAATTGATCACTCGCGAAGGCTGGGCGCTTGCCGCCGGCCCCGGCGGCTCTCCACTCGTTCGCCGCCGGAAGGGCCGGGGCGGCGGGCTGGAATACCACCGATCACTGGCGGTGCGCGCGCCGGAGATGCGCGTCGAAGACAATCTACGCGCTTTGCTCGAGCAGGCCGCCGTTCTGCGCGATTTGCTGGCCCAAGCCGAAGTGGCCGCCCGCAAGCTGATAGACGAACTCAGCCTGGCAGAAAAGCGCTCCACCGGGGCCGCCGAATGATAACGCCCCCCTGTCAAAAGGAATGGTTTTCCGTCGGTGAGTTGGGCGCGCTTAGGCTTCCTGGGCTGCCCACGACAGCGCGCAACGTCCAAAAAGTCGCCCAGCGCGAAGGCTGGGCTGGCCGCACCGGCCACGCGGGCGAACCTTTGGCTCGCAAGCGCCAGGGGCGCGGCGGCGGGATGGAATATCACATGTCCTTGCTGCCGGACGCCGCCAAGGCCCGCCTGCTGGCGGCCCGGCCGGCCGCCGCCGAACGGATGGACCGCGACAGCGCGTGGATGCGCTGGGA
>CAYVHP010000025.1:0-13186 GCA_964451265.1 uncultured Caulobacteraceae bacterium | reverse complement strand
CGCTTGCACTCGGCTCTGGACTACCTGTCGCCCACGGAGTTTGAAACCGCCCAACCCAGGCTGTGGACTGCGATCCCGCAGACCACAGCCTCAACAACAACTGTCCCTATTTAATTTGTCTCACCGAAGGGGTGCAGTCCACATCACCTCGGGCTCGGTAAACTGGGGCACCGTTCCCTATTGCGAAGAGCCTCCTTCGTCAGTGGCGAAATACGCGCTGTCGGCAGGCGACATTCTAATTTCCCGAGCGGGCTCCGTGGGCAAGAGCTTTCTGATAACGCACGCCCCAAAATCTGTATTCGCTTCGTACTTGATAAGATATCGGCCTATTATCGATAGCAAATACGTGCTGTATTTTCTTCAATCCCCCTATTACTGGAGTCGCATTTCCGAAGAAGCTGCAGGAATTGCTCTTCAGAACGTCAACGCCACGAAGCTCGACGCATTAATTCTGCCGGTTCCGCCGGCTGAAATCCAAAATCGAATTGTTGCCCGCATCGACGCGCTCTTCGACCAAATCGACGACGGCGAAACGGCGCTTGCCGAGGCGAGGGCGGGGGTAGAAACCTACCGCAAGGCGCTGCTCAAGGCGGCAGTGACGGGCGAGCTGACCGCCGATTGGCGTCGCGACAACCCGCCCGCCGAAACCGGCCAAGACCTTCTGCGCCGCATCCTCGCCGAGCGCAAAGCGCGATGGACGACAGAGCCCAAAGTAAAGAAACGAGACAATGATACGGCGAATGCGTCGGACGTTGGGGAACTCGTTGTGCTGCCAGCAAGCTGGGCCTGGATTAAGGTCGCTCAGGCGGGCCTGGTTCAGCTAGGCCGTCAAAGAACCCCGAAGGACCACTGCGGCCCACATATGCGACCTTATCTTCGGGTCGCCAATGTTTACGAAGATCGAATTTCTACCGCCGACGTGAAGCAGATGAATTTCACGCCGTCAGAGTTTGAAACTTTCGAGCTGAAACACGGAGATATTTTACTCAATGAAGGACAAAGCCTTGAATTAGTTGGCCGCCCAGCAATCTTTCGTGGGGAAGTATCGGGCTGTTGCTTTCAAAACACGCTGATCCGGTTTGTCGCGAGTCCCGCTGTTGATTGCGAGTACGCGCTTCTGGTGTTTCTCGATCACCTCCACTCAGGACGGTTCCAACGTATTGCCACCATCACCACGAATATCGCCCACCTCGGCGCAAGTCGGCTAAGCGACGTCGAATTTCCCCTGCCGCCATTGGCTGAGCAACGTGAAATCGTTCGCCGATATCGCGCGTATCGCAATTGGACGGATGAGCTGGACTTGAAGCCACCCATTATCAATCAACTCCGCCAATCCATCCTCTCCGCCGCCTTCCGGGGTGAACTCGCATGAACGAAGCCACCCTGATCTCGAAGGTCTGGAACTACGCCCACGTTCTACGCGACCAGGGCGTGAGCTATGGCGACTATGTCGGCCAGATCAGCTTCCTGTTGTTTCTGAAGATGGACGAGGAGCGCACGACCCTGCTGGGCGAGCCGTCGATGATCCCGGCGGACTATCAGTGGTCGACCCTGCGCTCGCGCTCGGGCGAGCCGTTGGAAGCCCACTACAAGGCGGCGCTGGTGGCCCTATCCAAGCGGACCGATATCGTCGGCACCCTGTTCCTGAAGGCCGAAAGCAAGATCGACGATCCGGCCAAGCTGCAACGGCTGGTCAGCCTGATCGACGGCGAGACCTGGATGGGTATCGGGGTCGACACCAAGGGCGCGATCTATGAGGGCCTGCTGGAACGCAACGCGGGCGAGGTGAAGAGCGGGGCGGGCCAATATTTCACCCCGCGCGCCCTGATCCGGGCCATGGTCGATGTGGTCGATCCTGATCCCGGCGACACCGTATGCGATCCGGCCTGCGGCACAGGCGGGTTCCTGTTGGCGGCCTATGAGCATATGCGGACCAAGCCCGCCGCGCAGGACCGGCGCGTGTCGACCAAGATGCGCGAGGGCGGCTTTCGCGGCTACGACATCGTGGCCGAAGTCGTGCGCCTGTGCGCCATGAACTTGTACCTGCACGGCATCGGCGGGGCGACCTCACCGGTGGAGGCTCGGGACGCCCTGCTGTCGGACACGGGCGAGCGGTTCAAGCTGGTGCTGGCCAATCCGCCCTTCGGCAAGCGCCAGTCGTTCCGCATCGTCAATACCGAGGGCGATATCGAGACCGAGCGGGAGGATTACGTCCGCGAGGATTTCACCGTCACCACCGGCAACAAGCAGCTCAACTTCCTGCAGCACATCATGACTATCCTGGAGCCGGGCGGGACGGCGGCGGTCGTCATGCCGGACAATGTCCTGTTTGAGGGCGGGGCCGGCGAGGCCCTGCGGCGGCGGCTGCTGCGCGACTTCAACTTCCACACCCTGTTGCGCCTACCGACAGGTATTTTCTACAAGCAGGGCGTCAAGGCCAACGTGCTTTTCTTCGACAAGGTGGCGGGCGGCGAGCGCATCGCGACCGAGGCCCTGTGGGTCTATGACTTCCGCACCAACCAACGCTTCACCCTGCGCGAACGTCCGCTGAAACGCGAAGACCTGGACGACTTCGTCGCCTGCTATCAGCCGTGGGAGAAGCGCCACCAACGGACCGAGACCGACCGCTTCCGCAAGTTCAGCTATGCAGAGCTGGACGCCCGCGACAAGCTGAACCTCGACATCTTCTGGCTAAAGGACGATGGCCACATCGACCCCGACAGCCTGCCGCCGCCCGAGGAGGTCGCACTGGAGATCGTCGAAAACCTGGAGCTGGCTTTGGAGAAGTTCAGGACCGTCGCGGCGGCGTTGGCGAAGGTGGCGGACTGACCTCTCAGCTCGGTTGGAGTCAAACGCGCGGTTCCAGGACTTGGAACCGCAGCTTGGGTCCCTCGGTCCGCCGTTCTGGCGGCCGGAGGATAACGGGTTGAGGTGGCGCTGCGCTGAATTCATGGGTGGCGGCGACCAGCTAGCCCATCATCTGCGGGGCGCCGGCTAGGCGGACCGGGGGACCCAGCAGCGAAGACCTGAACGCGCGACAAGGCGCCCCGCTTTAAGCCTGGAGCGGCTGGGTCCCCGGACAAATGCTCCGCATTTTCCGAGGATGACGGGGTTTTTTGATCTTGGTGGTCTTGGTGGTTCCGCACGCTTAGCGCCGGTTGGGTCCCCCGGTCCGCCGTGGAGCCTGTCCTCAGGTCGGCCTCCGGCCGAGCCCGGGGGGGCGCCGGAGGAAGACGGGTTGAGGCGGGGCCTCCACGTCACGCCGCAGCCAGCGCCCTGCGCAGACCCTCGGGGTCGCCCTTGATCGCGCGCAGCAGGGTGCGGGCCGGGCCGCTGGGCTTCTTAGCGCCTCTTTCCCATTCCTGGATTGTCCGCACGCTGAATTCATAGGCGGCGGCGAACTGGGCCTGGGTCATGCCCGCCGCGCGGCGAATGGCGCGCACGTCGACCTCGGGCGCCATGTCGGGCGCCGCGTCGGGGTTGGCGGCGATCTGCCGGGCGATGGCCCCGTCGCTCATGGCGTCGAGCTTGGTCCAATCGGTCTGCGCCAGGGCGCGCCGCGCGGATTCACTTAAGGTCTTGGGCATAGCGTCTTACCTCTCGTTCGTTCGCCTTGCGCAGCGAGATCACCCGTCGTTCCGCGCCCCGGTCGGCGTAGACGCAAACAAACAGACGATCATGAATAAGGCCGAAGGCGACCTGGCGAACCTCGCCATAATCAAATCGATCATCCGTGACCGACACGTGCGCCCCGGCGAACAGGACCTCGGCCAACGCGAGCGAAACGCCATGTTTCGCCCGGTTGACCGTATCCTTGGCGGGATCGAACAGGTATCTCACGGTTGGCAGACTACGTCTCTGGCGTAGTTTTGGCAAGGACCGGGGAATTGCGGCTTAGGCGTGGTTCCAGGACATGCGACGGGGCTTGGGTCCCCCGGTCCGCCTTGCAGGCGGCCGAAGGACGACGGGGTTTGGGTGGGCGCCCTGCCACGCCCCCCCCGCCGTAGCGCTTTTGCCACGGTTCGCCTGTTGCGTGCATAAAGCGGCGGCTTTTCTGTCGTCGGGGGGCGCGGGGGCTTGATATGAAGCGGGGCTGTCCCACGTACAGGGCGGTTTCATGCTTTTTGACGGTCGGTTTTGGGGCGTCATGCTCAGCCCTTTGCTCATGCCCGCACGCTCGCCCGTTCGGAGGGTCGCCGGACTAGGCGCCGCCGTGGGTTTGGCCCTGGCGGTTATGGCGTGCGGGCCGGCGGAAAAGCCGATGATCCATAATGTGCCGACTCTAAGCGCGGATCGGGTGAAGGTGCTGAACGCCGACACCCTGGTGATCGACGGGCGCCATGTGCATCTGTCCAACGCCTCGGCGCCGCAGACCACGCTGCATGCGCGCTGCTGGGCCGAGGCTCTGTTGGCGACACACGAGATCGCCTATGTGCGCGACCTGGTGCTGCACGCCACCACCATCGATTTCAAACCCACCGGCAAGGTGGACAGCTATAACCGCGAGCTGGGCCTGGTGACTCTGGACGGGCATGACCTGGGCGATGATCTGTATGACCACGGCCGGGCCGCCCGTTTGACCGAGCCGCGGTTTGACTGGTGTCAGCCGATCAGTCAGCAGGCCGACGGGGCGCCGCCGATTTCGGCGGTGATCAACCTGGGACAGTAGGCGGTATTACGGTGACAGTGCATTTAATTGTGGGCAGAGGTGGACAGGTCCACAGCGCTTTGTCAATTAAATGCACTGTCACCGTAATCCTTCGTGGTTCAAATTTCTAATCCCAGCTTCCGCAAGGCCGTTCTCCCTTTTCGCTCCGAGGGTTCGCGGCTAGGGTTAGGCGTAGCCCCGGTTTTTCGGCGGCGCGCGCGTGAAACCCAGGGCGGGCATGAGCAAGAAGAAACAGCCGCTGAATTTCGCCGATCCGGCGCCGGCCGACATGGCGCCCGCGGCGGAGCTGAGGGACGATCAGACGCTGGACCTGCCGGCGATGCCGGGCGGGCAGGAGGCGGTGGAGACGGCCTCGCCCGCCGATTTGAGCGTGGCTGTGGTTCGCCCGCCCGAACCGCAGGGGGCGGGGGCCTATGTCTATTTGCTGGCGGCGGCGGCCACGGTGCTGTGGGCGGGGGGGCTGGCGGCCTATGTGGTGGGCTATCGCTCGCACCTGGGGCCGTTTGAGAATGAGCCCTTCGCGGCCACGGTGCTGGCCTTGCTGGCCCTGGCGCCCGTGGGGCTGATCTGGATCGGCGCCTTCGCCCTGCGCCAGGGGGTGCGGCTGATGGCCGAGGCGCGGCGGTTGCAGGCCCTGTCCGACCAGATCCTGGGCCCGGCCGCCCTGGCTGCCGCCCAGACCGGCTCGATCGTCGACGGCATCCGGCTGGAGGTGGACAGCGCGCTGCAGACCGTGTCCCAGGCGCGGGGCCAACTTTTGCAACTGCGCCACGGTCTGGCGGAGGAAGCCCAGCGGCTGATGGATGCGGCGGCGGGCTCCGAACGGGCCGGCGCCCATCTGGTCAAGACCCTGGGCGATGAACGGGAGGGCTTCGCGGCTCTGTCCGGCCGGTTGGATGTGCAGGCGTCCGACATCGGCGACGCTATCGCCCGCCACGCCCGCATGGTGGCGGAAGCCTCCGACCTAGCCCAGGCGCAGATTCACGAGGCCGAAGCCGCCCTGGCCGCGCGCGCCGCCGATCTGGCCGCCGCCGCCGGGGAAGCCACGGACGCCGCGCGCATCGCGGGCGACGACCTGTCGCGTCAGGCTGTGCGCCTGGAAGCGGCGGGCGTGAGCGTGGGCGAGCAGGTGCAGATGATCGAGGAGGGCCTGGGCCAACAGCGCGCGGCCCTGGTGTCTCTGGCCCAGACCATGCGCACCGATCAGGAAGACCTAGCGGTCAATTTTGAGACCCAGAAGGCGCAGTTCCTGGAGATTTTGCGCCAGTCCGAACTGGAGTCGCAGCAGCTGTCCTCGGCGGCGGTGCGCGGCGCCGATGTGTTGCGCGACCTGATCGGCCAGGCGGCGGATCAGCTGCGCGAGCTGGGCGAACAGGCCCAGACCGAGCGGGACCTTTTGGGCGGGGCTGGACTGCAATCGCTCGGCGCCTTCTCCGAAGCGGCGGCGTTTGAGCGGCGCGCGCTGGAGGAAGAAACCCAGCGGGCCATCGCCGAGCTCAGCGCTGCGGCCGAAGCGGCGCACAAGGCGGCCGAGACCGCCAGCGAGGCGGCCAAGCGCAAGGTCGAAGACCTGTCCGAAGCGGCCTTTGCGGCGGGGCAGCAGGCCGACAGCGCCTTTGAAGAGCGCCTGGCCCAGGCCCAGGGCCTGATCGAACGGTCGGTCAGTTTGGTGGACGAGGCGGGCGCGCGGTCCGCCGCCAAGCTGGACCAGGGCGTGGGCGCCGCTCGATCCGCGCTGGACGCCCTGCAACGCAGCCTGGCGGAGATCGACGCCCGCACAGCCCGCCTGCCCGCCGACGCCGAAGCGCGCGGCTTGCAGATCAAGGTCGCCTTGGACACCGCCACCGAGGCTTTATTGGGGTCCGCCCGCACGGCGGCGGCCGAGCTGCAGGCCATCGACGACGCCTTCCAGGACCGGGTCAAACGCAACTACGAGATGCTCAGCGAAGCGGTGCGGCTGATGGGCGTGATCGGCGGCGGCGCGGCGGCGCGCGCCAGCGGCGGCCTGACCCCCGCGCCGCGCCCGCCCCGACCCTCGGCCCTGCGGCCCGAACCCGCCCTGCGTCCGCGCCTCAGCGAGGCGTCTACGCCCGAGCCGCGCCGCCGGTTGAAGCTGACGCCCACAGCGTCTGACGAGGCGGTCAGCACCGTGTTCGAGCCGGCCGCCGACCGGCGCGCGGCGGAACCGGAAGGCGACGGCGACTCCTGGAGCTGGAGCGACCTGCTCTCGTCGCTGGACGGCGATGCGGAGGACGCCGGCGAGTTGGAGGAGATCCTGGTGGAGGAAATCCGCGCCCTGGGCGTGGACCCGATCGCCTTGTTTCCCGCCGCCCGCATCGACGACATCGCCACCGCGCTGGAAACCGGGGATGTGGGCGGGGCGCGCGAAATCGCCCATCGCCAGGCGCCCGCCGCCATCCGCAAGCTGGCGCGGCGGGTGCTGTCGGACAAGCTGCTGCGCTCCCAGGCCGACCGCTTTGTGCAGCAACAGAGCGCGCGCCTGAGCGACGCCCTGCGCCAGGGCCAGACGCGCCTGGCCATCGCCCGGGCGCTCGGCACCGAAACCGGGCGGGCCTATCTGATGTTTGACGCCGCCATCGGCGATCTGAACTGATGCGGTCCATCAGCGTGCGCGAGGAGCGCTGGCCCATCGCCGGCGCCTTCGTGATTTCGCGCGGGGCCAAGACCGAGGCCCGGGTGATCGTGACTGAAATCACAGAGGGCAGCCTGACCGGCCGGGGCGAATGCACCCCCTATGCCCGTTACGGCGAGACCATCGACAGCGTCCTGCAGCAGCTTGAGGCCGTGCGCCCGCAGGTCGAGGCGGGCCTGGACCGCGCGGCTTTGCAGGCCGTGCTGGCGCCCGGCGCGGCGCGCAATGCGGCGGACTGCGCCCTGTGGGACCTGGAGGCCAAGCGCGCGGGCCGCCCGGCCTATGCCCTGGCGGGTCTGGCGCGGCTGGACCCGGTGAAGACCGCCTATACCCTGAGCCTAGCCGAGCCCCAGGCCATGGCCGAGCAGGCCCGCGCCAACGCCCGGCGCCCCATGCTCAAGCTGAAGATCGGCGGGGCGGACGACCTGGACCGGGTCCAGGCGGTGCGCGAGGCTGCGCCCCGCTCTCGCCTGATCGTGGACGCCAATGAAGGCCTGGAGTTCGACGCCCTGCGCCGCCTCGCGCCCGAGCTGGCCAAGCTGTCCGTCATGCTGGTGGAACAGCCTTTGAAGGCGGGGGAGGACGAGGCGCTGGAAGGCTATGTGTGCCCCGTGCCCCTGTGCGCGGACGAGAGCCTGCACACCCGCGCCGAGCTGGCGGTCTGCGCCCGCCGTTACGCCTGCGTGAACATCAAGCTGGACAAGGCCGGCGGCCTGACCGAGGCCCTGGCCCTGACGGCGGACGCGCGCGCGATGGGTTTGCAGATCATGATCGGCTGCATGGTGGCCACGTCGTTGGCCATGGCCCCCGCCCTGATCCTGGCCCAAGGCGCCCAGTTCGTCGATCTGGACGGGCCGCTGCTACTGGCCAAGGACCGGGAGCCGGGCTTGGTCTACCAGGGCTCGATGATAGAGCCGCCCTCCCCGGCCTTATGGGGATGAGCCGTCTGCTGATCTGCGGCTTTGGCCCTTTTCCCAAGGCGCCGGACAATCCCTCGGCCCTGGCGGTGGAGCGTCTGAACCGGGAGGGCTGGGCGCCGCCCGGCGCACAGGTGAGCTACGCGGTTTTGCCGACCACCTGGGGCGAAGCGGCTGAGACCGCCTTGGCCGCGCTCCAGGCGCACGGGGCCGACGCCGTGCTGGTGGTGGGCGTGGCGGTGGGCGCCGCCACCTTTAGGCTGGAGACCGTCGCGCGTAACCGGACAAGCCAGACCCTGGCGGATGCGGCGGGTGAACGCTGGGACCATCCCCTGATCGATCCGGCGGGACCGGATGAGCGGGCGGTCACCGCGCCGGTGGCGGCGATGGAGCGGGCCCTGCGGGACGAGGGCCTGGCGGTGACCCTGTCGCGCGACGCCGGTGATTACCTCTGCAACTTCACCCTCTACCGCCTGTTGGCCAAGCATCCCCCGACGGCGTTCCTGCACGTTCCGGCGGTGGGGCCGGACAATAGCCTGGATGACATTGTGCGTGCGGTGCGGACGGCCGCGACAGCCTTCGTGGGAAATTTGGGGTAGGATTGGCCAAGCCCCCCAATCGTCATCGCCCGGCTTGGGCTTGGGTCCCCCGGTTCGCCCGTTGGGCGCCCGTGGGATGACGGTGGGGTAAAGGGTGTAGATTCAACAGCGACGCCGAAAGCTCTAGGATTACCCATGGACAGATCGCGCCTCATTCCCGCTTTCGCGGGCCTCAGCGGTTTTATGGCGGTGGCGGCAGGCGCGTTCGGCGCGCATGGGGCGGCGAGTCCGGCGGCCAAGGCTTGGCTGGAGACCGGGGGGCACTATCAGTTGACCCATGCGGTGGCCGCCCTCGCCTGCTGGATCATCACGCGCCAGGGCCTGCTGAGGGCGCAGGCCAGCGCCTGGCTGTTCCTGGCGGGCGGCCTGATCTTTGGCGGCAGCCTGTATCTGATGGCGTTCGGCGGTCCCCTGATTTTAGGCGCCGTCACCCCCATCGGCGGGCTAGCCCTGCTTGCGGGCTGGGCATGGCTGGCGTTCAGCGCCCTGTCCGGCGGGGGCAATCGGGCGGCATAAGGCCTCATATCCGCCGTAGAGCTTGGAGCGCGGCTGCAAATTGGCGATAACAGGGGTCATGGACCGCAATCCGCCCTTCTCCTCCGGCCAAGGCCCGTCTGCGCTTCGGCGCGGGCTGTACGGCGAACTGGAGCCCTATGACTTTGACTGGCTGTCCACGGGCGACGGTCACGAGGTGTTTTACGAGGTCTGCGGCAACCGGGCGGGCAAGCCGGCGGTGGTGCTGCATGGCGGCCCCGGCGGGGCGATCAACCCGACCATGCGCCGCTTTTTCGATCCCAAGCGCTGGCGCACGGTGCTGTTCGATCAGCGCGGTTGCGGCCGCTCACGCCCCAACGCCTCGCTGGACCACAACACCACCTGGGACCTGATCGCCGACATCGAGCGCCTGCGCGAGCATATGGGCGTGGACAAGTGGACGGTGTTCGGCGGCTCGTGGGGCTCGACCCTGGCCCTGGCCTACGCCATCGCCCATCCGGACCGGGTGCAGGCGCTGATCCTGCGCGGGGTGTTCCTGCTGACCCAGCGCGAGCTGCACTGGTTCTATCAGGACGGCGCCTCCATGCTGTTCCCCGACGCCTGGGAGCGGTTCCTCCAGCCGATCCCGCCCGAAGAGCGCGGCGACATGATCGGCGCCTATCACCGGCGCCTGACCCATGCCAACCGCGCCACCCGCGCCCAGGCGGCGGCGGCCTGGAGCCAGTGGGAAGGCGACACCATCTCCATCCGTGGCCCCGAGGCGCGCCCGGCCAAATTCAACGAAGCGGACTTCGCCATCGCCTTCGCCCGCATCGAATGCCACTATTTCCAGAACCGGGGCTTCTTCGAGCACGACGGCTGGATTCTAAAGAACATCCACCGCATCGCCCACATCCCCGGCTGGATCGTGCAGGGCCGGTTCGATGTGGTGACGCCGCTGGAAGCGGCCTGGACGCTGAAGAAGGCCTGGCCTGCGGCGCAGTTTGAAGTGGTGTGGGACGCGGGGCATGCGTCCACGGAGCCGGGGATTATCGACGGGTTGGTGCGGGCGACGGATCAGGCGGCGGGGCTTTAGCTGCGCGGGTTCAAGGCGGCAAATTGAGAATTTAACCACCAAGACCACGAAGAACACGAGGAGACATAAAGCACGTCATTCTCGGGGCGCCGGAACGGCGAGCCCGAGAACCCAGCAGCGAAGACCTCAACGCGCGGCATCGCGCCACCGCTCTCCCCGGCGCGTTCCTGGCCCGCTCCAGCGAGGCGGCAATGTCGGCTATGGAGCGGAACAGCGTCAGCGGGTCATCCTTGGACGGAATGAAACCGCGACGACGCCAGAAGCTCGCCGCCTCGGCGTCGACAGCGTTCACCATCAGCGCCCGCCCGCCGATCAAGCTCGCCGCTGCGACGGCGCGCTCCAGCGCGTGCTTGACCAAGCCCGTGCCGATCCCCTGTCCCGCCCAGCCGACATCGGTGGCTAGCTGGCCCAGCAAGAGGCAGGGAACGGGATCGGGCGGTTGTCCGGTCCGGATCGCCCTGGGCAGCACGCCGGCGACCACCGCGGTCGGCGCAAGGCCGTAGTAGCCGACCACCCGGCCCTGCTCATGCACGACCAGGACGGCGGTGAAGCCCTTCTGCTGATTGGAGAGCGCGCGGGTCTTGAGCCAATGATCCAGTGTCGGCTTTCCGCAGGTAAAATCGGAAAGGTCATGGGCCGCCGATAGCAGCTCTGGACGAGACAGCGCCAAGGGTCAGGTCTTGGACGCGGCGTCAGTGTCCCACGGCGCCGCGCGACGGGCGACTTCGACCATTTCCGCAGCGGGCGTCGCCGGCCCAGACACGGCGGCCATGAAGGCGTCGAACCCCTCCGGACTCATGCGGATCAGGCGATTCTCCATCAGCACGTCCTCGGCGGCGCGCACCGCGGCGTCCCGCACGAAATCCGTGCGCGAGCGGCCGCGCAGGCCCGCGGCGCGGTCGATCATGGCGATGTCCGCTTCCGGCAGGCGCATCGAGATCGGATGCTCTTTACGTTCAGCAGCTTGGGCCACGGGACGATCTCCTCGTTGTCCATATAGGACCATGTAGTGCATATTGCAATACGAAGGTCGTTTGGCCGACCGCGCGGTTCGACGGGGTGTGGGACGCCGGCCACGCCTCCACCGAACCGGGCATCATCGACGGGCTGGTGCGGGCGACAGACCAGGCGGCGGCGCTTTAAGGCCCCAAGGGGTTTGTTTCCCAAATTTTAGCGCGGAACGTTCGCCCCCAGGTCGCGTTTAGGGAGTGTCTTGGAGCTCGCCATCAAGACGTAGCGATGGGAGAACTTCGCATGATCCGCACCATTATTACGGGTATTGCTGCGTCTGCTCTATTGACCAGCGCGGCCTTTGCCGAAGACTATGATGGCCCGCCGCCGCATGACACCACCACCACCGTCGTCGTCCACCACGATCCCGACCCGGTCGACCACGCTGTCAAGGACGGGACCAAGGGCGCCGCCGTCGGCGCGGCCGTCGGCTGTGTCGTGACCATTCTGATCGGCTGTGTCCCGGGTGCGGCGGCCGGTGCGGCTATAGGGGGCGGCACGGGCGCCGTCGTCGGCGCGGCCAACACCCCCCCGCCGCACGACGACGTCTACACCACCACCCGGCGCACGGATTCCGATCATAACTGAGGCCTGGCGGCGCGCGCTATGCAGCGCCTCATCAGCCTTGCAACGTCCTGACACCGGCCATTCGCTTTGAGGTGTCGCCGACAAAGTCGTGCACGCCGATGTGCGTCAGTTGCGAGCAGGTATCGAGCCAGATCTTTCCACCGATGGCGCGCCAACGATGGCAAAATCCATAATCCTCGCTCAGATAGGCGCCCGTCCGCGGCTCAATCAGAGAGTCAAAGAGCGCGAACTGGTGCTGGCTGCGGCTGACAGGCCGGGGATGGGTGTGAATGAACCGGTATTTAAGCTCAGGATAGGCGTCGATCAGTTTGATCAAGGCGCTTCGCCGGATCAGCATAAAGCCCGTGCCGGCATAGACGGCCGTGGCGAAATCGCCCCGGATTTCCAACTCGTCGTCCTCGCACAGCGTGCCGACGTAGGATAAGGCCGACTGCCCCACCGTTTCCCCCAGTTGAACCTGGCGCTGCTGACTTTGCCCCCAATCTTCAATCTTGATGGGGTAAATTCCCGCGACGACCTCTTCGTCAAAGCGCAGCAGCCGACCCAGAGCCTCAGGCTGAAACTTGATGTCCGCGTCGATGAACATCAGGTGGGTCAATTCCGGCGTGTCCAGGAAAGCGGCGGTCAGGGTGTTGCGGCTGCGCGTGATCATCGCGTCGTTGCCCAGCAGGGCCAATTGGACGCTAAAGCCTTGCTGTCCCGCATAGTGCATCAGGTCTATGATGGATTCGACATAGCCTTGCGTGAGCAAGCCGCCGAAGCAGGGCGTGGCGACCATGACGGCGGGGTTTGAAGCGCTAATGTTTACGGTCATTCAACTGATTTGAAACGGGGCGCCGGCGGCGCATGATGACGGGTGCGGGGGTCTTGCGACGATCCGAGGCCTTGATTCGAGGTTGCCTTGGACAAAGCTAGGCAGCACTTGAGGCGGATCGATGGCGGATATTGTCCACCGTTACGCATGAAGACGGTGTGTGTATCGAGAAAGTGGGGGCGCACGCCGCTTTTCAAACGATCCGACGCGAGCGAACCTCACTTTGGTGGACTGCACCCCTTCGGCGAGACAAATTAAATAGGGACAGTTGTTGTTGAGGCTGTGGTCTGCGGGATCGCAGTCCACAGCCTGGGTTGGGCGGTTTCAAACTCCGTAGGCGACAGGTAGTCCAGAGCCGAGTGCAA
>CAYVHP010000024.1:0-18935 GCA_964451265.1 uncultured Caulobacteraceae bacterium | reverse complement strand
TTATCAAATACTGCAAGCCCGTGGCGGGTCTAGGACCCAAGGAGACCCTGATCATCAACTATGGCCGCGAACTGTTCGGCTCCGACCGCGGTGTATCCTCGCCGACCTTTGCCGAGGCCATCCGCCTGTTCGGTCGGCGCGGGGTGGTGGATTTGACCGATCTGATGGGCCTGTACCAAGTCACGATCACCGAGCTGAAGGCCTATGACGCCCACCTGCACGCCGGGCAAAAGCCGTTGCTTCCGCCGATGGACAGCACGCCTGCTTGTCGCCGGGCTTGATCCGCCGCCCACTTTACCTTTCCCCAGAGGGACCCAGTCCGATGTCTAAGACTCAATTCCGATCAATCATGACTGTGGGGCTCGCCGCCTGCGCGGTGTTGCTTATGGCCGAACGGCCGGCCTTCGCCGACGATGCCCTGTCCGTCGCGCGTGACGCCCACACGCCCCCCTTGATGAACGCCCTGAACCTGATCGCCGAGGGTGCGGGCTACTACAAACAAGCGCACCTGAAGGTCTCGCCGATGCTGACGCATGGCTCGCTGGAGGCGCTGCAAGCCTGTTCTAGCGGCAAGGCCGACATCTGCCCCATCGGCATCGAGCCGGTGATCTCCCGTCAGGAGGAGGGCATCCACCTGAAGATGTTCCTCTCGCGCGCCTCGAAGTTCGGCTACGTCATTGCGGTCCCGCAGGACAGCCCGATCAAGACCCTGGCCGACTTCAAGGGCAAGACGCTGGGCGTGCATTCGACCTCCGGCACATCGGGCGTGGTCGCCACCGAGTCTTCGCTGTCCGAAGCGGGGCTGAAGTCGACCGATTACAAGATGGTGACCATAGGCATGAACAGCGAGGCCTTGGGCGCCCTGGGATCCGGCAAGGCGGACGCCGCCGCCTTGCCCCTCTATGAGCTCATTCCGTTCATGGTCTCGGGGACCAAGCTGCGCATTCTGCGCCACCCCACGCTGGGGGCGTACGCCAACGCGGGCTACGCGGCTTCGCCCGAAGAGATGGCGACCAAGGGCGACGCCTTGAGGCGGTTCTCGCGCGCCATCGTCAAGGCCTCGCTGCTGGTCCGCTATAATCCCAAGGCTGCGGCGCGGGCGTTGCAAACGGCCGACGGCATGCCCTTGGACGAGGCCACCTTGAAGGCCAAGACCGCCGAACTGATCGCCTGGCAGGACGACCTGCCGGCGTCCGATCCGAACAGCAAGCAGATCGGTCTCGTGTCGTTGAAAGGCATGGAGGCCTATATCAAGCTGCTGGCCGAAGCCGGCGCGATCAAGACCGCCGTTCCGGTGTCGTCCGTGGTCACCGAGGACTACATCGCCTACGCTAACACCTTCGACCGCAAGGCCTTCAAGAAGGCTGCGCTGGCCGCACGATAAGTTGCGTTGGGCCTGGAGAGGAGGGCGCCGCCTCCTCTCCAGGCTCAGCGTCAATGGGCGGCGGGTTTGGGCGCCAGTTGGTCGGGCGTCAGGGCGTTGGCGGGCAGGGTCGATGAAAAGCCCTTGAGCAGGAACTTCTGCGCGCGATTGCCGGGGGCGACTTCCGCCACATAGAGATTGCCCTTGGAGTCCACCGCGATGTGGTGGGCGCCTTGAAAATCACCGGGCTTGGATCCGCGAACGCCGAACTGGTACAGCACCTTCAGGGATTTGCGATCCACCACGGCGATGTGGGAATTGCCGAAATCAGCCAGGTAGAGATACCGCTGCGCCGGGTCTGCCGAGAAGGCCAGTCCGGTGACCGAGTCCGAACCGGGCCCCGCCCGATTGAGGAACATCTGCCGCAGATACTTACCTTGCGGCGTAAACAGCTGAACGCGTCGGTTGGCGCGGTCCACCACATACACAATGCCATCGTTGGAGACGGCTATGCCGTGCACTGGGCTGGCGTAGCTGTCAGGGCCGGGACCTGTGGCCTCCATCGCCGGTGGGGCGGGGTCCGCAGCCCCGGCGGCCTTATGGGCGGGCCCGCCGGTAGGGCCGGGTCCCCCCGAATTGGCGTCATCAACCGGCGGCTTGCCGAACGCGCCCCACATGCGCTTGAAGGCGAAACTATAGGCGTCCAGCACCAAAACGCGGCGGTTGCCATAGCCGTCGGCGACATACAGCTCGTTGGTCTTGGGCCAGACAAACAGATCGCCGGGCTTGTTGACCGAGGCGGTGTCGCTGCTGCCCTTGCTGACGGTGCGCCCGCCGAATTGCTTGATGAAAGCGCCCTTGGCGGTGAACTTCACGATCATGTCGTCAGACCGGGTGGTCTTGGACTTGCCGTTGGGACTGCTGCCGCTGATGTAAACGTTGTCGTCCTGGTCGACATAGATGCAGTGCTCGACGTCGGGCCAGTCGAAGCCCTTGGCGTCCCCGCCCCAAGCTTGAATGAAGCGGCCGTCCGGCCCCAGTTCGACCACCGGCGGCGCGGGCGTCTGGCCGGGCGCCGCGCCGCGCGGGCGATGCAGGATCCAGACATTGTCGTGGCTGTCGACCGTCACCATCGAGACGGTGCTCAGGGTCCATCCGTTGGGCAGCTTGGGCCAGGAGGGATCGACTTGAAAAGACGGTGTGGGCGGGGCCGCCGCCTTGGGGGCCATGGGCGATGTGGCCCGGCCCTGTCCGGCGCCCACGCTGATGCAGGCCGCTGCGGCCAAGAGGGCGATCTTCGCAGAACGCGGTTTCATTCTCATCCTCCCGACGACGCCGACACATAGTCTTGTTATGGGAACCGCAGGTCGCCGAACGCCCAGTGAGCGCGCTTGACAGGCGTTGAACCCGGGTCCCAGGGTGGCCCGCAATACTGTTGACGCTCGCACGGATTGCAAGCAGTAAGGTTCGTTTGAGACGCTAGGCCGCGCCCCTCAATCCTGCGCCGGCGACATAAATATAGGGAGGCCCATGTCTAGAGCCCGTCTTATCGGTTTGCCCGTCCTGCTGTCTTCGTTGCTCTTGCCCTTGGCGAGCTTCGCTCAGGGCGCCCCCGCGGTTTCGGCCAAACCCGCCGCCGGCGCGCCGTCCGGCAAGCCGCAGACCGGCGAATGGCTGACCTACGGCTACAACTCCGAGCGTTCAAACTGGAACCACGGCGAGACCGTTCTGAATAAGACCAATGTCTCCCACTTGAAGTTGCTGTGGGACTCCAAGGTCAGCACGCCCCCGACGGATATCGCCCTGTCGACCCTGACCGCTCCGCTGGTCGTGCAGGATGTGGCCATGGCCGACGGCAAGAAGGATCTGGTGATCCTGCTGGGCGCCGATGACACCCTGTTCGCGCTGGATGCGGATTCCGGCAAGGTGGTCTGGCAAAAGACCTTCGCCAACCCGCTGACGGCGCACCGAGCCGCCACTTGGCTGTGCCCCAATACCGCCAACGACACCCCGACGATCGACAAGGCGAGGGGCCTGGTGTTCTTCGCGGCCAGCGACGGCAAGCTGCGCGCGGTCAGCCTGTCGGACGGCTCGGAGAAGATGGCGCCGACCGATATGCTCGCGCCATTCGCGCGGGCCTGGAGCCTGAACCTTTACGACGGCGTGATCTATGCCGGCAGCGGCCGCGGTTGCGGCGAAATCGTCGATCCTCATTCAACCATGGCGGCGGCGGCGGATCCCAAGCCGGGCGCAGCCATGTCGTCCCTGCCCGATCCGGCGGCCATATCGGCCATGGACGTGCACGATCTGGCCCATCCGCAACTGACCCGCTTTTATCTGAGCGGCGGCCGCGCCGCCGGCCCCTGGGGCGCGGGCGGCGTGGTGCATACCCGCAAAGGCGTGATCTTTCAGACCGCCGACGGCGCCTATGACCCGGCCAGCGGTTCCTATGGCTCAAGCTTGCTCGAACTGGCCCCCAAGGCCACGCGCCTGATCGATTCCTTCACCTACCCCACGTGGCAATACATCAACAAATATGACCTGGACCCCGGTTCAGGCAGCCCGCTGGTGTTCCCGCTCGGTGATCGCGCCGTGGCGCTCAGCGTCGGCAAGGAAGCGGTGGCCTATCTGGTGGATACCGCCAACCTGGGCGGGGCCAACCACATGACGGCGCTCTACACCTCGCCGAAACTGGGCAACGAGGCGGCCATCGGCACCGAACCGGGACAAGGCCTGTGGGGCGCGCCGGGCACCTACCAGACGCCGGAGGGCCGCCGGTTCGTCTACATCCCGATCTGGGGTCCCCCTTCCAAGACTCCGCCGGCTTTCAAGTACACCTACGGCGACGCCCCCAACGGCAGCATCATGGCGTTCGAAGTGGTCGACCAAGGCGGCAAGGTGGACATGGTTCCGCAATGGATGTCGCCCAATATGACCGTGCCGTCTCCGCCGGTGTCGGCCAACGGCGTAGTCTACGCCCTGCAGTCCGGCGAGCAGACCCTGCAATACGTCCCGGTCCCCCCGGGCGCGCCGCGGGTTCCTCCGGGGCCGGGCGCGGGCGCCAACTTCCGCGCCACGCCGGTGAGCAATCTGGTCCTTTACGCCTTCGACGCCGAGACGGGAAAGACCCTCTATTCCAGCAAGAAGATCATCCCCGGCTGGGTCCACTTCAACCTGCCGGTGGTGGCTTTGAACAAGGTGTTCGTCGTCACCCACGACAGCCACGTCTATGCCTTCGGCCTGCCGTCGGCCAAGAAGTAGCGACTGACTGAACAGAAGATGCAATCCCAACGCCGTCGGCGGCGCTGGGAGGCATGACATAGGGAGCTGAATATGACACGCAGCGCGTTGATCGCGGCCTTGCTCGCGTCGGCTCTGGCCGTCGGCCCGGGCCACGCCGCCGACAAGACCCTCAAGATGCTGCCCATCGACATGGAAGGCGGGGGCGGCACCCTGTTTGTCACCCCGGAAGGCAAGTCCCTGCTGATCGATACCGGGTCTCCTGCGCGGGCGTCAGACGCCCCGGGCCTGGACGGGGCCAAGGGCGGCGTGGACCGCATCATCAGCACGGCCAAGGCGTTGGGCGTGAAGAAGATCGATTACCTGCTGTTCACCCACTACCACGCCGACCACCTGGGCGGCTTTTTCGAACTGATCAAGCGGATGCCCATTGGGACGGTGATCGATCACGGTCCCAACCGCGAACTGCCGACGACGAGCGAGCCGCCCAATTCCATGACCAACCGCATGGCGCCGGATTCGATCAAGAATTACGCGGAATATATCAAGGAAATCAAAGGCCATAAGCACATCGTCGCCAAGCCCGGCGACGTCTTCCATTTCGGCTCTCTGACCGACACCATCGTTTCGGCCGACTCCAAATTCATCGACAAGCCTTTGCCGGGCGCCGGTGAGCCCGGGCAACATTGCGATGCGCCGCCCAATCCCATGGACGGCGGCATTGAAAACGCCAAATCAACCGGATCAATCCTCAGCTTCGGCAAGGTCAAGATCGCGGTGCTGGGCGACCTGACCTGGAACATGGAGCGGGAGCTGTTTTGCCCCATCGACAAGGTGGGCCACGTCAATATCCTGCTGGTCACCCACCACGGCCTGCCGTTGAGCAGCCATCCGGCGTCGATCGCCGCCTTCCGGCCCGAAATCGTCGTCATGGGCAACGGGGCCAAGAAGGGCGCGGTCCCTGAGGTGGTCAACCGGATCAACGCCAGCCCCGGTCTGCAGGGCTTCTGGAAGATGCATACGTCCGTGGCGGACGGGAACCTGGACGGTGATCCAGACTACATCGCCAACCTTCATGTTCCGCCCGATGACGGCAACACCATTCGCCTGGACATCGCCCGCAACGGCAAGATCGTGGTCACCAATACCCGCAACGGTTTTAGCAAAACCTATCAGGTGAAATGACCATCCACCGCCGTCCATGGGTTGCGCCCAGGCGGCGCGCCAAGCTCATCAGCGCTCTGTTGTCTGCGGCTTTGGCGTCGGTCATGGCCGCAGGTCCGGTCCAAGCCGCCGGCAAGACGCTCAAGATGCTGCCCATCGATGTGGAGGGCGACGGCGGTACGCTGTTTGTCACGCCCGAAGGCAAGGCCCTGCTGATCGACGCGGGATCTCCGGTGAAGGACAAGCAGCCTTGGGGGCTGGACGGCGCCAAGAGCGGCGTGGATCGCATCGTCGCCGCCGCCAAGGCCCTGGGCGCGAGCAAGATCGATTATGTGCTGTTCACCCACTACCACGAAGACCATCTGGGCGGGATTTTCGAGCTGATCAAACGTATGCCCGTCGGCACGGTGATTGATCACGGGCCTAACCGGGAACAGCTGGACCCGACCGAGCCGCCGGACTCGATTTTTAATCGCAGGGCGACGGACTCGACCACCAACTACCCCAGATACCTCCAGGCCATCAAAGGCCATAGGCACATCGTCGCCAAGCCGGGCGACGTGTTCCATATCGGCTCACTGACCGACACCATCGTTTCGGCCGACTCCAAATTCATCGCCAAGCCCTTGCCCGGCGCGGGCGAGCGGGGCCGTCACTGCGATGCGCCGCTCAACGACAGGGACGGGGGTCCGGAAAACACCCGATCCGTCGGATCAATCCTGACCTTCGGCAAGGTCAAGATCGCGGTGCTGGGCGACCTGACCTGGAACATGGAGCGCGAGCTATTTTGCCCCGTGGACAAGGTGGGCCATGTGAACATCCTGCTGGTGACCCATCACGGATTGGCGCTGAGCAGCCACCCGGCGTCCATCGCCGGCATGCGCCCCGACATCGCGGTCATGGGCAACAGCGCCAAAAAGGGCGCTGCGGCGGAGGTGGTGTCGAGGATCAACGCCAGCCCTGGTCTGCAGGGCTTCTGGAAGTTGCACGCGTCTCTGGCGGACGGGAATCTTGACGGCGACCCGAACTATATCGCCAACCTCCAACCCTCGCCGGACCAGGGGTACGCCATAGGCCTGGATATCGCGCCGGGCGGCAAGGTCGTCATCACCAACAGCCGCAACGGCTTCAGCAAGACCTATCAGATGAAATGACTCACAGGCGCCTCGGCAGACGAACCTGGGGGTGCTACAAGAACGACAACCGCTATGTGGGAACACATAGGCATTCAAAAAGGGAGAACACCATGAAACCAGCTATTCTCATCGCCGCCCTGTCGCTGCTCGCGACCCCTGCCCTCGCTCAGGACGCGGTGTCTCGCTCGCAAGAGCTCCATCCCGAAACCCCGCCCGTCACCTATATCCCGCACGACAAGGTTCAGGCCGCGCTGGCCGGCAAGGCGGGCCTGCATCTGATGGACGCCGCCGACATCGCGGTCGAAGGCTGTTTCCGCGACAAGCCCGGCAGCCCCGAAGTTCACGAGACCCTGACCAACACCTTCTTCATCACCGACGGCGAAGCCACCCTGATGATCGGCGGCAAGGCGTCGGGTCAGCACGCCATCTCGCCCGGCCAATTGCGCGGCGGCACCGTGACGGGCGCCAAGGCCTATCATGTGCAAAAAGGCGATGTGTTCGTGATCCGCCCGGGCATCCCCACTTGGTTCAGCGAAGTGCCTAAGTCCGTCAGCTATTACGTCGTCAAAGAATTCAACAAGTAGGTCGACGACCAGGGATCGCCGGGCGTCCGCAGGGGCGTCCGGCAGCCACCCGATCAGGGACGAACCATGAGGCTTTGGGCTTTGCTGGCGGCAGGACTGATCGCGACGCCGGCATTGGCCCAGGCGCCGTCGCCGACGTCCGACGCCATAACCTTCATTGCCCACGATAAGGTCGATGAGGCTCTGCACAGCAAGACCGGCGGACCGCTATTCAAACAGTCTGATCTGGTGGTGCAAGGCTGCTTCCGCGATAAGCCGGGCGTAATCGAAATCCACCAGACCCTCACCAACATCTTCTACATTACCGACGGCGAAGCGACCCTCGTGATCGGCGGCGAGAGCAAGGGCGCGAAGATGACGAGCCCCGGCCAGTTGCACGGCGGCGTGTTGACGGGCGCGAGGACCTATCACGCGGTCAAGGGCGACGTGTTCGTCATCCGCCCGGGCGTGCCGACCTGGTTCAAGGCGGTGCCCAAGTCCGTCAGTTACTATGTGGTGCAACAGTTTAAGCCTTAGCCCGACGCGTCATCCGGGCGAGCGGACAAGGCGCGCCCCAAGACACAAACATTCACTCAGTCCAGGGAGGACACAATGAAATCGATCCTAATCACCGCAGCGGTGCTGTTCGCAGCGCCGGCATTGGCTCAGACAGCGGCTCCTGTGCGCACGCAACCGATGATGGCCACGGCGGGTCAGGTCAGCTACGTCACACACGACAAGGTCGAAGCGGCGCTGGCGCACAAGACGACCCCCATGCTGTTGACGGCCGACAATCTCCAGCTCGAAGGCAGTTTCCGCAACAAGGCAGGGGACGTCGAGATGCACAAGAAGCAGGACGATGTGTTCTACGTCACCGACGGCGAAGCCACCTTCATGGCGGGCGGCAAGTATGACGGCGGTAGGGAAGTGGCTGACGGCAATATGGTCGGCGGCACCATCACCGGCGGCACGGCCTATCATCTGGTCAAGGGCGACTCCATCGTCATCCCGGCCGGCGTGCCTCATCAGTTCACCGAAGTGCCCAAGACGATCAGCTATTTCGTGGTCAAGGTTGACCGCAAGTAGAGCTGTACCGCCATCGATCCGCCGGCCGGCCGGCCCCGAAATCCGCGATGCGGCAAGGGCTGGATGGTCGGCGGCTCGCCTTGACAGTTCCAAGGCTCTGTCGATAGAAGCGGGGCTTCGCAAGGGCTTTTCGAAGCCGAAGAGAACGCCGAAAACGCGGTCATCCAAGCCTCGGCTTGGCGATAGAGAATGCGCCGCGACGTGAAAGTACGGTGGGGGGACTTTCGTGACGCCTGGCTTGAACCCCCACCCTCGCTCGCATTTATCGGCGCCTGTGCAAGGGCGCCGATGGGGTTCGGGTCGAGGGACTGACCTGCCGATAAACCGAGTTCAATTTCATGCAGCTGATGAGGCGCGCGGTGTTCACTAAGACGATGTTTGTGGCCTGCGCCACCGTTGTGCTGTCTTTGGCCGGCCCGCTCGGCGCTACGGCCGCCGATCAAGCGCAGCCCTATGGGCAACCCTCCACCGCCCGGGGCGATTGGCCCTGGTACTTCGCCGACCCGTCCGGTTCGTTCTATTCGCCGCAGGACCAGATCAACGCGACCAACTTCAACAAGCTGGAAGTGGCGTGGCGCCTGAAGACCGACCAGTTCGGCGGCCGGCCGGAGTATAAGCTCGAAGGCACGCCGTTGGAGATCAACGGGACGATCTACACCACGGCCGGCTCGCGCCGTGACGTGATCGCCCTGGACGCCAAGACCGGCGAATTGAAGTGGATGTACAGCCTGAACGAAGGCGCCCGCGCGGCCGTCTCGCCGCGCCAGCTGTCCGGCCACGGCGTGTCCTACTGGACCGACGGCAAGGGCGACGAGCGCATCCTTTATGTCACCACCGGCTACCGCCTGGTGGAGCTGAACGCCAAGGACGGCCATCTGATCGACAGCTTCGGCGATCACGGCATGATCGACATGAAGGTCGGCATGGTCGTCGGCGTCATGGGCCATCCGGGCGAATATAAGCAGATCGACCTGACCACCGGCGAGGTCGGCCTGCACGCCACGCCTACGGTGGCGGACGATGTGGTGATCGTCGGCGCGACGATGAAGGAAGGGTTCCAGCCGGTCACCCAGAACAACACCAAGGGCATGGTGCGCGCCTGGGACGTGAAGACCGGCAAGCTGCTGTGGACCTTCCACGATGTCCCTTTGAAGGGTGAGTTTGGCTATGACACGTGGAAGGATAACTCGGCCGATTACAACGGTAACGCAGGTGTCTGGGCAGGCATCACCGTGGACCGTGAGCTGGGCAGCGTCTATCTGCCGGTCGAAGATCCCACCCACGACATCTATGGCGGCGCGCGTCCGGGCAACAACCTGTTCGGTGACAGCATCGTCTGCGTGGACCTGCATACCGGCAAGATGAAGTGGTACTACCAGCTGGTTCATCACCCGATCTGGAACTGGGACATATCTTCGGCCCCCCTGCTGGTGGACGCCGTGGTGGACGGCAAGCCGGTTAAGGCCGTGGCCATCCCCACCAAACAGGCCTTCCTCTATGTGTTCGACCGCGTGACCGGCAAGCCGGTGTGGCCGATGCCGGAAAAGCCCGTTCCACAGAGCGACGTACCGGGCGAGCAGACGTCCAAGACCCAGCCCTTCCCCAGCAAGCCGGCGCCGTACGCGCGCTATCAGTTCGACCCTAAGGACCTGATCGACTTCACGCCGGAGCTGCACGCCAAGGCGCTGGAGGCGCTGAAGCCCTTCAAGGTCGGCCCGATCTTCACCCCGCCGGTGATCAGCAAGGTGGAAGGTCCGGTCAAGACCCTGACCCTTAACAACGGCCTGGGCGGCACCAACTGGACCGGCGGCGCCTTCGATCCGGAAACCCACACGGTCTATGTGCCGGCGGCCAACGGCAGCGTCACCACCCGAGGCTTGATCGAGCCGCCCCCCGGCTATTCGGACGAGCGGTATGTGGAAGGCGCTGCAGGCCAGCCCTTCGTCGTTCTTGGCGGGCCGGGCTCGGGCACGGCGTCGGATGCGCCCAAGGTCAGCGAAGAGCAGGTCAGGCTGGCGGCGATCCTGGCTAAGGCGGGTCCGACCAAGCCCTCCGCCCCGGCGCCGCGCACGACGGTGGACGGCCTTCCCCTGCTCAAGCCGCCCTATGGCACGATCACGGCGATCAACTTGGATACCGGCGATTTCCGCTGGCAGATTGCCCACGGCGATACGCCTGACGAAATCCGCAATAACCCGGCGCTCAAGGGCATCACCCTGCCCAAGACCGGCCAAGCGGGCAACGTCGGCATTTTGGCGACCAAGAGCCTGGTGATCAGCGGGGATGCTTTGTCCTCGACCCAGCCGGGCCATCCCAAGGGCGCCTATCTGCACGCCTATGACAAGGCGACCGGCGCGGAAGTGGGCAAGATCTGGATGCCGGCGCCGCAGAGCGGAAACCCGATGACCTATTTCTATCAGGGCAAACAATACATCGTCGTCGCCGTCTCAGGCGGCAACTACTCGGGCGAGTACATCGCCTATCGGCTGCCGTAGGATCATTGAGGAAAACAAGCGCTACGGACTGATTGCGGTCATTTTCAGGGCCTAGCGTACCGTCCAGGCGGTAAGGAGCCATGGGGCTGAGCGCCCTATCGGTATCGACCCAAGCGAAAGATAGAGACAATGCGTTGGTTTTGGACTTTGACGATTTCCCTGGCGGCGATGCTGGGCGCCTCCAGCGTGCTGCACGCCCAGGACGCTCCCCAGTCCATATGGAGCGGGGTGTACACCGCCGCCCAGGCCGACCGGGGCAAGGCGGTCTATTCCGCCGCCTGTTCGCGGTGTCACGCTGAGACCCTTGACGGGAACGACGAAGTGCCGCCGGTGAAAGGCTCGCACTTTATGACCAATTGGGACGCCCAATCCGTGGCCGACTTGGTCCAGCGTATCCGCAACACCATGCCTCTGGATGATCCGGGCTCGCTGAGCGGCGCCAGCACCACCGATCTGGTGGCCTACCTCCTGCAACAGAACGGCGCCCCGGCCGGCAGCAACGAATTGCCCAGCGATTCCGGCGTGCAGTCGCTTATCCACATCACGGCCCAGGCGCCGCCGGGCGCTGGTGCTGCGCCGGCGCCGGCGCCCCAAGCGGCCGCGCCCGCCTCGGACGGCATGGCCCCCGTCAATGCGCCCCTGGCCAACTACGCCCGCTCCGACACGTTTCTGAAGTTGCCGCCGGGGCGCCACATGGGCTCCACCAGCACCATATCGGGCGACAGTCACGGCAACATCTGGGTGGCCGAACGGTGTGAGGAAAACGACTGCGACGGCAGCAAGCTCGATCCCGTGCTGGAATTCGACGCCAAGGGCAACTTCATCAAGTCCTGGGGCGCCGGCCAGATTCTGTTTCCGCACGGCATCTATATCGACAAGCAGGATCACATCTGGATCGCCGACAACCACAACAACGGCAAGATCGGCGACACGGTCCTGGAGTTCGACCAAAACGGCAAGATTCTGAAGACCCTGGGCAAGCCCGGCGTGGCCGGCAACGATGAGACGACCTTTCATGAACCCAATGCGGTTCTGGTCGCCCCCAACGGCGACATCTTCGTCACCGACGGGCACAGCGGCGACACCATTTCATCACACGCCCACGGCCCGACCATGGGCAACTCGCGCGTGATCAAGTTTGACGCCAGCGGCAAGTTCATCAAGCAATGGGGCGGTCACGGCAGCGGCCCGGGCGAGTTTCAAACGCCCCACTGCCTCGCCATGGACTCGGCCGGCCGGTTGTTCGTCGGCGACCGCAGCAACAACCGCCTGCAAATCTTCGATCAGGACGGCAAGCTCCTGGCCATCTGGAGCCAGTTCAGCCGCCCGAGCGGTTGCTATGTCGACAAGCACGACGTGCTCTACGTGTCGGACTCCGAGTCTGTGAACGGACCGGGCTATGCTCACCATCCCGGCTGGAAGCGCGGCGTGCGCTTGGGCAGCGCCAAGACCGGCAAGGTCGACGCCTTCATTCCCGATGAATACGCCGACAAGCTCGACAAGGGCACGGGCGGCGAAGGCGTGTGGGCCGACGGTGAGGGCGCGTTCTACAATGCCGAGGTCTATCAGAAGGCCATTGCCCGCTACACGAAGAACTAGGCGACGAAATCTAGAATCAAAGAATGACGGCGAAGATAAAATTCGCTGCCTGAGCATCCTGGGAGGTTACCATGCGACGCAGAGACTTGATTAAGGCCCTATCGGCTGCGGCTGTGACGGCATCGCCGGCGGTGGCCCAGGTTCCGAAGTTAAACGGCGTCCGAATGAAGGTCACGGATGTGAAGCTTCAGCGCCTAAAGGTGATCAAGAATCTGGGCTTCATCGACGGTTGGGCTGGTCCGTGGGACAAGAACCCGGTGATCGTGGGCGGCGGTTCATTCATCGAGGTCCATACCGACCAGGGATTGGTGGGTATCGGCCCGGGTATCGACCCCGTTCAGTTGCCGCGGGCCAAGCACGACCTTGTCGGCCGCGATCCCTTCGATCTGCAGACCATCCAGGGCGACATGTCGGATGTGAACGGCATGGGCTCGGAGCGCCGCCTGGCGTCCGTCGCGCCCACCGAATCCAAGAGCTCGGACGGCGTGATGATGTCCCTGCGCGAAGCGGCTGGCCGCTCCGATGGCACGACTGCGGACCGTCGCAACGCGGCTGTCGAAATTGCCCTGTGGGACATTATCGGCAAGGCCTGCAATCAGCCGCTGTACAAGATCTGGGGTCCGGTCAGCGACACGGTGCGAGCCTATGCCAGCCAATCTCGCCTCAGCACGCCGGACAAGCGCGCTGAGTTCGCGCTTCAGCTCAAGGAATCCGGCTGGAACGCGATCAAGTTCCGCGCCCACTTCGCCAGTATGAAGGACGACATCGCCCTGGTCGAAAAGACCCGCAAGCTGGTGGGCGACGACTGGGACATCATGGTGGATGCCAACCAAGCGACCAACTGGTTCCTTTCGCCGGACGTGCGTTGGGACTTCGCCCGCGCGGCGCGCACGGCCAAGGCCTACAACGACATGAACGTCTACTGGCTGGAAGAGCCCCTGCCCCGCTACGACTTCGACGGATTGGCGGAATTGAACAAGCTGGTGGAGATGCCGCTGGCGGGCGGCGAGGGCAATACCGGCCTGCATGAGTTCCGCGAACTGCTGGAGCGTGGATGTTTCGACATCGTCCAGCCCGAAGTGAACCTGGTGGGGCCGCTGCTGATCCGCAAGATCGCGGCGGTTGCCGAATCCATGAACAAGCGCGTCGCCCCGCACCTAGCGGATGGCCGTTTCGGCACGATCTGCAACATGCATCTGCTCGCCTCCTTGCCCAACGGGGATTACCTGGAGACCGATGAGGATCTGCCTTTGCACGATTATCAAAACGGCTTCTCGATTTTTGAAGAGCCGATCGTTCTTCAAAAGGGCGGCGTCTTCAATGTGCCTCAGGGTCCGGGCCTGGGTGTCACGGTCAAGAAGGACTGGATTCAGACCTAAGGCCTGTTCTCGCCTCGGCTCGCCAGGTCGAACCCCCATCGGGGACGTCCTGGCGGACCGGGGCGAACAATTTTGGCTCCGCTATCTCGGCTTCAAGCCATCGCCCGCCGCCGACTTGAGGCAGATCAAGGTGTGATGGCCCGCGCGGCCTACAGTCTTCCAACCGAACATCGATGCTGATGGCGACCGCGCGTTCTCAACAGCGCAGCGCCCGGTCGATGTGGCTAAGGAGGATGTCATGAAGATCGCGCACGGGGATGAAGTCTCGCCCTTCAACGACAATACCAGTGTTCGATCAGGCAAGGTCGATAAGCAGCTTCTGCTCGAGGGAGAACCCGGTTCGCCCGACAATTTCAAGTTCGGTCTGTTCGGTCAGCACGAAGGGTTTTTCTCACCCCGGCACCGCCATAACTTTTGCCAGTACAGGGTCGCCATCAGCGGCGTGTGCGACTACGGCGCCGGCGGCAAGATGACGCCAGGGACTGTCGGCTTCTTCACGGAAGGCGCCTATTACGGCCCTCAGGGGCCGGATGCTGGCGACAGCTATACGGCGACGCTTCAGTTCGGCGGGCCGAGCGGCCAGGGCTATGTGACCATGGCGCAAAAGGCTGTGGCCAAGGAGGCCCTGAGCAAGATCGGCGTGTTTGAAAACGGCGTGTTCCGCCGCAACGCCGATGTTCCCGGCAAGCGGAACATGGACGGCTTTGAGGCCCTGTGGGAGCAGGCGGCGGGGCGCGAGTTGGTCTATCCCGAGGCCGCCTATGAATTTCCGGTGCTGATGCATCCGGAAAACTTCCAGTGGATTGCCATGGAAGGCGTGAGCGGCGTCGAAGAAAAGGCGCTCGGCACGTTCCTCGATTGCCGGATTCCCTGCGCTCTTTATCGGCTGAGCCCCGGGTCGACGTTCCAGGCCAAGGGCCGAGGCGTTTATCTGGTTCTGTCCGGCGGCGGGCTGCTGGAAGGGGACAACTACCGGCGATTCACTTCGGTCTATCTGGACACCGGCGAGACCGCCCAGTTCAAGGTCGCCGAGGTGTCGGAGGTCCTGCTCATGGGCCTGCCCAATCTGGCGGACATTGCCGTCCATGTCCCGGCCCAGGCGCAGGACGTCAAGGTCATTGAGTACTCCTGAACACGCGCTGCCCATTACAAGGAGGTTGAAAATGACGGCCAAAGTTCAAGTCTTTAGGATCGAAGACGCGGTCGGCCGCGCCGTGCCCTCCACGCGAGGCAAGGGCGTCGATGGCGCCAAGAGCCCAGGGCTCAAGGTGGTGCAATATCCCATCGACACGGGGCTGCCGGACATCAATTTCCGCTTCGGGTTCGACCAGATCGGCGACGGCTTCTTCACCCCGCGACACCGGCACAATTTCGATCAGTTCCGCTATGTGGTGTCGGGCCAGATGAACCTGGGCAAGGGCGTGGAATTGAAGGAAGGCGAACTCGTCCACGTCCCGGAGGGAACCTACTACGGGCCGTTGAACCAGCATGGACCGGTCAGCCTGCTGGTGATCCAGTTTCCCGGACCCAATGGCGCCTACCGGATCAGCGACGCGGAAAAAGCGGTAGCCATGGCCGAGCTGAAAGCCGCCGGAGGCTATTTTGAGGACGGCGTCTATAAGGTGAAGCAGCCGGATGGCCATACCCTGAACAAGGACAGCTATGAGGCGGTGTGGGAGCAGGTGAACGGCGAACCGATCTCCTATTCCAAGCCCCGTTACGAGACCCCGATCATCATGCGGCCAAAGGCCTTCCGGTGGATCGCCGATCCGTTGCGGCCCGGCGTGGAGGTCAAGTCGCTCGGCGTTTTCAACGAGCACCGCACCGAAGCGGCGCTGTGGAGGATCGCGCCCGGCGCCGTCATCCCCAGCGAGCTATTGGACGCGCCGCAACTGCGATGCGTCGTTAAGGGCGAGACGGTCTACGAGGGCCGGGTGATCGACGAGAAGGGCTGTTATTACATCCCTGAGGGCGTGCCTACCCAGCCGATCATGTGTCCCAAAGGGGCCGAGCTTTTAGTCTACACCCTGCCCATGTACGCCAAGGTCAATTGGGAAAAGGCCAAGGCGCGGCGACGCGTGGTCCCGGCCGTCGCAGCCTGACCCACGCCGGAGGTCCGCTGCGTTTGGCGAGACGGTCTGGCGCGCGACCTTTGCTTGACACCCCTCGCGCGTGTTAAAGGTCCTGGCGTTCCCGTTTTCATCTGACGAAAACAAAGGGAACCGAGATCTGGAGCGGGCTGCGCCACGATTGGGCGCAGCGAATGTCTCCGGCGCAAATAGGGGGGCGCATGAAACCCAGATTTGGGATTCAGCTTGGGCCGTTTGGAGCCCTTTCATCGCGCGTTCGCGGTTTGCGTCTCGGCTCGGGCCTGCTGTCGGCGGGTTTGATCGTGAAATATTTCGACCAACACCTGGGCGCTCGAAAAATAGCCCCGTCCCCGCGTCGGCCCGCGGCCGACATCATGTTCTAGGAGGTTGCCCATGCGTCATCTGATCATTCTCGCCGCTCTGGTCGGCGCGCTCCAGGTCCAGCCCGCCATGGCGCAAGGGCCGCTGACCCAACCGACGGGTCCGGCGCCCCCAGCCTCGGCGCCGCCAATGCCGGGCAAGTACGCCGCCCCGCCCTGCGACGGGGACGTCGCCAATGTGCGCGTGACCGAGATCATCCCCGGCGGCACCATGGAGGGCTACCTTCAGGCGGTGGCCGCGCACCTGGGCTGGTATCGGGCTCATGGCTTCAAGAACAATGAGATTTTCGTGTCGAAGCTGATGGTGGAGGACCCCGCCACGCATAAGCTGACCTATTCCAAGAACCAGGTCGTCGCCTTCCACGTCCGCCCCCCGTATATGGGCGGCAGCACCGGTCATGACGCCGGCTGGGACACCTTCCACAACCTTTACCGCAAGAACTCCAACATCGTGAAAGAGTACGACATCTGCATTCCCAGGACCCATTGACCGTGTTGCCCAAGATCATCGCCGGGCTGCTGGGCGGGATACTCATGGTCCAACCTGCCCTGGCCCAGGACATTCTCACCCAACCCAGCGTCGCGTCCGAAGGCCCAGGCCCGGGGACTTTCGCCGCGCCGCCTTGCGATGGCGACGTGGCCGTCTTGCGGCTGACTGAACTGACGCCGGGCGCGACCATGGAGAGCTATCTGAAGGCGGTGGCCATGCACCTGGGTTGGTTCCGAGACCACGGCTTCACCAAAGACGACATGGTGGTGGCGAAGGTGATGGTTGAGGACCCGGCCACCCACCAGCTGACGTACTCGAAGACCCAGGTGCTGGCGATCCATATGCGTCCGCCGGTGATGGGCGGAAGCACCGGCCACGACGCGGCGTGGGACGCATTCCACGATCAGTATCGCAAGACGTCCAACATCGTGACCTCCTACAATATCTGCATCCCCAAGCGCCCATGACCATATCGCTGAAAGCCCTTTCAGGACTGTCGCTGGCCTTGGTCGTCGCCTTGCCCGTTGGGTCCGCTCTGGCTCAGGACCCTCTGACGCAGCCCAAGGTCGCCTCCACGCCGCCGGAGCCCGGTAGATTCGCGGCGCCGCCCTGCGATGGCGATATCGCGGTCATTCGGGTGATCGACATTCCGCCGCAAGGCTCGATGGAAGGCTACCTGAAGGCGGTGGCGACGAACCAAAGCTGGTTTCGCGCCCATGGCTACGCCAACGACGAAACGGCCGTGGCCAAGCTGATGGTCGAGGACCCGCAGACGCACCAGCTGACCTACGCCAAAAACCAGGTCGTTTCGATCCATATGCGCCCGCCCTTCATGGGCGGAAGCACAGGCCACGACGCGGGCTGGAACGTGTTTCACGACCTGTATCAGAAGAATTCCAAGATCGTGACCGAGTACAATATCTGCATCCCGAGGACGCACTGACCATGTCGCTGAAAATCCTGTCTGTCGCCGCGATTACCCTGGCGCTGTCTTCGGCCCTGGCGACCGCGCAGCCGTCGGACACCCCGACCAATCCCTTCGCTAAGGACCCCACGGCGGTGGATACCGGGCGGACGATCTTCAATGCGACCTGCATCGCCTGCCACGGCAACGGCGGGGTGGGCGATCGGGCCCCGGCGCTCAACACCGGCAACTTCCCGCATGGCGGGGAAGACTACCAGCTGTTCCAGACGATCCATGGCGGCATTCCGGGAAGCCAGATGCCGGCCTTCGCCAACCTGCCGGCGGACGATATCTGGCGGGTGGTGTTGTACCTCAAGAGCCTGTCGGTCCAGTCGGGCGGGGCCAGCACCGGCGACGCCAGGGCTGGGGAGACGCTGTTCTTCTCCGACAAGGGCGGGTGCGCCAGCTGTCACGAGATCAATGGGCGCGGCGCGAGTTTCGCGTCGGACCTGTCAGGCGAGGGCGCCAAGCCCGCCGGTCTGATCCGGCCGGGGATCATGCATGATCAGCCGACCCCGCGCGGGACTTTTGAGACCCGCATCGTCGACATCGCCCTGCGCGACGGGCGCACGATCCGCGGCGTGCTGAAGGCGCGGGACGTGACGGCGGTGCATGTGCAGCTGGCTGACGGCCGGTATGTCATGCTGGACCTGGCCGATGTGGCCTCGATCACCGACCAGGGACGGGCGGTCCCAAGCGACATCGCCAAGCGGCTGTCGCATGAGGATGTGGAAAACCTCGTGGCCTATCTGGCCGCCCATAAGGCGCGCGATCTGGCCCAGACGGCCAAGGTCGTCCCCGCGCCGGTGTTGCCCTATGAGCGCATCGTCAAGCCGGCGGCTGGAGACTGGGCCAGCTACTGGGGCGACTACGCCGGTCATCACTTCAGCGAGCTGAGCCAGATTAACGCGGGTAATGTGAACCAGCTGCAGGCGCGCTGGGCTGCGCCCATGCTGGGCGATACGGTGATGGAAGCCACGCCCCTG
>CAYVHP010000023.1:0-28830 GCA_964451265.1 uncultured Caulobacteraceae bacterium | reverse complement strand
CGACAGGCCGCTCGTGGCCACACGATCAACAGCCTCGCGCTTGAAGGCCTCCGGAAACACCCGACGGGTAACACTCATCAGACACTCCTCTCCAGGCTGAAAAGCCTAGCATGGGTGTCCACTGAAACGAGGGAGGATCAGAGCTCTATTCGCCCTCTACCTTGGCCAACGCGAGATCGTCCTTTCCCCGTTGCAACGTGGTACGGCGATCTTGCTCACCGTCACGTGTTGGTTCGCGGCAACCTTAATCTTCAACATTAAGTCGATTGGATTTGGCATCAGTGGGGCAGCGTTGATCTTCGGGTATGCCCTGTGCGTCATAGGCGTCGCGGCACTCTTGCTGGCGATCTGGGGCTCCGATGGCTGGCCGCCACTGATGGTCTATCTCGGTCGCATCTCCTACGGCCTCTATGTGTTTCATCTACTGGCACTGCAACTGGCTGATCACCTGGTGTTTAGTCTCCTGCACGTAAGGAAGCCGCTGATCGCCATTCCGGTCAAGGGCGCGGTCGCGCTTCTACTCACAATAGCCCTCGCCGCCGCTTCCTATCGCTTTCTTGAAACTCCGTTCCTGAAACTCAAGGAGCGATTCGCCGTGGTTCTTTCGCGCCCGGTTTGACCGCCCCCTTGTCTCCGTACTTTTGCGACAATCCCTGCGGATTTTTTGGCGAGTCGCATCGCGGCGCAGTCGTCAACTTTCCCCGCGAGCTGGGTGAAGATTCAAAAACCTGCACAACAGGTCGCTTTAAGGCCCCCACAGAACTCTGATGAGTGGATCAGCCATATCCGCCTGGCCGATATAGTTGGGGTGTAGTACGTCCCAATATTCCCCAAGCGCGTTGGCCGCCGTGTATGATCCAAACCGATAGGTCCAATCAACGACGGGAACATTGTCATTTGCCGCCTCGGCATAGATGGCTGAGACAATAGCCGCCTGATTAGCCGCAGATGCAGAACTTGTGCTTGAGGGGGCTGGAACGCACAGCACAACGTCACCGCTGAGCCGCGCTTGGACCACGAGGGTGTGCAAGCTGGCTTGAAAAGAGCTCGCGCTAACACCAGTAACCCAGTCATTGATCCCCAGGTTGATAATTGTAAGAGTCGGGGCGATGGCCGCGATTGTAGGAAAAGGATTATAGCCTGCCGTGCTTTGGTTCCAGTTTGCGGCTGTCGATCCACCCCAGCCGGCATTGAGATATCTGACTTGGCTAACAGTCGAATTCCAGGCCTGTATGCTCCCAATGAAAACGTTACCAGAAACTTCGTTGACGTTAATCGTATGAGCCGCCAAGCTTACAGTCGAAGTTGAGCAAATATATGCATTCGCGCCGTTGCTGTTAATGGTGGCTAGCGTTGATCCGCCATCGACATTGTAGGTGAAAGTGCCATTTCCTGTGCCTTGAGCGTAACAAATCTTGACGGTATCAACCGATGAAAGCGGCGTGAATGATAGGCTGTTGGTGCTCGTGCTGGCCTGAAAAAACTGCCCGCCCGCAGTCTGACTTGAGTTAAAAAGAGACCATGACGAGCCCATGCCCAAGCGAGGATCAGAGGCCAACAAGTTGGTTTGGGAATAGTTGGACCCCCCTAGGATACTTTCGGTATTAACCGACAGGCCTAGCGAGGAGAGCGCGGCGGCAACTCGGGCCGAATGCGCATAATAGATCGCACCGTTATCGTTGGGTGATCCGCCGGTCGGACTGGAGTGCTCACCACGGGTGGTGGAATCCCCGACCTCCAGGACAACGCATGATCCTTGTCCTGCTCGGACCAGGCCCTTGCACTTTCGCCAGTTGGAAAGGTTCAGCGGAGTTAGGTTGGATATTCCAGGGTTGCTGTTGGCGTTATTGAACCCCGCTCCCGGCGGAATAGCCGGCGCCGCGGCAAACGCGGGCCACGCGGCCAGGGCCGCGCACAGGGCGGCGAGACAACGGTTCATGCTCAATTCCCCTCGAAATAGACCACGTCCCCGGCCGTGCCGATGACATAGATCGCGTTGGTGTTGGACACGGCGAAGCTGGCCGCCTCGCCGGGCGCCAGCTTGTAGCCGGCGCCGGTTCCGTCGTCGGTGGTGGTCACCCCTGCCGCGCCTACCCAGACAGACCCCGCGTTGTTGCTCTTGGCCTTGACCACCACTCCGTTGACCAGGGCATTGGACGGCAGGGCGGCGGCGCCGGCGGCCACGGTCTTTTGCCCGGCGACGACCGCGGCGGGCGCAGGGGTGGCCACGGGCAGGGGCGCGGCGGCGGTCACCGCCACGCTGTTCACCCCGTCGGGCGCGGTATAGCCGATGGGCTGGGCGGCCAGGGCGGGACGCGCCAGGCACGCCCCGGCCATCAGGGCGAGGATCAGTCGCTTCATTGTCAGTCTCCGTTGGGAATTGTCAGGCGGCCGTAAGGTTGAGACAGGCAGCCGGCCGCTCACCCCTCGCCGGCGCTACGGCGCGGACGGGTGCGCATCATCAGGCTGGTCACGCTGTCCTCCACCGCCTCAAACCGCCGGCCAAAGGTCGCCCGGATATCGTCCACGCTGTCTTTCAGGGCGTGCAGCGTGGCGGTGATCGCGGCTAGGGCTGCGCTGCTATCCTGAGCCGCCCCCGCGCGCGCCGCCAAACCGTCGACCCGCGCGCTCAATTTGCCCAGAAAGAACGCGAACAGCGCCGCCTGTATGAACAGGCCCAGGGCGGTCAATCCCACTCCGGCCAGGGCGACGGCGTCGATGGTTGAGCTCATCACGAATTTTTTTGGATATCGAACGGCGTGAAAATCGAGCCCCAGTCGAACCCGGCGCTATCGCTCGTCCCGTTGGCGGACTCCGTCTTTGTGCTCGTCCCGTAGTTAGCCGGAAAGGTCCCCAGAGTCTGGTTCATCAGGGTCTGCATGGTAATCGGATACTGCTGGGCCAGCTGCCACTGCTGATAGGCGGCGTTCAGCTGGGCCTGCTGGTTCTGCTGCTGCGCCTCGCCTGCGCTGTTCAGCGCTCCGGCCTGCTGCAGCGCCTGGTTCAACTGCACATTGCCCAGATTGCCCAGGGCGTTGGCGGCATTCAGATTTAAGTCCTGCCCTTGCAGGCCGGCGCCCTGATTGGCCTGGCTCGCGGCCAACTGTCGGCTCAGGTCGCCCTGAGCTGCGGCCTGCGCCTGGCTGAAATTGCCCTGGTTCAGATTGGCCAGGGTTGAGGCCAAGGTCCGGTCAAAGCTGTCGTCGCTCAGGCTTTGCAATACTGCAGAGCGCGATCCGCCAAAGGCCCCGGCCGCCGTGGCCTGCGCGTTGTTCGCCGCCGCCTGAATCCGCCGCTGCCGCTCCAGCTCGCCCATGGTGCTGTCGATCACCCCGGACTGATAGGGGCTCATATAGGGCGCCAGATCGGTCTGCCTCAGCAGCGGCGCTTGGATCATCTGCGGGGCATAGCCGGCCGCCCCTTGCGCCGTGCTGATCGCCGCGCCCACCGGCGCCGATCCGGTGTGGCCGGCGCCGACGGCTGCCAAATCCGTCTGCGCCTGGGTCTGGTAGGGGCTGAAACCGGCGGTCATCTGCCCGGCGTAGGGCTGGAACGGCGTGTTGGCCAAGGCCTGGGCGCGGCCCAGATTGCTATAAAGGTCGCCCAGCAAGGTCGGGTCGGGCGCATAGCTCGACGAACCCGACGTACTCTGCTGGCTGCTTTTTGACGAAAAGCTCATAGATTCAAATCCTTGCAATAGATTGTCCAGCCCGGCCGGTAGCCCAGAGGCGCCAGCGCTCTCGCCCACCCAGAGCGCGGTCCGCCGCCCAACATGCGGGCGCACCCCTGCCCCCGCGCCCAGGCCTCGATCACCGGCTCCAAGGTCAGCAGTTCGCGCAGATCCCCGCCTAGCAGCCAGATGTTGAGCGCCCGCATCCTGGGACAGTCATAGAATTCAGTGACCACCGCGCACCGCGCGCCCGGCCAAAAATGCGCCGCCCCCCGCTCGATCAGCCGGGCCACGTCCTCAATGCCGTGCGTGCCCCCCGCGTACTCGAGCGCCGCCTCCAAATAAGGCCGACACCGGGCCCAGGCTTCAGGCGCGGTTTCGCCGGCGGCAAACACGCGAGCGAAGTCAGACATCATCATCCGATCAAGGCGTCTGCGAACGAAACCGTTCGCTCAAGCTCGGAGCGACATCCGCTCAGGGCGATGGGCGCAATTCCAGGTTCAGTTCAAAGTTTTTATAGGAGGCGCCATCGATATCGTCGGAGTCCGCACACTCAAACCGAATGACGTCCATGTGCAGAATGAAATGGTAGTTCCGCACGGGCATATCCCGGTGCGGGCCAAAAACTGAAGGCCGATCAGGGTTTTTACAATCTATGTCAAAAGGCTCCGCTCCATGCCAGTGACCTTTAGGCTCCAAAAGGTTGGTGGCTGAAGACTTATGATGGGGACGAAAAAGCGTGAGAGATCCGTAGTTTTTCAGATCCTCAATCGAGAGCTCAAAGATGCGCCCGTCGTTTCCACGCAGCAGCAGCGGCTTTAGCGCTTGGCCCGCGACATAACGGAATGTCACTTTCGACGGAATTCGCGGCTGAGACACCGCCAAGCCTGGCCCAAAAACCGCCAGCCCCGCCAGCCACACCCAGGCTCTGACTTTCGACATTGCTGTGGCTAACCCACCTTCATGTTAATGCTCAAAAAGAACATTACAGGAACATTTATTGGCGTCAATGGGCGTTCCTACTTTGGATCACAGATTTCGACGTTGAGTTTCTTGCGGCCCCAATCGCGTGCTTGGGCAACCGTGGGAAACCAAAGGTCCAGCCGGTCACCCTTGATCGCTCCGCCGGTGTCCCGGACCGTGCCAAGCCCATAACCGGGGACGTAAATGTTCGTTCCTTGGCCGAAAGCCGGCCGAGGGGCAGCGATGCTTCCAGGCCCAACCGGGCCGTATTTTCCAATGTTATAGCCGTAATCGCCGGGCCGCTTACCGGTGCTTTCGGGTCCGCTGGTGTAGCCCGTCACCTCCATGTTCCGAGTGGTGAATCCCGCTGGGCACCCCTTGGCCGTCGGATCGTAAACTAGCGGGCTCGGCGCCGGGCGACTGTGCAGATAGCGGACGCCCAAAAGACCTGACCCCGTAACCAAGGCGCCGGCGCGAACGCCAGGATACCCGTCGACGGCAATGCCTGGCTGCCCGTCATCCCCAATTGCGTCCCGCCAAGCGCCGCCGCCGGCTGCATTGTTTCCGTCTGAATCCGGCATATCACCTCCATTGAAACTAGAGCGCCGTCCACTCCAGCAGGCCGGAGCTGTTCACGGTCACCTTGCCCACCGTCCCGTCCGCCTTGCTCAGCAGCAGGTAAGGCTGGGCCGCGCCGCGTTTGATGTTCTCCGCATCGGCGCGCTCAAACGCGCCGCGCAGGCGGGCCTGGTCGGCGGGATCGTAGCGGGCGGGGGCGGCGGCCAGCTTCACAGCGGATCTCCGGCAACCAGATCAAGCCGCATGGTCCCGATCCGCCAGCTGGCATTGGCCGCGCCGGTAAACCGCACGCGAATTTCCCGCGCCTGAAACAATAGGTCCGTCGGACTGGCCAAGGTTATCGGCCCCAGCGTGCTTTCGGGTCCGTTGGGCCACAGGCGTCCATAAAAGGTCGCCGTCACCTCGCCGTCGGCCAGCTCGTCCGGGACCAGCCGCTGCACCTCGGCCTGCACATCGCCCAGCCCCAGTTCGATAGGGCCGCTCTCGATGAACGGCGCGTCGCCGCCGTAGGCTATCCCCGTCTCGTGCTCATAAAGATAGCCCGCCGCGTCCACCATCAAGGGCGTTGGATAGACGCCCCGCCCGCTGCCGCTCAGGCGCGCCAACGTTCCGATAGTCCACACATTGCGCGATTGGCGCGCGCTCTCGCGGTAAGCCCAGGCGACGTAGCGGTCGCATTCGTCGGACGCCCCCGAGGGATAGAACCACCACACCTCGCCGAAGTCGGCCAAGTGCACCGCGCTGACCTTGCTGACCTGGTCGGCGTTGATGTCGCCGAACACGTGATCCTGCACCTCGCAGTCCAGGGGCTGCACGCTTTGTCCGTCAAACAGCCAAAAGCCCCCTCGCCCCATCCAGGCGGCGATGGAATCGCGCGCCGCGACCGCGCCCTTGCTGATCACCCCGCAGCCTGACCCCACCCGGCTGAAACCGAACACCAGCGGCGTCCCCACATAGGCCGCCCGCCATACGTCTACGTCGGTAAAGGCCAGCACCCCGCCGGCCACCGCCTTGCCGCATTGTAGGGTTCCTGCGGTGGCAAGGTCGTAATCGCCGGCCTGGTTGGTTGCATCGGCCGTCCATTGGCTGATGTCCTGCTGGTCGCACCAGGCGATCTTGCGACCGTCGCCCCCTGCGCCCAGAACGAACAGAAAGCCCGCTTCGGCCACGACGACGCCTGCGGCTCCCACCGGCGCCCCGCTCACCGCCGCTGCGGCGCTCGCGGGGTCCAGCGTCCACAGATAGACCTTGCCGTCCGCGTCGCAGCACCCGACTAGATCCTCGCCCCAGGCATCCAAAGACCAGACCGTCGCCGGCAGATAGGCCACCGTATTGGGCCGCGGCGCGCCATAGGCGCCGGCGCCGAAGGTTCCGCCGCCATAGCCCAGATTCTGCGCCGCGTCGGGGCGGCCCACGGCGAAGCCGCCCGGCGTGATGTCGTGGTTGTCGCCGGCCTCGTCCTGCACATAGAGCTTGGCGTGGGTGCCCACCGCGATCCAGCGGCTGTTGGAATTGTCACGCCAGCTCAGCACCGCCCGCGCCGCGCCGGAAAACGCCGCTGCGGAGGACCTCCGTTGCCAGCCGCCCACAGGCTTGATCTGGTCCTCTTGAAACCGCATCAGATTGGCGTCCCGCCACCGGCCCTTGGCCTGGTACAGGGTGCCGTTGCGAAAGACGCCCGGCGGCGGCGCCAAGGTGATGAAGGCCATGGCTCAGGCCGTCTTCATGATGAAGTACAGCCCGTAATAGGGCGGCAGATTGGTCGAGCCGCTGGCGGTGTGGCTGTGTCCGCCGCCGCTGCCGGCGTTCTGGGTGCTCAGGCCGGTATAGGCGCCATTGACGCTCACGCCGGTCCCTGCCGAATTGATCGAGACTCCTGTATTGGCGTTGTCCGTATTGATCGAGCCGGGCGAAAGGTTCGCCGTGGGCGTGCCCCCAATCTGCCGGTTGTTGCCGCCGCTGACATTGCTGACCGAGTGATAGTGACCCGGATCGCTGACGCCGTGGCCGTGCCCTGGATCGCTGACCCCGTGGCTGTGCCCCGGGTCGTTCACCCCGTGGCTGTGGGCGGGGATTTCCGCCGTAGTCAGGGTATGGGCGTCCACGGTGATCGTCTGGCTGATCGATCCGCCACCGTCGCTCAAGGCATAGCTATTACCCGCGCCAACGATGAAACGGTCTCTCAGGTCCGGCGTACCGCCTGTCCCATCGCAGATGCGCCAGCCGGCCGGACAATCAGCCGCCAGGCCATACCAATGAATGATCATGCCGGAAACCAACAGCGCCGCCGCAGCGCTCTCTACGGCTTTCAGGTCCGTATCGATGCTGTCCAGGTCGGCGTTCAGCTTGGTCCCCCAGCTGTCTGACGAAGCGCCGACCTCCGGCTTGGTCCAGCCATAGTTGGCGGTGGTGGTGTCGCCCATCTCAGCCTCTGATGATGTCGAAGCGCTCGCCTACGGCGATAGGCGCATCGGTGTGGAGTTTGGCCGCAGCACCGGCGCGGTCGGCGGTCTCGATATCGGTGAGCACGGCGCCGAACAGCGCAGTCCAGGTCTGCAAACGCTCGTCCGCTCGCAGATAAGGCGCCGATTGGGTAAGGGCCCCGTACAGATAGGCGTCCGGATGGCTCGCGAGCAGCCAATTACTGGGATTGGAATCCGACAAGGCCGGCACGGCCTGCAGATAGACCAGTTCGCCGCCGTAGGCCTGATCTGGGGCGGGATGCAGCCGTAGTTCGCCGCCGTACAGCCCATAGAACTGCGGGCGGCCTGTGGCTGCACGCGCGTCCATCTCCTCGGGCGTCAGGTAGCGCAATACGGTCAAGCCGCCGCTGGTCAATTTGACCAGCCGCTCGGACAGGAAATCGGCGGGCAAGGCGACGTATTCGGTATCCCAGGTCTGGGCCAGCCGCACGGTCATGGGCCGCACGCGCAACCGCCGGTTCATATGCGCCTCGGCCAGGGCGATGAACCCGGGAATCTCGGACGTCAGGTCCGAGCGGCGCAGCCAAGCGGCAATTTCGGCTTTCAGTCCGTCATAGGTATCAAGCGACATGCGTCACCCCGATGAAACGCAGCGAGCCGCCAAAGCCGCCCGCTGCTCAGTTCCAATTGGCTTAGGCGGTGATGCGGCAGGCCATCTGGGGACGGATGGTCTTGTAGCCGTAGAAGACGTCGATTCTGCACGGGAAGGCGTCGTTGTTGATGTCGTAGGCGCGAACAATGCGCATCGACACCCCGTCGTAAACTTCGCGCGCCGCGAAATCGACGCCCTTGGGCAAGACCAGATCGGCTGTGGCGAAGGCGAAGGCGTCCCGGTGGAACGCCATCTCCTGCTCATAACCGGTGGACGCCGCGCCGGTGATGGTGATGGCCGCGCCGTTGGCCGGCGAGGCGCTCACAGTCTGCTGAGCGCCGCTGGTGACAATCGCGGGGCTGATCGACAGCTGTCCGGTGGTTCCCGCCATAGTCGCGTCCGCCGAAATCACGAACGGCTGCAATCGCGGCGTCACCGCCTTGGTTTCGGGGTGCACTTCATAAACCCCGGCGATGGTGAAGGTGGTCCCTCGGTTAAAGGTATTGGTATTGGCCACCCCGCCGATGTTGAGCGCCGAACCGGTCTGGCCCGCGCCGTTGACCGTCACGCCCGCCACGGTATTGCCGTTGGTATGGGTGGGCGCCAACGGGTTCTCGAACCAGTCGAAGCCGGCGGTGCGCCCCATCGACCCTTCCCGGTACTGCTCGCGAATAGCGTTGGAGTCCTGGAACAGCCCCTTGAGCGCATCGACGATGGTGGCCGTCGCCAGAGGCGACAGGTGCGCTGTCCGATTGGCGTCCATCGGCGTCAGGCTGTTGTTCAGCCGCGCCCGCGCCTGCAGATAGGTCAACAGCGTGTTGGGCGTGGTCCCCGCCGTGCCCACCTGCTGATAGACGTCCTTGTACATGCTGAAAGCATCCGCCTCGAGCGAGGCGGCCAGCACGGCCATGGCCGGCTCCAGGATGCGGCTGGAGAAATCGTCCAGCGTCAGGGTCAGTTCGGCGGACGAGAAATTGACGTCCACCCCCTTCTGGGTTGCGATCTGCAGCGACACACTCTGCTCGGCGGTATCCTGCGCCGACAAGGTCTTGCCCGTGCGGACGGTGTACTGATTGGGCAGACGGATCTTGAGGGTGTCGCCGATCTTGGCGCCGGACTTGGCGAAGCTGTCGTCGTACTGCCGGTTGATATTGCCGATGAACGTCAGCTTGTTGTGCAGCACGCGCAAGGCTTCGCGGGTGATCTGCTGTGGGGTGAGGAAGGCGTTGGCCATGGTCTATCGAACCTTTTTGCGGAGCTGGCCGCGCCGGTGGCGCATCCAGTCATCGGTGGACATGCGATTGGGATCATTGGGAGCAGAGCCGCCGCCGCCGACCTGAACGGCGGGGCGCACGGCTTGGGCCTGGGCCAGTCTTTGGCCGGCGGCCTGTTGCTGATCGGCCTGATGGCCGCGATAGGCGTGGTGCAGCAACACCACCAGCCGGGGGTCGCTGACCGAGGAAACTTCCTCCGGCGTCAGTCCCTGGCTCACGGCGAACTGCCCAAGCTGCGCAGCGTATTCAGGCGACCAGCCGTCTATGTGCTGGCCGAGCAGGGCCTTGGCGTGTTCGACCTGCATGGCGTGCTGACGCTGCTGGTCGAAGGCTTGGACCTGTTGTTTGTGGGCGAGCTGGCTCGCCGCAACCTCGTGGGCCTGCTTCATCTGAAACAGTTGGGTCATCAGTTGCTGGGCGCCGGCCGGGTTCTGCTGTTGCAGCGCCGGCCAGTTCTGCTGCTCCAGCCGCGCGATCTGGTCGCCCAGGGCGATCAGCCGGGCATGTTCGGCCAGGTGCTCGCCGTGCGCCTCGGCGGCCTCATGCAAAGCCTGATGACCCGCTTCCAGCATCCGCCGATGCTCGGCCAGCTCCTGGGTCTTGCGGGTATAATCCGCATGCCGCATCAGCGCGCCCTTCAGGGCCGCCGGCACGGCATAGGTCCGGCCCTCATGCTCGACCTGCACAAGGTCGTCGTCGTCAGCATCGGGCGGCGGAGGCTCAGGCTGAAGGTCATCTGGACGCACGTCGTCGTCCGCTGCCGCGCCTGCGGCTTCGTTAGGTCTGCTCATCTTGTCCTCAAATTAGATGTGATGTCGAAGCGCCGCCGCATGAGCGGGTGGTAGACGGCGCCATCGCCCCAGGGAGCTTAGAGCCCCGTAAGACCGATCTCTTTCAATGAGCGTGAAATCGGCACGCTCCAGCCCTTGTCGCCCTGCGATCTGGCCTCGGTCAGCGCGTCTTCCAGAGCAAACTGGTCATTCGTCCGCAGCACCTCGATCAGGGCCTTGGCCTGGGCAAGGTCCTTTGTCCGCTTGAACCGGCCCGAAGCGTCGCGGCGCTGGGCCAGGATCAGCTTGTGCACAGCGAAGCGGGCCGGTTGAGGCACGTTCACGAGAATGCCGGGGCCCCACAAGGCCGTTGTTCGCACCGCCCCGTCGATCAACCAAGCCAGATACTGCAGCGGCGCGGCGCCGGCCCCCAGCTCCGCCAAGGCCACCGGATTGGAATCCTCCCGAGTGCGGGTAGGCGTGACAAGGTCAACCAAATAGCCGCTCGCCGTTCTAAACCGTGAAGGCGGCGCCTTGGCCTTCAACTGCGGCACGCCTGCAAAGGTCGGATCCGCTCGCCGCAGAATAGTCTCCAGACGTTCAGGAGGCTCCGCCGTCAGAGCGACGCTGGCTGTCGCCAGATCCAGGTCTCCCGTCATCAGCGTGGATTCCGGCAACCGGCTGCCCACCAAAGGCTCGCTCACCAGATAGGCCGCCGTGCCCACCAGAACCGCGCCCGCCTTGAACAACCCGGCATGGGCCAGGGCGTCCAAGATGGCCCCCATGGCGCGGTCAGGTCCCGCTAGCCCTTCCCGCCTGAGCATGGCGACGATCCGGCGGCGTTGAGCCGCTAGTTCCCCGCCGGTCTGCAGAGACTTGGCGCGGTCCTCGGCGTCGGAATCCCCGCTCTTGCCGATAAACTGGTCAATTCGATCGGCGCCTACCGGGACTTTGGCATAGATATATTCGGCTTAGTTCAAAGTGCGCCGGTAGACGGAGCCCGAAACAGGCGCGGTTTCGACCTGTTGCAGCAGATCGGCATACAGGGTCTGTACGGCGGGCGGGATGGCGCTCGGTTTCATACAGACAGATTACACGTTTCTGTCTGTATAAGCAATTTACAGACAGAAACATCGATATCGGTCTGTAAGCGTCCCTACCCCGCAGGCGTCTGAAGCTTGTGCACGGCCTCCATCCGCTCAGTGCCGGCGCGGAACTGCTCGATGTTCAACTTCTGTGTTTGTAGGTCTCTGGCCCCCTGCAGCGCTGCCAGCTGCTGCTGCAAGGCCTGCACCTGTTGGGCGACGGCGGCCGTCGGACCGCCCTCGCCGCCCTGCAGTTGCGGAGGCAGCAATATCTTCAGTCGCTCAGCAATCTCGTCGGCGCCGGGCCAATCCAGGTTCTTCGCCAACAGGTCCCCCAGCACCGGGGCGGCCTGGGGGAAGGCCTGAATCAAGGCGATCATCTGGTTGGCCGCCTCCTCCCGCCGGGTGGTGAAGCTGGGGCCGGCCTCCACCGTCAGGTCGTACTTGCCGACAGACAGGTCGAACACCGCCGCCAAAGGCGCCGCGCCGGGGAGCGCTTGCCCGGGCTGGTTCACCGCCACGGTCGACGCCTCGCCGCCCGGCCCCAGCACCCGCAATAGTCGCGGGGTCGAGTAAACCTGCGGGATCAGATCGATCATGATCCGGCCGGCGTGACGAATGGCGCGCGACAGATTGTCGATGAAGTGGAACGTAGACACATCCCCTTCCCTCTGCCGCGCCAGGATCGCCCGCCCTGAGTTCTCGTTGGAGGCCGCCCCCAGCGAGGCGTCGTAAAGCCCCAGGATCGACTTGATGTCGTCTGAAGCGTTCAGCGCCTCCTGCAAAGCGCCGGCCGGAACCCCGGCGAAAGCCTGTCGCTCGGGCGGGACCTGGCCGTCGTATTCAATGTAAGCGTGGCTCTCCGTATTGGCGCTGGCCCACTTGTCCGCATCGCTCTTGAATGCGCCCTTGGGGCCAATGAACGGCGCGCGCGGCGCCAGGGCCACCAGCTCGGTTGATGTCGTGCGCCAATAGTTGAACATCCGCTGCGGGTCCTTGGCGTCGCGCACCAGCGAGCGCAGATGCCGCCGCCCCTCCAGAAAGACCTCATCGCCATAGACCGGCACGATGGGAATGAACCGTCCGGCCCAGTCCACCGTGTCAAGCACTTCAGCCCCCGTCAGCACATGCTGCCTGACCTGATGGCTGATCACCTCACGCGGGCGGCCCACCACGCTCACGCCGGAAGTATCGAACAGGGCCTTGTTGCGGGCGTATTCGTCCGCCGCCACCATCTCCCCGTTAGACAGAGCCAGAATCTGGCGGCGCACCTGGTGGCGCACCCAATACTCGGCCGCCATCACGCGCTCGTCGTCTAGCCAGGGTGAACACAAGGCGCCGTAACCGAGCCCATCCCAATCAACCGCATCCGCGCCCTTATATTGCCCGGCAAAGCGAGCCTTGGGCATCAGATCGATCACGAACGCGATGTTCCAGTCGGCGCTATCGGCCGCTGTTGAATAGGGATCGCCGTAGACGCAAAACGGATCAGCGACCCTTTGGATGACGATGTCCTGATCGAAACTGTCGTCCGTGGCGTAGCGCGTATTAATCCGAAAATAGCCCAGGCCCGAGGTCACTGCCGCGTCCAGCGCGGTGTCGTAGGCCACGTCGGCATCGGACGCATATTCGATGTTGCGGATCAGACCGTTGTAGATCTGCGCCACCTGCGGGTCGGCCTGATCGTCCGCCGGATGCACCTTGATGGCCGGCCGGTTTTGCCGCGCATCGTTCACCACCTGGCGAATGAAGGCCGGCAGGCGGTTGATAGTCAGGCACGGCCGATTGTCCAGCTCGCGCGCCCGACGCACCTCGCTCGGCCACTGCTCGGCCAACCGCGCAAAGCGGATGTCGTCCAGCGCCTGAGCCCTGTTGTCCGCCTCTTGCGCCACGCACAGCTCAAAGGCGTCCTTCGCCTCTTTCAGAAGGTCGTCCATCAAGCCATCCGCGCGTGAGGTCGCCCCGGCCGCACCCGCCCTCGAGGACTGCGCCGCTCACGGCCTTTGCGGAGGCCGGGGCAAGAAAAATTTGATCGGAGACCCCAGCGCCGCGGCGCCGGGCGCATCTGTCTGGAGTAGGAGAATGATGGTCGAACCTGCCCGACTCGTCAAGTCTTAGTTCTTTCTTTGTTCTTTTTTGGCGCCTGTCATTATCCCATCCATCCTCCACTCTGCGCCTGTCCCGTCCGCCGCGCCGCGACCTTCGCCTGCGGTTCCTCATAGGCCGTCATCAGATAGCGCAAGGCGTCCGCCGGATGGCTCGTCCAGTCGTGGCGCGGCCCCAATGCCACACGCCGCTTGGCGTCCCAGTGCTCGCGGTAGTCGCGCAACGCCCTCAGTCCGGCCTCGCACCGCCCCGCATCGATCCACGTGCGCGGCAGCAACCGCCGCACCGCCTCGATCCCGTCCAATGGGCTGAGCCGCGGAGCCAGTCGCACCGAAAAGCCTAGCCCCTCCAGCATCTCCACCCGGCTCTTGCCCGTGCCCAACTCGCGCGCCCTGGCGTCATGGGGCAGGATCAAAGGCGCGTATGTGAAAGGCCGCTCGCGCAAAGCCCGCGCATACCAGTCCAGGGCCACGCCGCTGTTCTCGATGTAGTCGATCAGCCGGATTTCCCGCCCGATGAATTGCGCCAGCCAGATCGCCGTGGCGTCACCGATGCCCAGGTCAAAGGCGGCGTGAACCTCCGCAGCCGGGTCATGCGGCGCGCGGCCGATCCGCCCGTCCATCTGCGCCCGCGTGAGGGCTTCGGCGTAGTAGGCGCCCGCCACGGCCGCATCGAAACTGGTCTCCATCTCGCGGGCGTATTCGTCCGCCGACAGCTCGCCCCTGAGCGCCTCCAGCTCAGCCGGCGCGACCAGCTCTGTCTGCGACGCCTTCAGGCGCAGCGCGAACCAATCCGGTGAAATCCTCGCCTTTTCATAGATTTCCCAAAATCCGTTGCGGCCCTTAGGCGTGCCGATAAACGTCGCCCAACCCTCGCGATCGGCCAGGGCGGGCCGGATCACCTCGCTCCAGGCGCGCGGGTCCATGTCGGCGTATTCGTCCAGCACCACGCCATCCAGATAGATGCCGCGCAGGCGGTTGTAGTTGTCCGCCCCGTAAAGCCTCACCCGCCCCCCATTGGGCAAATCCACCCGCAGCTCAGACACGTTGGCGCGCACCCCGGGAATGGGCGCGGTATAGTGTTTGAGATATCCCCACGCGAGATCCTTGGCCTGGCTCGTATAGGGCGCCACATAGGCCAGCCGGGGCTGTGGCCGCTCGCAGCGAAGCGCCGCACGGATCAGCTCATTGATCGCCGCGACCGTCTTGCCAGCCCGCCGATGCGCCACAATGCACGCCCAGCGCTCGCTTCGTTCGTGAAACCCGGCGAAAGCCGCGCGCGGCGCGTAGGGGATCACGACTTTTCGGGATTTAGCCATGCAATGCTCAATTCAACGCCCTCGACGCCCTCGACGCCCTCGCTCCCGGTAGAACCGCCGCCACGCACCGCTTGCGCCACGCGCCCATACGCCCGATCAATCACCGAATTGGCGGCGGAAGCCCGCACCGTCTCGGACGAAGCTGTGTCCATCAGATCGGCCAGCACCCCCAACGCCTTCAGCGCATGCCCTTGGGCCGCTGATCGAAACTGCGCGGCCGGATCAGCAGTGTCGCTAAGCGTCTGCGCTTGGGCATTCTCGGTCCGATGCTCCGCGAGCACAGCTACAGAACTCGCGTTTACATTGCGGCGGGGCATGTCAGACTCCTTACTGCGGGAAAATCCACCTAGCTCGGAAAATTCGGCGTCAGTGGAGTCGCCAGATCAATTCGTCAGCTCGGGGCGGCCCGATAGCCCGGCGCAGAGCCACGGAAATCTGAATGGTCCAGCCTCTATGGCATCGACCAAGTTGTTACCCATTGACCTCGGGGTGCGCCGAGAAGGGCGATGGTGAGGATCGGTTGCCTAAGCACTGCTTGGACAAGCGCCCCGATGATCTCTAGTCGCGTGGCACAAACTCTTTCAGGTGGCTCGCGCCATCAGACAGGTAGACTCGCCACGTAGCATCTTGGCAGATCTTTCTTCGTAGCGTCACACGCCCAACTTCAGAATTTCCCGCCCGGATGGATATGTTGTCGGCTTCGAGAGCGGTGCGCACCACTGGTGTGCCGTCCCGATAGCGCCGAAAAGGCGTTCTGTTGGTCGTATAGGCTTCGTCAGATGCGGCAAGAATGCGTTCCACGTCAGAACGTTTGGGTCGACCCACGCCCTTGTTGAACGGCGATAGCATCGAAATCGGTCGGGGTTCCAAGAGAACATTCCATATATCGGGATGATCCCCATTCTCGGAACCGTGGTGGGCAACCTTGTATACCGATGCTTGCCCTTTGGGGCGTTCGGTCGAAGCAATGACGGCCTTCCACCCTCTGTCGGCGCGTGCTTTTGTCTCCAGGTCTGCGCCCAATAAGACTGCATCATTTCCAACGGCCAACCACGCGGCGACGGAAATATCATTAGGCTCGAACGCCATTAATCGGGTCGCCGTGCCCTGTCCGTCCACTGCTGCGGCGCCTAGCTGCAACAAGAAATCGTCGATGTCGGCAGGAATAGGCGAAAGCGCGGTCAAGGTAATCTCAACGTTCGCGGCTGCACTTGCCTTCCGAACGAGAGTGAGGTCGGCTTGGCAATGCCGAAAGCAATCCCGCCCCTGGCTTTTCCTTATCTGAACTAGCTTGGCGAGTTCATCCACACCACTACTGATTTTGCCAATGCCGCCGACAGCATTAGCGCTCAGATAGGTGTAGAGTTCCCGCGCGGTTTTGGGCAATGACATTGCCAGTTTCGCTGACTTTGCCGCATCGTAAAGTTGGCTGATCCCGCCAATATGGTCGTCATGAAAGTGAGTGGCGAGAACCGTGTGAATATGATCGGGCGCGACGCCCAGGCCCTGTAAATATTCCAGCGGGGCACAGAGGCGTCTTTTGTCCAAGAGGCTGTCGATAACCACCCAATCACCGTCACAAAGGTGAAGAACCACGGACTCTCCAAAGCCGCGCCCTAGCAGAGTTATCTCAATTTCGTCAGCCGTAGGCGGCTCAGCCCATTCAGTCGCCAAAGAAAGCCTCAAGAGCCCCCTCATCGAGGCCCTCCTGCTTTCGCATGTCGACTATCAACCGAAAATAGACCCTCGCCCCGTGGATAATCTGGCGCTTCCGCCGCTGCCGACCTGTAGCCAGTCGAAATATCGCGCCTGGTTTCACTCGATGGCGAGCGTCTTCATCCACCAGCCAAACAGGCACAGTTACTGCGTCCTGTCGGAATTCCGCAGCCTGGCCGACCGGATAGATGACTGCCTCAAAAGTATCTTCTCCGACTTCGGTAATGTAGCCATCCCACTCTTGAGTGCTGATAAAGTAAGCCTGCTGGGGGTCGGGCTTCACACTGATCGTCGGCGCCAACAACTCAGAAACTTCAGGTTGAGCAAGCGACGTGTTGGTCTTGCTCAGCGGCATCGTCGTGGGTGCGTCGGCGGGCTGCCTCGTTACATAGTCCTTTACGAGCGCCAGGGCATCGTCTGCTTCAGCATCGAAATCGCGGGCAGCCACTTCGTTGGCTGCTGGCTCGAATGCCACAGGACGGGCCTTGTCGAGCGTCAAGGCATATCGACCAGCGATATCATCCGTAGTGGACCAAGACGATTTTTTGGCTATTGCGTTCATAGCTTGTCCGCAAATTGCTGAACATCTGCGATGATCGATTTCGACATTTGAACAGATTCATCCAAATTGTTGAACACCCAAGCCACACATGTGTTGGCTGATACGCCTTCTTCTTGCGTCGGCACCTCAAAGTGATCATTGACCGACATGAATATGCCGACTTTCGCGTTCACGATATCGTTCCGTATTGATGGCTCAAGACGTACTTGCCGATAGCCTCGTGCGCGGCCAGGTACTTTGGTCTGGAACATATCAATTGACCGCAGTCCTCCAACCTCGTCGATATCATCTGTCTCAAGCAGCTCCCCCCACCTCCCCCAGGGAGCCAGCGGCGCGATGGCGCGACCCAGGGCGTGGCGTTGCTTCTGCGAACCGAGCGCGAAATGACCGCTGTAGTTCATCCCAGCTTGCTGAATAGGGGTGTGAGGCAAAGTATTCCCGAAAATGATCTTTACCCAGTCCGCGACGGTGACGAAAGGTTCCTCGCTGGTTGCTAACGAGAACCGATTGGGTTGGACGCGTATCGTATACCGCGAAACCTTGAAGTCGGCGATCTGGGGATGGATCACCATGACTTCAGCCTGCTCCATATCCTCCTCTGAGATCAGCCCATTTATGTGTAGCCACGCCGGTGAGAATATTGCCGGATTAAAGTTGCCGACAAGAACCACCGTGAAGTCATGCCCCAAGATTTCGCTAGCCATTTTTGCGCTCGGCTCCCGCCAGACTATGTGCATTAACGAACCTGCAAATTTCACGCCAGATGCCTTGCGCATTTTGTGAGGCTCCGCCGCAGCCCACCCACCGGCTGATTATTGATGTCATTTGGCTCCGCCCTCACCGCCTCAGCCCCCGCTCCCGAGCAATCTCACCCAGCACCGCCATCAACGCCTTGGTGTTGGCCGCTCGGGCCGAGCCGCCTGGGGCCACCGAATTGATCGATCGCCCCTGCCCGGCCACCAGCCGTAGAATCCAAACCTGACGGCCGGTTTGAGCTAGCCCCTCCCATTGCCTCAGCTTTTCAGCGCGAAAGGCGCGCAGCTCGGCGAAGCCCTCAGCCGGCCCCTCGGCGAACCCGCGCACGCCCGAGCTAAAATCGCGCGCCAGGTTCGAGCGCGGTCCGGCATGCAGCATCTCATAGCAGCGGCGGTACATCAGCCCGGCCTCGTACTCAGGACGCTCCAGGCCGCCCCGCTCGAACAGACTTTGCAGCCCGTCCCGCGAGGTAATCCGCAGCCGACCTTGCGCCTCCTCCACCGTCTCCCCGCGCCCGCGCGCCAGGGTGACCGTCTGGGCTATTGCGTCGTCCAGCGCACGAGCTTCAGCTCGGGCGGCGGCGCGCTGGACAGTGAGGCGCGCCAGATCCTCGGCGCTCATGCCTCTCGCCTTGCGTCTGACCACAGCGTTCATGCCGCCCGCCGCGCGATGGCGATGATCGCATCCACATCGCGCTCGCTTAGGGCGCTATTGGCCTGGGCCATCAGTTCGCGGTGCGGCGGACAATAGGTTCCGCCGCCCGTCGGCGCCGCGCAGCACATTTGCAGGCCGGGGGCGGCCGCCTCGCCCACGGGGTACGCGCACTCAAACCGTCGGCGTTCGGTCCACAGCTTGGGCGCCGCCTCGGTCACTACCTCGCGCATCGGCGGCAAGGGACGGTCGGCCAGGGGTCTGGGCCAGCGTATAGGGCCATGACGGACCTTGGCGACGCTCGGCGGAGGGGTCCGACAGACAGGTTCAGCGGCCGGTTTGGTCCAACCCATCCGCTGAGCCTTGCCCAACACCGCATTGCGCGTGGGCGTGTCGCCCAATTGACGGCCCAAGGCGGCGGCGGTCTGACCCGCGCTTAAGCCTTGCTCCACGTAGAAGCTATGAAGCAGGCGCACAGCCGCCTGCGACCAACAAAAAGACATGCCGACGCCTCTCCAAAACAGGGCGAAAAGGGATGGGAATTTTTGAGGTCGGCGCTGTGCCCTGACGGGGTCCACAACGCCGGAACCGGAAGGCCTTGCCTTCAGTATGTTTGTATACTATGCATTATTGCATGGCAAGCAAAATTGCATGCCATGCCGTTCCGGCCGAATTGTCCCGGGAGCATGATATCGCCATGCCGAAGAAACCCCGTCCGCACCCCAAGCCGGCCCGCAGGGCCACCTTTATTCGCTCCTGGCGCAAGCACCGCGGCTTGACCTTGTCTCAGTTGGCGGATCGTCTGGACACCGAGCTTGAGGTGAATATTTCTGAAGGTCAGATTTCCCGCATAGAACGCGGGGAAACCCCATATTCGCAGGACATTCTTGAGGCGATCGCCGCCGCCCTGCGTTGCGAGCCGGCTGATCTTCTCGTGCGCGATCCTGCAGCCCCTGACGGAATCTGGAGCCTGTGGGACACATTAAAGCCGGTCGAACGTATGCAGGCCGTTGAGATCATCAAAACCCTCAGGCGGACCGGCACAGACCGCTAACGTGGCCGTTGCCGAGTCAAAAACTTGTATCAAGAACAATAAATACTGCACGAGTCATATTGCGTGGAGTACAATATTCGGCTTGACCATGGAGCCGTTGTTGTCGCCTGACCCGTCCCCTGACTTGATTCTCCTGCTTTTTGCCCGAGCCGGCCAACCTCTGGACTCTGCTCGCGCCCACGCCTTGGTTTGCGAAATCCGAACCTATGGCGACCTGGAGCGGGCCATCTGCGCCTTAGCCCACGATCAGGCCTATGCAGCCTTGGCCGACGCCCTGGCCTGTCGCGCGTTGCTGATCGAACAGAACGATCCTGCACGATTGATCGAGCGTTTTTTACGTGAGGCCAGGGACCTCGACGCCCGCGCCGAACCGGCCTGGGCGGAGGCGGCGGATTTCAGCGGCCGGGCCGCCTATTGCCGCAGCCGTGGCGATTGTGATCTGGCTGACCAATTGGACGGCCGCGCCCGCGCGTCACAGTCTCTGGCGGCCGAATGTGAGGAGCAGGCCTTACAAAAACGGCTCTGTGTCGCCGAGATGACGGCGCAATCCGATCTTCCGCAGATTCTATGCCATTTGGCCGCCTAAACCCGGCCTGCGCAAAGTGGCGCTTGATTGAAATGAGCCTATATTGATTGCGGCTCGCCCATTGCCGGGCCGAACAGGAAAAATCTTGGCTCGCAAGTCCAGCCCGCCGGCTACGCCCGCCCCCGTCCCCGCCGAACAGGGCCGTGGATTGGACGTGGCCACGGTGGTGCCTTGGATCGCCTTTTGGGGTTGGGTCGCCCTGGACAGCGCCCTGGCCTATCGCAAGAGTCAGACCGCGCAGGAACCGCTTGAGGATAGCATCGCCGTCCCGGAAATCCCCGATGCGGCTCTACCCGTTGAGCCCCGCAGCCGCCCATGGTCCAATTGGTCCTTCGGCGCCAGGGCAGCCATGATCGGCGCGCCCATCGTGGCCATGTTAGGTCCTTTACTGCTGGACAGGCTCATGCGGCGGCGCAAGCCCTAACGCCCGATTAAGCCGTAGTCTGACGGAATGCGCCCCGCGACCGGACAAGCCCCGCCTGAACCTTTGAACGAAATACGGCCGGACGTCTTGACCTGACCCGGAAAGCCGGTCATTCGCCACTCGGTGCCGCCGTTCGGTACGCCTGCGGGCATCGACGGGGGGACATCAAACAGGTTTTAACGACGAGCCGTAGGTTGGCGCCGGGCGGGGCATCAGTTCGCACCGTGCCTGGACCTCGCGCGCCGCTCGCAAAGGAGGCGCGCATGGTATTGCTGCAGCCCCGAGGGCGCCTGAACGTCCACCCCACCCTGTCGGCGCTGGGCCGCCGTTATTTGCCCAACGCCTTCGACCTGCTGGCTTTTTGCCTCATCGGCGGTGTCGCCGCCATGATCGCCCACGGCGGCCATGAGATGGACCGGCCCTTGTCGGTTCTCCGCTCGACCATGCAGCTCGACCTGGGGCAACTGCCTGGCTACGCGGTGCTGACCACCCTGCGCATGTTCGCGGCCCTGGCCGCCTCCCTGCTGTTCACCTTCGTGGTCGCCACCCTGGCCGCCAAGAGCCGCAAGGCCGAGCTGGTCATCGTGCCCATGCTCGACATCCTCCAGTCTGTGCCGGTGCTGGGGTTTTTAGCCTTCACCACCACCTTTTTCATGGGCCTGTTCCCCAATCGTGAGCTGGGCTTGGAGTGCGCGTCAATCTTCGCCATCTTCACCGCCCAGGCCTGGAACATGACCTTCAGCATGTACCAGTCTTTGCGAACCCTCCCCGCCGACCTTGAGGAAGCCAGCCAGATGTTCGGCCTGTCGCCCTGGAGGCGCTTTTGGCGGCTGGATCTACCCTTCGCCATGCCAGGACTGATCTGGAACATGATGATGTCCATGTCCGGCGCTTGGTTCTTCGTGGTCGCGTCCGAAGCCATCACGGTCCGAGGCCAGACCGTGGCCCTCCCCGGTATCGGATCATGGCTATCCCTCGCCATCGAGCGGCAGGACTTCAAGGCCGTGGCCTGGGCCGTCGCGGCCATGATCATCGTCATTCTGCTTTACGATCAGCTGCTGTTCCGTCCCATCGTGGCCTGGGCCGACAAGTTCCGCTTCGAATTGACCGCCTCGGAGACCCAGCCGACCTCCTGGCTCTACGACGCCTTGCGCCGCACCCGCCTTTTTCGCCGAATTCGCGATGGCGCCGAACGGCTGATCCGTCGTCTGCAATCGCTGGAGCGGCCTCGCACGCCACGTCCTCTCGCCCTGAAGATCGACCCTGCGGTTGACCGCACCTTGGACCGGGCCTGGTTGGCCTTGGTGGTGGCAGCCGCCGCCTTCTGCGCTTGGCAGGTGGTTGACTATATCCAGGCCCATGTGCGCTGGCAGGATGTGCTCACCGCCATCGAACTGGGCTTCATCACACTGGCGCGCGTGCTTGTGCTCATCGCCCTGGCCAGCCTGGTCTGGACGCCTATCGGCGTGTGGATCGGACTGCGGCCCGCCTGGGCCGAAAAGGTTCAGGCCTTGGCTCAGGTGTTGGCCGCCTTCCCGGCGAACGTCCTGTTTCCCTTCGCCGTTATGGCCATCGTCGCCTTCCACCTGAACCCCAACATCTGGCTGTCGCCTCTGATGGTTCTGGGAACCCAGTGGTACATCCTGTTCAATGTCATCGCCGGGGCCAGCGCCCTGCCGGGCGATCTTCGCGAGGCGGCCAGGGTCTATAAGGTCAAGTCTTGGGCCTGGTGGCGAGACTTCGCCCTGCCCGGCATCTTTCCCTATTACGTCACCGGCGCCCTGACCGCTTCAGGCGGGTCATGGAACGCCAGCATCGTGGCCGAGGTGGCCAGCTGGGGTAAAACCCAGGTCCACGCTGCGGGGCTGGGCGCCTATATCGCCAACGCTACGGCGGCGGGCGACTTCTCGCGCGTGGTCACCGGCGTGGCGGTGATGTCCATATTCGTGATTGGCTTGAACCGCAGCCTGTGGCGCCCGCTATATGGCCTGGCGGAACGCCGCTTCCGGCTGAATTAAGGAGACCGCCCATGTTGGACGCCGCCGCTCCCGACCAGCCCCTGGTGGACGTTCGCCACGTCCGCCACTTCTACCACAAGGGCGGCGCCGCCGACCTGCTTGTGCTGGACGACGTCAATCTCCAGCTCAAGGACAATGAGATCGTCGGCATGCTCGGCCGGTCCGGCTCGGGCAAGTCCACCCTCCTGCGCTCCATCGCTGGCCTCCTGAAGCCCAGCGGCGGCGAGGTGCTGTTTCAGGGCCAGCCCATTCACGGACCCGCCGAGGGCCTGTCTATGGTGTTCCAGAGCTTCGCCCTGTTCCCCTGGCTCACCGTGCAGCAGAACGTGGAGCTGGGCCTGGAAGCCAAGCGCGTGCCACCCGAGGAACGCCGCCAGCGCGCCCTGGCCGCCATCGACCTTATCGGCCTTGACGGGTTTGAAAACGCCTATCCCAAGGAGCTCTCGGGCGGCATGCGCCAGAGGGTCGGCCTCGCGCGGGCTCTGGTGGTTCGCCCCGCCCTTTTGCTGATGGACGAGCCCTTTTCAGCCCTGGATGTGCTCACCGCCGAAACCCTGCGCACCGACCTGCTCGATCTGTGGTGCGAAGGCCGCATGCCCATTCGCTCCATTCTCATCGTCACGCACAATATCGAAGAGGCGGTCCTCATGTGTGATCGGGTGCTGGTTTTCTCAGCCAATCCTGGCCGCGTCGCGGCCGAGATCCGCATAGACCTGCCCCAGCCTCGAAATCGGCAATCCCCCGCCTTCCGGGCCCTGGTCGAGGAGCTCTACAGCCGCATGACCGCGCGCTCGTCGGACACGCCAACGCGCGAAGGGCTATTCCCGGGCATGGGTATCGGAATGGTCCTGCCTGAGGTCTCCACCAACTCCATGGCGGGCCTGGTCGAAACCCTGCAAGAGGCCCCGCACAACGGCTCGGCCGCCCTAAACGCCCTGTCTGACGATGTCGGCCTTGAAGCCGATGAGCTGTTCCCCATCGCCGACACCCTTCAACTGTTTCGGCTGGTCGAGTTGGAAGGCAACCGCATCCGGCTTACCGCCCCTGGGCGCCGCTATGCTGTCTCTGACGTCGATGCGCGCAAACAGCTGTTTGCTCAGCACCTGCTGTCTTTTGTGCCGCTCGCCGGACACATTCGGCGGGTGCTGGATGAACGGCCGAACCATCAGGCCCCCGCTCGCCGCTTCCGCGATGAGCTGGAGGACTATATGTCCGAGGACTATGCGGACCAGACTCTGAAGGCGGTGACCAATTGGGGCCGCTACGGCGAGGCCTTCGCCTACGACGAAGCCAGCGACCTGTTCAGCCTGGAGAACCCCACCTAGAGCGCAATCCTGAGGCTTACCGTGTGATGGCGGTGAACTTGCCGATCAGCTCCGGGTTCAGCGCGCCGTCCGCCGGCTCGCCCAGCGTCTTCTGATAGGACGCGATGGCCAGGCGAAGCGCGGGCGAATTGGCCCCGTCCGCCGGCCCTTTGTAGTAACCAAGCTTGGACAGCGCCTTTTGAGCCATCGCCAGGTTCACCTTGTCGGCGTCGCTGACGGGATTAGCAGCGGTGGCCACAGGAGCCTGAGGCGCTGCGCTCTCAGGCCGGAAAGCCGAAGCCGCCCGATCAGCAGCCTGTTGGGCGCTGACAGACAACTGCCCCTTCAGTCGATCAGCGCTGGCTTTTGACTCGCCGTCGCCCGATTTTGCGGCGATCAGGAACCACTTATAGGCCTCCGCAGGATTCTGGCTGACGCCCAATCCCTCTTCATAGAGCTGAGCAAGGTTGTACTGGCTGTCCACCAAGCCAAGGTCTGCCGCCCGACGGAACCATGTAGCGGCCTGAGCTACGTTCTTGGGCCCGCCATCGCCGTGAAAGTAGTAGAGGCCGAGGTTATGCATGGCCTTGGGGTCGCCGCCCTCGGCCGCACGCTGCGTCCAACGCCGGGCTTCAGCGGGATCTTTTTTCACCCCGGCGTCGCCGTCTTCGTACAGCTTGGCCATGTAGAACTGCGCGGGCGCATAGCCGACGTTGGCCGCTTTGCGCATCAAGTCCAGGCCGGCAGGATCATTCGCTTTGATCTTGTCCTTGGCCTGATTGTAAATGTCGGAGCTGTCCGGCGGCGGTGCTGCAACGGGGGCAGCGTCGGGCGCGCTCGGCGCATCCAAGGTCAGATTGGCCGCCATGGCTTCGCTCGAAGGCGCCGAGGAGGCGGTCTGTGACGTCTGCTGGGGCTGAACCGCCAGCGGGGCCTTGTGACCGCCGTTGTTCCAGCCGGCAACCATGTCCGGCCTATAAATGACGTAGCCGGCTGCGGATAATCCGAGGACCGCCACAATGCTCGAGGCGAGCAAGGCGTTCTTGAATGACCCGGCCTCCTTTTTCTTGCCGAAGTTCCCCAGCAGACCGCCTCCCCCGCTGTCGCCACGGGGCTTGTTTTCCTTTTCTGCGGGTTGCGAGGCTTGGCGCGCAGCCGCCCGGGCCGCTGCGATCAACTCACGGGTTGAGGCGCTGCGTGTGGGGGCAGCCTCAAAATCAGCGGAAGCGTCTAGAGGCTCAACGGAGTCATAGGCGTCTGTCTCGCGGCCAAATCCTTGAGCCGCATCAAAATCCTCTTCCGCGAAGGTGGGTGTATCAGAATCAGCCGGGAAGTCGGCGATATCGAAGGATCCGGTGGCATCGAAGGGCGGCGCCGCGAAGGCGCTGTCATGAACCGTAGGCGGCGGGGCGAAGGCTTCATCGAAGCTATCGGCCTGAGGCGCAATGGCCGCAAACGGATCGGCGAACGCAGAAGGCCCAAAAGCCGATGGCGGTTCTGCGTAGGGCGGGCGGATTTGCGGTGCGGGGGCCGCTGGTTCTGGGATGGGCTCAGCAGCGCGTTTTGCGGTCTCCCCCAGACGCCGGTCGATCCGTTCGCGAGCTTCTTCCAGGAGACGCGCGGTGCGCTCCTCGCTCTGGCGCATACGGTCCAGCAACTCGGATGATGAGCGCTCCTGGCGCTGATTGATGCGCTCGGTAATTCGCGCCATCTGCTCGCCCACGTCGTCCACAGCGTGGGCCGAGCGGCGTTCGGCGCCGGCGATGCGTTCGGCCAGACGCTCTGTAATGCGGGCGATTTCAGAGCCCAGTTTCTCAAGGGCTTCGGCGTGTCCGCTGTCCACGCGCCGCAGACGCTGTTCCACCGCGTTGGCGACGCGTGCAACCTCTGCGCCGATTTGATCCACGGCCTCGGCGTTGCGATGCTCTGAGGCCTGGAGCTTTTGATTAAGGGAGTCGGCCATCTGCAAGACCTCCTTGCCCATCGTCTCGATCGCATGAGCAGACTTGCGTTCGGCGACCTGAACATGGGCCGCCATGTCACGCAAGGTCCGCTCCAGACGGTCAGCCCGCCCATCGGCCGAGGCCTTGATCTGCTCGACCAAGACTAGGCGAGATTGCTCCATTTTCTGCGAAAGTTCGTTGGCCAGTTGCTCGAAACGAGCATCGGCGCCGCCTGATCGTTCAAGCGTAGCTTCTGTGGCGCTCAACCGGCCGTCTAAACTGGCGAAGGAGCTCTCCAAGGCGCGGATGGCGCCCGTAGTGCCGGCCTCCGCCTTTTCGAGCCGCTCGGCGATCCGCGCCACCACGGCGTCGACCAGAACCGGCGCGCTCGCGTCGACGGCGGCCGCCTTTTGGGCCACTTGGTCAAGGTCTCTGCGCAGAACGCCGATTGCTTCCCGCGTCCGGGTCTCGCCCTCATAAAGCTGTCCGGCCACCTTGTTCAGCGCCAGCTCCAGCGCCCTCAAAGCTTCCGCCGACCGAGGCCCTACGGATTCCTGCTCGATCCGACGTAGACGCTCGGCGATGCGCGCTTGATCGGTCCGGGTTTCGTCCAACGCGCCTTCGAACCTTGCGGCCACCTGAATTTGCTCGCGCTCGGCGGTTTCCATGCGCGAAAGCACGCCCTGCACCGACTGGTCGATGCCGCTGATCGCCAGGGTGGAGCGATGTTCGGCCGCTTCAATGCGGGCTGACAGCCTGTCCAGGCCTTCCAGCACCCGGTCCAGTTCGTCGCCTTGCGCTGGAAGGGCTTCCAGACGGCCCAGGCGCGGCGACGCGAGGGTCGGCCGCCGGATCGGCTCGGGTTCAGGCGCCTGTCCTTCAGGGCCGTCTTCGAGGATCATCTGGTTCAGCCACTCGCCCAGGGTCATCCCTGAACGCCGCGCGAGATCTTTGGCGATCTCGCGAGCTTTCGGATCAATACCCTTTACTGACCAGGGCGCCCCTGACGTCATCCGAATCGAACTCCCAGGCTCAGTCTGGGACGCTACCCATCGATTCCTTGTGTGTAAACGCGTTGTTAACGCTATATCTAGGGGTGTGACGACTTCTTCTGTGGAGAAGATCGATTCGTCTCGTTTTGAAGGTGGAATGGTTTCCCCCGGGGTGCGCTCGTTTTATAAATTAAACCCAAAGTAGGAGCGCTCCGCAATGAGCCTTGATGGGAATTACGACCCCGACAATGTGTTCGCCAAGATTCTGCGCGGTGAAATTCCCTCAGCCAAGGTGTTCGAAGACGCCCATGTTCTAGCTTTCATGGACGTCTTCCCGCAGACCCGCGGACACACCTTGGTCATCTCCAAACAGTCCCAGGCGCGCAACCTCTTAGAGGTCGAACCTGAAATTCTGTCCCATCTGATCCTCGACGTTCAACGCGTCACCAAAGCCGTACGCGCGGCCCTTCGTCCTGACGGAATCCTGATCAGCCAATTTAACGGGGCGCCGGCGGGCCAGAGCGTATTCCACCTGCACTTCCACATCATCCCGCGCTGGGCGGGCCGGTCCGCACGCGCCCACGGCGAGGGCGCCATGGCCGACCCGAGCGAACTAGCCGCCCTAGCCAAGCAGATCGCAGCGATGATCGACTAGAGCCGGTGACTCTAGTCGGCCAGGGCTGGCTCCTCCGACGACCCTGCGGAAACGGCGGTCTCTGGCGCTCCCGCTGAATCGATCTGGAAGGCCAGCTTGCCGTCCACCAGTTCGACCCGCACGTGGCCGCCGCGGATCAATCGACCGAACAGTATCTCGTCGGCCAACGGCTTCTTGATGTGTTCCTGGATCACCCGGGCCAGAGGCCGAGCGCCATACAGCTCATCGAACCCGTTCTTGGCCAGCCAGTCGGTCGCCGCATCCGAGGTCTCGATGGTCACATGCCGGTCGGCGAGCTGGGCCTCCAGCTGGATGATGAACTTCTGCACCACCATACGGATGACGTCCTGGGTCAGGCCCTTGAACGCCACGACCGCATCCAGGCGGTTACGGAATTCAGGCGAGAACACCCGCTTGATCGCTTCGCTCTCCTCATCCGCTGCTCGGCCGCGGCCGAACCCGATCGAATGACGTTGGGCGTCGGCCGCCCCCGCATTGGTGGTCATGATCAGCACTATGTTGCGGAAGTCGACCTTCTTGCCCACAGCGTCGGTCAACACCCCGTGGTCCATGACCTGCAGCAGGATGTTGTACACGTCCGGGTGCGCCTTCTCGATCTCGTCCAGCAGAACCACCGCGTGCGGATGCTGATCCACCGCGTCGGTCAACAGGCCGCCCTGGTCATGACCGACATAGCCCGGCGGCGCGCCGATCAGGCGGCTGACCGTGTGCCGTTCCATGTACTCGGACATGTCGAACCGCAGCATCTCGATGCCGAGGGTCTGGGCCAGCTGTTTAGCGGTTTCGGTCTTGCCGGTGCCGGTGGGACCGGAGAACAGGTAGCAACCGATCGGTTTGTTCGCGTCACGCAGACCGGCCCGGGCCATCTTCATGGCGGCCGACAATTGCATGATCGCGTCGTCCTGACCGAACACCACGCGCTTGAGGTCTGCCTCCAGTTGCCTGAGCGACTCTGCGTCGGACTTGGATACGGACTTGGGCGGGATACGGGCGATCTTGGCCACCACGGCCTCGACCTCCTTTACGCCTATGGTCTTCTTCCGCTTGCTCTCCGGCAACAGCATTTGCGAGGCGCCGGCTTCGTCGATGATGTCGATCGCCTTGTCGGGCAGCTTGCGGTCGGTGATATATTTGGCCGACAGCTCCACCGCCGTCTTGAGCGCTTCGGACGTGTACTTAAGCTTGTGGAAGTCCTCGTAGTAGGTCTTTAGCCCCTTGAGGATCTTGATGGTGTCCTCGACGGTCGGCTCGTTCACGTCGATCTTCTGGAAGCGGCGCACCAGCGCCCGGTCCTTCTCGAAGTGCTGG
>CAYVHP010000022.1:0-13747 GCA_964451265.1 uncultured Caulobacteraceae bacterium | reverse complement strand
GCCACGCCCTGACAACCAAACCACCGATAGTTTCGTGGCCGCGCTGGAGGGTCAACTCGATCATGTGGCGGCGCTGCATCCCAACCCAGGCCGCACCCAGGCCCTGCACCGTCTGAACCGGGCCGAGTACAAGAACGCCGTGCGCGATCTGCTGGGACTGGACGTCGACACCGCCGCCCTGTTGCCGCCGGACGACGCGGACACCCAGGGCCTGGACAACAACGCCAGCCTTCTGTCGGTCTCGCCGGCCTTGCTGGAGCGCTACCTGATTGTCGCTCGGCGGGTGAGCCGTCTGGCGCTGGGACTGCCGCCATCCAGCCCTGTGATCGATACGCTGAAGGCGCCCAAGCTGTCGTCTCAGGACGATCAGGGCTTGGATCTGCCCTTTGGGACCCGCGGCGGGGCCGCCTTCCGCTACACTTTCCCGGCGGACGGCCAATACCTCATCAAGCTGCGTCTGCGCCGACAGCTGTACGACTACGTTGACGGCTTGCAGGAGCCTGAACAGGTCGATGTGCGCATCGACGGCGTTCCCATCAAGCGCTTTTCGGTCGGGGGCGAAAGCCACGGTTTGCAGGCGGCGGAAAGCTTCGCCGGCGAGATCTACGGCGGCGCGGAATGGGAGTCCTGGGCGATCAATGCCGATCAGGGTCTGCAGATGCGTCTGCCGGTCAAGGCGGGTCCGCATCTCGTGGCGGTCTCATTCATCCGAAGCTTCACCAAGCCTGAAGACGCCCTGACCCGCGCTGTGGGCGTGCCGGGTCACCTGGCCAGTGACGAAACCCCGATCCAGGCCTTGGACAGCGTCGTGATCACCGGACCTTACGACCCGACCGCAGCCGCCCGCGCCGACACCCCCAGCCTGCATAAGATCATGCTTTGTCGGCCCAAAAACGCTGCGCAGGAGGAGCCCTGCGCGCGGCGAATTCTGTCAGCCCTGGCGGTCCAGGCCTATCGTCGGCCGGTCAGCGATAAGGACATTCAGACCCTCATGGGCTTTTACCGCGAAGGCCGGCAGGGCGGGGATTTCGCCGTCGGATTGCAGGTGGGGATTTCGCGAATCTTATCTTCTCCCAGCTTCCTGTTCCGCGTGGAGCACGACCCGGCTGGTGTAACGCCGGGCGGGGCTTACCGCATCGGCGACCTGGAATTGGCCTCACGCCTATCGTTCTTCCTATGGAGCAGTATCCCCGACCAGACCCTTCTGAGCCTCGCCCGCGAGGGCCGGCTTCATCAGCCCGCCGTGCTCGACCAGCAGGTGCGGCGGATGATGTCGGACGCGCGGTCCAAAGCCCTGGTGGATAATTTCGTCGGCCAGTGGTTGCTATTGCGCAATATCAAGAGCGCCGAACCCGACCAGCACGTTTTCCCCAGCTTCGATGAGGAGCTGCGCTCCGCCCTGGAGCAGGAAACCACCCTGTTCGTGAACGATCAGCTGCACCACAATCGCAGCGTGGTCGAACTTTTGAGCGCCCGCTACACCTTCCTCAACGAGCGTCTGGCGCGCCACTATGGCATTCCCGGCGTGGTCGGAACCCGTATGCGCCGGGTCGAACTGCCGCCCGAAAGCCCACGCGGCGGCCTGCTGGGCCAAGGCAGCCTGTTGATGGTCACCTCCTATCCCAACCGCACATCCCCGGTGCTTCGCGGCAAGTGGGTGCTGGACAGCTTGCTGGGCACCCCGCCGCCTGAACCTCCGCCTAATGTTCCGGCCCTGAAGGACACCGGTGCGGAGGGCAAACCCGCCTCGGTTCGCGCTCGGCTGGAGGAGCACCGCAAGAATCCGGTGTGCGCGGCGTGTCACGCCTCGATGGACCCCTTGGGCTTTGCCCTGGAGACCTTCGACGCCACCGGTCAATGGCGCACCGTTGATGCGGGAACACTGATCGACTCTTCGGGCGTGCTGCCGAATGGGACGAAGTTCGATGGCCCGGTCGGCCTGCGCGACGCCTTGCTGGCCCGCAAGGAACAGTTCGTTCAGGCCATGACGCAGAAACTTTTGGCCTATGCCCTCGGGCGACAGATCGAGGCCTACGATATGCCGGCTGTACGCAAGGTGGTGCATGACGCCCGCAAGGATGATTATCGTTGGCAATCCATCATTGGTGGTATTGTCAGAAGCGGACCGTTTCTGATGAGAACCGCGCCCTCGGCGCCCGCTCCTTCGCCCAATATCGCGCGCGCCCGCGAAAACGTCGCATCGAAGTTCCAGTGAGGCTTTGGCCATGATCATCAAAAAGCTGTCCCTAGACCGTCGCACCCTGCTGCGCAGCGTCGGCGCAGCCGTCGCCCTGCCCCTGCTGGACGCCATGGAGCCCGCACTGGCCCGCGCCGCCGACAAGATCGCGCCGGTCAAGCGCCTGGGTGTGGCCTATGTCCCCAACGGCATGTCGATGGATTATTGGCTGCCTAAGACCACCGGAGCCTTCGAGCTGACCCCAATCATGCAGCCCCTGGCGGCGCACCGTGACCGGCTGCTCGTGCTGTCAGGCCTGAACGTGCCCATGGTGACGACCTCAAGTCCGCATTCCCGCGCTTCGACCGGGTTTCTGACAGGTACGCCGCCGAGCAAGACGTCGGGCGGGGGCGGTCTGGCCTCGACCTCGCTCGATCAGTTGGCGGCGCAGCATTTCGGCGCGCAGACCCAACTCCCGTCACTGGAGCTGGGGCTGGACAATCTGGATTCGGCGGGGCTGTGCGACGGCAATCCCTGCATCATGGGCAACACGGTCTCCTGGCGCTCGGCGACCCTGCCGCTCGCGCCGGAGAATAATCCGCGCATCGTGTTCGAACGCCTGTTCGGCGACGCGGGCAGCACCGACACCGCCGTGCGCCAGGCGCACCTGCGTCAGGACCGTAGCATTCTCGATTCGGTGATCGGCCAGGTCGGCGACATGGAACGCAGTCTGGGGGCCGAGGACCGCGCCCGGCTGGCCGAGTATCTGGACGGGGTGCGCGACATTGAGACCCGAATCCAAAAGGCCGAGGCCCAGAGCGCCAAGGATATGCCGGTGGTCAACCAGCCCTCCGGCATTCCGGCGACCTTTCAGGAACACGCCAAGCTGATGTACGATCTGCAGGCGCTGGCCTATCAGGCCGACCTGACGCGGGTGGCCACCTATATGTACGGCCGAGAATTCAGCGGGCGAACCTATCCGGAAATCGGGGTGCCGGAAGGTCACCACCCCCTGTCACACCACCAATACGATCCCGACAGACTGCTCGCCCTATCCAAGGTGAACACCTACCACGTGCAGATGTTCGCCTATTTCCTGGACAAGATGAGCAAGACCAAGGACGGCGACGGATCCCTGCTGGACCACACACTGCTCCTGTACGGAGCGGGCATGAGCGACAGCAACATCCACGACCACGTCAATGTCCCCGTCATGTTGGTGGGCGGGCCCAACCAGGGGATCAAGGGCGGCCGTCACCTGAAATACAACGGCGAGTCCACCGCCAATATGCTGGTTGCCGTGTTGGACAAGTTGGGCCTGCCGGTCGACAAGGTCGGAACCAGCACCGGCAAGCTCGACATCGACCGCCTGTCCGAAGTTTGACCGCGTTCAGCTCTTGGCGCCGAGCTTTCGGAGCAGTTCGGGCGTTCCCTTGTGCGAGATCATCTCCGCATATTCTTCGGTGAACCCTGAGCCTTGTAGCGGCGGGGGCGGCTTGAGCGCCAGGGCTAAGGGCGTGTCCCCATTGCGGTTCTTCACATCCAGCGCCGCGCCGCTGTCGGCGAGGGCCTGCAGCAGCCGGTCGCGCCGCCGGGCGGCGGCGATGTGCATGGCGGTGTCGCCGTTGGCGTCGGCCTGATTGACGGGCGTGCCCAGCTTGACCGCAAGCTTGACCACCTCCACTGCCTTCGCTTCGGGCACATCCGGTCCTTCAAGCGTGGTTTCGCCGGCCAGGATCATGAATGCGGTGCGGCCGTCCTTCAGGGGGATGGTGGTGTCGGCGCCCATGTCCGCCAACAGCTTCATCATCTCCAGCTGGCCCGAGCGCATGGCGGTGAAATAGGCCGTGGCGCCGGTCATGGCGTGGTCGAGGGCGTGGCCGTTGACGGTGCGTTTGGACGGCGTGCCGCTCTGCTGGCGGGCGTTGATGTCGGCGCCGTGGTCCAGCAGCGCTTTGGCCAGGGTCAGGTTGCCCGTGGTGGCGGCGATCTGCAGGGCTGTGTAGCCCGCGCGCGCATCGTTGGGATCTGCGCCGGCGTCCAGCAGGACCGAGGCCACGTCATTCTGCTTGAGGTGAGCGGCCAGGATCAGTGCGCAGGCGTTATCGGCCGCCGCGTCCTTGACGTCCGCGCCGGCGGCGATCAGCAGCTTGGCGGTCTCCACGTCTCCGTCCTGGGCGGCGAACAGCATGGCGGTGTAGCCGCCCCTTTGCACCACGGCGTCTCCGTCCGCCTGACTTTCATAGTACTGGCAGCACAGCAGCACCCGCTGGGGTGATGATTTGGTCCGGATATGCAGGTCCGCATGCGCCTGCAGCAGCAGGCGAACGACATCTGGATGACGGGCGACGACCGCCCACATCAGCGCCGTCTGGCCGTGGGCCCCCTCGCGAGCGTTGGGGTCCGCGCCGTGCGCCAGAAGCGCCTTGACCGCGTCGGCGTTGCCGATCCGCGCGGCCACCATCAGGGGCGAGCCGTTGGTAGGCGGGGCGATGTTGGGATTGGCATGGGCGTCCAGCAGCCGCTGGACCATGGCGGCGCCCGAATTGGAGGCGGCGACCCACAGGGGCGTGACGCCCAGGTCATTGACCGCATCCACCTTGGCGCCCCTGCGGATCAGCAGCTCCGCCAGGGCCAGGTCGTCATTGTGCGCCGCCCAGTGCAGGGCGGTGGCTCCATCCGGCGCGCGGGTGTTCACATCCACGCTCGCCAAGGCTTTCGCCGCTTGTATATCGTCTCTCTGAGCCGCCTGGATCAGGCGAAGGTCGCGGACGGCGCAATCGGCGGCGGTCGCGGCAAGCGCCCAGGCCATCAAACAGACAAAACCGACCGCTACAGTCCGCATCCGGACGCCTCCCGAAAGCATGCTTTTTTGAGATACTACACCGGGCGCGGCGGTCGTCCACGCTGTCGAATTGACAGGCCTCGCGCCCGTGGCGGATAATTCGACCTGAGCGAGCCCGAACCCATAATCGGGCCTGAGGAAACGGGCGTATGAAACTGAGTAATGGCGTCGCCCAAGTCCTGACGGTGCTCCTCGCCTGCGGAGCCGTCGGTGCGGCGCCGGTCGCCGGCCTGGGCGCCGAGGCCGCGCCCGCCGGCCATCCCGACGGCGCAATGCTCAGCAAATACTGCTTCGGTTGCCACAACGACAAGCGCAAGGTCGGCGGCCTGGTTCTGGACAATAAGGACCTGAACCATGTGGGTCCCGACGCCGACACCTGGGAAAAGGTGGTCCGCAAGCTGCGTATGGGGGCTATGCCGCCGCCGGGTCTGCCCAGGCCGGACAGCCAGGCGACAGACAGCTTCGTGCAGGCGCTGGAGAATCGGCTCGATCAGGAAGCCGCGCTCAATCCCAATCCCGGCAGAACCCAGGCTGTGCATCGGCTGAACCGGGCCGAATACAAAAACGCCGTACGAGACCTGCTCGCACTCGATGTCGACACCGCGACGCTTCTGCCGCCGGATGACGCCGACATCCAGGGCCTGGACAACAACGCCAGCCTGCTTTCGGTCTCGCCGGCGCTGTTGGAACGCTATCTGATCGTGGCCCGCCGGGTCAGCCGCCTGGCGTTGGGCATGCCTCCGGCCAGCCCGGTCACCGATACCTTCGCGACGCCAAAATTGGCGGGCCAGCAGGATCAAACCGAGGGCATGCCGTTCGGCTCGCGCGGCGGGACCTCAGTCAGCTACACCTTCCCGACGGATGGGGACTATCAGATCAAAGTACGTCTGCGCCGGCAGCTGTACGAATACATCGTCGGTCTGAACGAGCCCGAGCAGATCGACCTTCGCATCGACGGCGAGCGGGTCAAGACGTTCAAGGTCGGGGGTGAGAACCACGGCCGGGGGACCGCCGATAGCTTCTCGGGTGAAATCTATGGCGACGCCGACTGGGAGACCTGGGCCCACGAAGCCGATGCGGGCATGCAGATCCGCTTGCCGGTCAAGGCGGGTCCGCACGTGGTCAGCGCATCCTTCGCGGGCCGTTTCGCCGATCCCGAGGACGCCGTGATCCGACCGCCGCCGGCCCTGCGCATTCTGCAGTACGACGAAACCCGCGCCCAGGCCATCGACAGCCTGGCGATCAGCGGCCCGCTGAACGTGGATGGCAAGAGCCGCCCCGACACGCCCAGCCTGCGCAAGATTTTGCTGTGTCGTCCAGCGTCCGCCGCCGGCGAAGAGCCCTGCGCGCGGCGCATCCTGTCGACCTTGGCCCGTCAGGCTTTCCGGCGTCCGGTTACGGACAAGGAGGCGGCGGGCTTGATGCAGTTCTACCGCGATGGCCGCAAGGACGGCGATTTTACCACGGGACTGCAATCGGCACTGGCCTGGATTCTGGCTTCGCCCAACTTCCTGTTTCGCGTGGAGCACGACCCGGCCCACGCGGCGCCGGGCTCGGTCTACCGGATCAGCGATCAGGAATTGGCCTCGCGATTGTCCTTCTTCCTGTGGAGCAGCCTTCCCGACTCCACGCTGACGACGCTGGCCGAGCACGGCAAGCTCCACCAGCCGGCGGTGCTGGGCGCTCAGGTCAAGCGGATGCTGGCGGACCCGAGGTCCAAAGCCCTGGTGGACAACTTCGTCGGCCAATGGCTGCTGCTGCGCAACATCAAGAACGCGGACCCTGACGAACGCCTGTTCCCCACCTTCGATCAGTCCCTGCTGGCGTCCATGAACCAGGAAACCACCCTGTTCATGAACGATCAGATCCATCGCAATCGCAGCGTTGTTGAGCTGCTCAGCGCCCGTTACACCTTCCTGGACGAGCGTCTGGCCAAGCACTACGGCATTCCGGGCGTGTTCGGTTCGCGGTTCCGCCGGGTCGACCTGCCCGCCGACAGCCCGCGCGGCGGCCTTTTGGGCCAAGGCGCCCTGATGATTGTAACCTCCTACCCCAACCGCACCTCGCCGGTGTTGCGCGGCAAGTGGGTGCTGGACAGCCTCTTGGGCACCCCTCCGCCCGAGCCGCCGCCCAATGTCCCCGCCCTGAAGGACACCGGCGCCGGCGGCAAGCCCGCCTCGGTGCGCGCGCGGCTCGAGGAGCACCGCAAAAACCCCGTGTGCGCCGGCTGCCATTCCTCGATGGATCCGCTGGGCTTTGCGCTGGAAAACTTCGACGCCACCGGCAAGTGGCGCACGACCGACGCCGGAACGCCCATCGATTCCACCGGTGTTCTGCCCAACAGGACGAAGTTCGAGGGCCCGACGGGCCTGCGCAACGCTCTGTTGGCCCGCAAGGAGCAGTTCGTGCAGGCCATGACCCAGAAGTTGCTCGCCTACGCCCTGGGTCGGCAGATCGAGGCCTATGACATGCCCGCCGTGCGCAAGATCGTGCATGACGCGCGGGCCAAGGACTATCGCTGGCAGTCCATCATTGGCGGCATCGTCAAGAGCGAGCCGTTCCTGATGAGGGCGGCGCCAAACAAGCCAAAATCACAGGAGGTTGCGTGGGCCAAGGTTGGGTGAAGATCGCGGCGACGGCGGCAGTCATCGCGGCGTGTCTGACGGCGTTCGCCGCCAAGGCCGACGATACGGCGGCATGGCTGAAGGACCGCCAGGCGCGCTTTGCCGCCTATCAGGCGGCCCATCCCCACCCGGACGCCGAGATCGCCAAGATCAAGGCCAAGACCGCCGCCCTGATCGCCGCGGCGCCCGCGATGAACCCCGCCGTGCTCGACCCGCCCGTGCAATGGAAGGCGACCGACAAGCCGCTGGAGCTGTGGGACGGCCCGGATTATCCGCAAATGCTGGTCATGCCGGCGGGCGAATACGCCATGGGCTCGCCGGCCACGGAGTTCAACCACCAGAGCTATGAGGCGCCGCGCCACAAGGTGCGCATCAGCTACGCCTTCGCGGTCGGCAAATACGCCGTCACTGTGGGCGAGTTCGCCCGCTTTGTGGCCGACACCGGCTATGACGCCGGCGACACCTGCTTTACCGGCGAAGGCGGCGAGCAGCCCCGCCACGGGCGCGACTGGCGCAACCCCAGCTTCGCCCAGACCAGCGACCACCCTGTAGTCTGTATGAACTGGAACGACGCCCAGGCCTATGTGGCGTGGCTGTCCAAAAAGACCGGCCACACCTATCGGCTGCTGTCGGAGGCCGAGTACGAATATGTCGATCGCGGCGGCACCACCACCTCCTACTTCTGGGGCGAAGACGCCACCGCCGCCTGCGCCTACGCCAATGGTGCGGATGCCGACGCCAAGGCCGCGTTGACGCACATCACCACGGCCAACACCTGCCACGACGGCTATGTCTTCACCTCGCCGGTGGGCAGCTTCAAGCCTAACCCCTTCGGCCTGTACGACATCACCGGCAACGCTTGGTCCTGGCTGGCCGATTGCTGGAACGAGAATTATGTCGGCGCCCCGACCGACGGCTCCATCAACCTGGCCGGCGACTGCAAGCAGCGCCCGCTGCGCAGAGGCTCCTGGAGCGCCCGCCCCACCATCCTGCGGGCCGCCGAACGCATCCGTTACGACGTGGACGTGCGGGTGGATGATCACGGCATCCGGGTGGCGCGGGTTTTCTAGGACTTCGATGTTCCCATTGAATCGCCAACCCTTAACCCGCTCATCCCCGCGAAAGCGGGGACCCAGTCCTGTCCAGGAATCGCCACGCTGGAAAGATCTGGATTCCCGCTTTCGCGGGAACGAGCGGAGGAGGCGGTATGTCGTGGGTCCAGCTTGGATGAGGATCGCTGTTGCGGCGGTTGCGGCGTGGAGTTTCTGCGCCTGCGCCGTTCAGGCCGACGACTCATCCGCTTGGCTCAAGGACCGGCAGGCCCGCTTTGCCGCCTATCAAGCCGTCCATCCTCATCCCGATGCTGAGATCGCCGCGATCAAGGCCAAGACCGCCGCGCTGATCGCCGCCGCCGCGCCCCTAGCGACGCTGCAGGCGCGGCTGGATAGCCCGCCGATCTCATGGCCCGCATCGGACAAGCCGCTCGAGCTGTGGGACGGCCCCGACTATCCGCAAATGGTCGTGATTCCGGCGGGGGAGAACGTCCTAGGCTCCACCCAGACCACCCTGGATCACCAGCCCTATGAGATCCCGCGCCACCGGGTGCGCATTGGCTACGCCTTCGCTGTGGGCAAATATCCCGTCACTGTGGGCGAGTTCGCCCGCTTCGTGGCCGACACGGCCTATGACGCTGGTGACGAGTGCTACACTAGCGAGCCGGCCAAGCAGCCGATGAAGGGCCGCAATTGGCGTAATCCCGGCTTTGAGCAGACCGACGACTTTCCCGTGCAATGCCTGAACTGGAAGGACGCAAAGGCCTATACGGCCTGGCTATCCGCCAAGACCGGCCACGCCTATCGCCTGTTGTCGGAGGCCGAGTACGACTACGCCAACCGCGCCGGGACCACGACCACCTACTTCTGGGGCGACGACCCGGCCGCCGCCTGCGCCTACGCCAACGGCGCGGACCAGGACACCCTGGCCCGTTTTCCCCAGATGCTGACCACCGCCTGCCATGACGGCTACGCCGTCGCCTCGCCGGTGGGCCGCTTCAAACCCAACGCCTTCGGGCTCTACGACACAGTGGGCGAGACGTGGTCCTGGCTGGAGGACTGCTGGAGCGAAAGCTACAAGGACGCGCCCACCGACGGCTCCGCCAACCGCACCGGCGACTGCGCCCAACCCGGCCTGCGCGGCGGCTCCTGGAGCGCCCGCCCCCAAATGCTTCGCTCCGCCCAACGCCTGCGCTACGCCGGCGACCTGCGGATTGATGACCACGGGTTTCGGGTGGCGCGGGGTTTTTGAGGGGGGGAACTGACGACCGGCTAACCCACCGCGCCTTTCCGCCCCACCACCACCGCCTCGACCGCCAGCGCCACGGCCGCCGCCACTGCTAGGCCCGCCACGACGATCTGGCCGCTTTCGGCGACCGCGACCCCCGCCAATCCCCAGATGATGGGCGCCAGATAGACCGAGGCGACCAGGCGCCGGGCGACCAGTCCGCCGACGACCAACACCAACAGGATCGCGCCCGCAGCCCAGACCACGCTCGGCGTGATCCACCCCTGGGCGGTCAGCACGGTGACCAAATTCAGGCCGCTGGCGATGGTCAGCCATCCGGCCAGCAGGGTCAGGGGCGCGATGATCCACAGCCGTTCCGCCCGCGACAGAGTCCGGGGCGCCGCGAGCAGACCGCCGACCAGGCTCGCCGTGGAGGCGACGATCACCGCCACGCTCAGCCATTGCAGATTGAAGGCCGAGGCGATGATCCACAGGCCGCAGCCCGATATCCCTGCGGCTGCGGGCCACCCAACGCGGCTCATCAGGACCGACCGCCGAACCCCGGACCGGAACTGATAGATGGCGAAGGCCACGAGCCCGATATAGATGACCGACCAGATGGCGAAGGCGTAGGGCGCGGCGCGCAGGGTCTGGTCGCCCTGGGCGGAAAACTGCGCCGCGCTCAGGCCCACATGCGCGATATTCTGCCAGGCGGGAATGGCGATAGCCGCCAGCACGCTCAGCCCTATCGCCGCCGCGCGGCCGAAATGATCATTCGCCATGTGGGTTTCCTTATGCAGTGAAAAGCGCAGCGCGGCGGGACTGTTCCAGTCCTAGGGTCGGGAAGTCCGCGACACGAGCACCCACATTTTCAGCTACACGGTCGCGCTCTTACGCGGTCGCCCACCCTTAGCGCCGTTTGAGCGCGCAGCGGCAGCCTTTGCCGGTGATGACGTGCGTCCGGCTACCCGGGCTAGCTCGCGAGTCATCCACGCGCGCGTTCCGAATATTCCGGACACCAGCGCCGGGACGTAGAGGTCAACCTCCAGCGCCGGCCAATGCAGGTTGAAGCCCACGCCATCCACTACGACATCAGCCAAGTCGTCTTGGCTGGCGCCCTGAAGGTCCTGCACCAGTTGCGTGGGAAAGACGTAGGTGCAGCCGTTGGCCAGATCGATCGCCACGCGACCGGTGGTCTGGTCATAGCGCGCCGCCACGGCTCGCGGTTCAGACTCCAGCATCTTGCGGCCCCCCCGCCGCGCAGATTGATTTTCGCCTGTCCCGCCCCGGTGATGTGAACGTGCGCCGGTTCGTGATCGAGTGTGTAGATCACGAACCGAAAACCATGGGCGCGATGAACGACAACCATCCGTCAAGATAACCCATCTGATGGGTTATTCAAGTGCAGATGGGCGTGGTTCTCCGGCGTCTCACCGCATCGCCTTCGCCCGCGCCTCGAACGCCTCGTGGTCGAAATCATTCGCCACATCCACAAACTGCCCCGTCACGAACTCCGCCGCCGGGATCTGGCGCTTCATCACGCCGGCCTGAGCCAAAAGCTGGATGTAGCGTTGGATATCGCCTTCCTTGACCTCGCCGATGCGGGGGGCGGTTGGGTCCGAGGCGGGCAGATCGTTTTCCCAGGCGGTCAGGTCGGCGGCGATGCGCGTCACGTCCGCGTCGGTGAAGGGCTCGCCCTTGGCCGTTAGGAAGGCGCGCGCGGCGGCCTTGGGGTTATAGCGGATCAGCAGGCTGGTCTTGACGATGGCGCGGGAAAAGCGGCCCAGAGCATCGGCCTTAGCGGCGATCACCGACGGGGCCGAGGCATAGCCGCCGTTGGCGATGTGGCCCAGGATCGGGTGGCGCAGAATGCGCAGCTTGGCGCCCGCAGCGATGAAGGGGACCATCTCGTACATGGGCAGGCCGAGCGCCGCCACCTTGCCCGAGGCCAGGGCGTCCATGGCTTCCTGGTTCATGCCCACGGTGACCATGGTGGTCTCGCCCGGCTTAACCCCCGCAGCCGCCAGGGCCGATTGGGTGGGGAAGACACCGGCCGAGCCGGTGGCCAGGTGCACGCCGATGGCCTTGCCCTTCAGATCGGCCAGGGTCTTGAGCGGACCATCCTCCGGAACGGCGATCACCACGGTGAAGGTGTCGGCACTGGAGATGAACATCTTCATACGCACCCCGTCGTCATAGTGCTCCAGCATGGGTTCGATGGGCATGGGACAGATGTCGCTTTCGCCCCGGGTGCAGCTCATCAGGGTCTTGATCGCCTCATCGGTGAAACGGGTGGTCACCTGTAGATGCTCCTCCCGATAAAAGCCCGCGCCCTGGGCCACCAGGTTGAGGGCGTTCATCAGGGGAGGGGTCTTCTGAGCGATGATCACCGACAGGGCGTCGTCGGCCAGGGCCGGGCCGGCGGCTGACAGCAGCACTGCGATGGCCACGAGGACCGCGCGGCGAATCCCTTTCAAGGCGGACGTCGGCATGATTTCCTCCACTCGTTTTTTGTATGTATGCACCGCCCGAGCAGGCCTGACCACGGGCCAAGGCACGCGAGGAAACACGACGCACGACAACAACACATGTGTTGCATTTAACAGATGTGTTGTGTATGGTAATTTCGTGAACGCAAACGAACTCAAGCGCTGGCTGGCCAAGCAAGGCTGCACCTTCGAAAATCATCGAGGCGGGTCGGGCCATTTGACCGTTCGGCGCGCAGATCGCATCTCTCAATTGCCCATGCACGGCGCCGCCAAGGAGCTCGGCACGGGCCTAGTGAACAAGATCAAGAAAGACTTGGGTCTCAAATGAGCATCTACCGGATCGAACTGACACCCGACGACAACGGGACGTTTTTGGTCACTTGCCCCGTTCTCCCCGAGGTCACCACCTTTGCCGAAAACCGTGCCATGGCCCAGGCCGTAGCCCGCCCGGCGATTGAGGAGGCCCTGGCTGCCCGGATTGCGCGGGGCGAGGACGCGCCTGCCCAGTCCGACATTCCTTGGAGCGAGTTGGGGTCGAATGAGTGCGGCGTTGTCATGCCGCTTCTGACCTCGCTGAAGGTGGACCTCTACAACACCATGCGCGCCAAGGGCGTCACCAAGGCCGAACTGAGCCGGCGTCTCCGCCAGCATCCGCCGCAGATCGATCGCTTGCTAAAAATAGACCATCAAAGCCAACTTGAGGCTGTGGCGGAGGCCTTCCGCGCCATGGAATACGATGTGCGGATAGAGGTGGCGCCACGATCTGCGGCCTGATCGCGCCCGAAATCGCCGAGCGGATCAATCGGCGCCAAAAGCCGAACTGGCTACAGGTGGTCCACTTCGTAGACCACTAAGTCATTGAAAAATGGAGCGGGCGGGGGGAATCGAACCCCCGACATTCAGCTTGGGAAGCTGACGTTCTACCTCTGAACTACGCCCGCGGCAGGGCGCGCAAAATAGCCGATCCGGCCTTGGCCGCAAGCGCGGCTTTTGGACTAGGCGTCCTCCACCGCGACGCGGGGGAGGGGGACCACGAAGTGGTGGAGGGGGCGTGCGGCGGGCTCTGCGCTTGACCAACGCCCCCTTGTTTGTCGAAGCGGTGGTAGGATTGGGCTGTCTTCCGGGACGTCCGCCTGGCGTTGGCGCGCCAGACGGACTGTCGGTGGAGGGGCCGACGCTCCCTTAGCCTTTTTGGGCTGGGACTGAGCAGGGCCGCCACTGACGTTTCACTGACCCGGATGGTTGCAGGGACATTGAGGTCCGAAGCCACAAGGATGGGTCGATGGAACAGATCAAGAGTATCACGAAGGTTGGCGGTGTCGATGTCAGCAAG
>CAYVHP010000021.1:0-3812 GCA_964451265.1 uncultured Caulobacteraceae bacterium | reverse complement strand
GCCGCTCTCGCCCATCTCCAGCCGGTTTACCGCCGAGAGCTTAAACTCCCGGCTGAACCGTCGTCGTTCTTGTCTGGACATCCGTTCTCCTGATGAGAACTGTCCCTTATTTCTCTGTCTCGCTAAAGGGGGTCACTCCAGATGTCTGTCGTCCGTAAGTACTTGACGTCCCCTGTCTGAGACGCCCTCGTAGTCCAGCCATATTGGCTGGGATGGCAGACCTCAGCCAAGTGGCGCCATTCCCACCCTACCGGCAGCTCCCATGGCCCCTCCACGGGCTCTGCCGACGCCTGAACCGCGCGCTTGCCTCTCACCACCCCGATACCCCTCACGCCACCAGAGCGTCGGTAAGCTCTTCGATCAGGTCCGGCAACCGTGCGCCAAAGGCCGCGCGCGCGGCGACCACGCCGCCGCGTTCGGTGAACTGTGGCAGCTCCTGCAAATCGCGCGTGTGCAGATCGATGTTGGCGGCCAGGTGATCGCGGATCGCCTCCAGCCAGGCGCGCTGCTCGGCCGTGTAGGTCCGCCCGGCGCGCTCCTCGCGGCCGAGCCAAAGGTTGAAGCGCTGCGCGACCTCGATCGACAGCGGGGCGAGGGCCTCGGTCTTGCCCAGCGCATAACGGACCAGGGCCACGATGTCGGTCAGCACCCGGCCGGGATCGGATCGAATCGCTCCCTTGGACAGCCGCTTATAGGCGTTCCACACGGCCGCAGGCTCCAGCAGCCAGGGGGGCCGGGCCAGCGCCGCGCGCAGCTCTTCGATGCTCTCATAAGTCATGCGGCGCGAGGCGTGGGGCTTGCCGTACAGGATCGTCAGGGCGTTCAGCTGATCCTGGTTCTCGTCAAGGAACGACTTGAACCGGCCGGTCATTTCCGTCGCCGCCTTCTCATCGAACTCCGCGCCGATCACGGCGTCACGGGTGAACTCGTCGATCACCAGTTCGCTCTGCGTCTTCAGTTCGATCAACAGCTTGCGAACCTTGGGATCGTCAAACACCCGCAAAGCCTCGGCGCGGACCCGGTGGGCCGTCTCGTCGAAGGCTTTGTCGGTGACAGACGCCGCGCGCAGTTCGACCCGCTCCGCAATCCGGTCATTGTCTAGTGCATCCAGCAGGGCTGAGGCGATGTCCTTGGGCGTCCGGCCGCCTGTAGCCTCGATCACCCGCGCCCGGTCCTCGTCGGTCAACTTTCGATCCAGGGCGGCCAGGCGCGCGGCCAGGGTGGACACCACATCGGGATCGTTGCGGCCGCTGGCCACCTGTTCCAGCAACTTGTCGAAGGCGACCACGCGCTCACGCTCCAGAGGGGCGGATATGGTCTTGCCGCTCTCGGTCACGCCCACCGCGTCGATCAGGACGAACCGGTCCTTGCCGTGGGCGTCGGGCGTGACATTGGCCAGGTCTGCCTTGTTGATCGTGCGGACGCCGCGTCCCTTCATCTGCTCGAAATAGAGGGCCGACTTCACGTCGCGCATGAAGATCAGCACCTCCACCGCCTTTATGTCAGTGCCGGTGGCGATCATGTCGACCGTGACGGCGATGCGGGGATTGTACTGGTTGCGGAAGGCGGAAATCAGCGTCTCCGGGTCCACGTTGCCGGTCTTGTAGGTGATCTTCTTGGCGAACTCGTTGCCCTTGCCGAACACCTCGCGCGCGATGTGGACGATCTCTTCGGCGTGGTGATCGTCCTTGGCGAAGATCAGGGTCTTGGGGACTTCCGTCCGGCCGGGGAACAGCTCGGTCGGCAGGGTCTGGCGATAGGTCTCCAGGATCGTCCTGATCTGGTTGGGGGCGATGACCGAGCGGTCTAGCTCGCTGGGGGCGTAGATGAAATCGTCTGTCAGCTCCTCGTAGCGTTGGCGGCGGGTGTGCCGGTCGCGCCGGGGCAGGGTGAAGCCGGCGGGCACCTTGCCGCCGCGCTCGCCGATCTCGGTGCGGATACGGAACACCTCAAACGGCACGTTCACCCCGTCGATGATCGCCCGCTCATAAGGGTATTCGCAGACGAGGTTCTTCTGGAAATAGGCCAGGGTGTGGACCGAGGGGGTGGCGGTCAGGCCGATGGTGAAGGCGTCGAAATAGTCCAGCACCTGTCGCCAATTGCCGTAGATCGAGCGGTGGCATTCGTCGACGATGACAATGTCGAAGGTCTCCGGCGGCATGGCGGGGTTGTAGGCGACGGGCCTGGGTTCGCCCGAGGTCTCGCTTTCAAAGGCGCTCGCCTCTTCCTCCGCCTCGTCCAACTCGTCGCCCGACAGCTGGGCATAGACCCTCTGGATGGTCGAGATCACCACCTTGGCGTCGGTATCCAGGCCCGCCGATCCAAGCCGCTGGGCGTTGTAAAGCTCCGTGAACAGGCGGCCCGTGCCGGGCGGACGGTAGGCTTGGAACTCCTTCAGCGTCTGACGCCCCAGGTTGTTGCGGTCGACCAGGAACAGGATGCGCTTGGCGTCGGCGTGGGCCAGGAGGCGATAGGCCAGGGTCGCGGCTGTGAAGGTCTTGCCCGCCCCCATCGTCATTTGGATCAGCGAGCGAAGTTTGCCCTGCGCCAAGGAGGCTTCAAGCGCCTCGACCGCCTCGACTTGGCAGTCATGCAGCCCGGCTCGGACGAGTGGCGGCATGTGGACCAAGCGACCGCGCAAGGACGTGCCGTCCTTCAGCCACTGGAGCAAGGTCTCGGGCCGGTGAAAACCGAAGACGTAGCGCGAGCGCTGCTGCGGATCGACACGGTCGCTAAACAGGATTTCCGAGCCGCTGGCCTCATAGTCGAACCGCAGCGGATCGCCCCAGTTGGCGAGGTGGCCGGGTAGCTGGTGCTGATAGTTGACCGCCTGATCGGCTACGCCGGACAGGGTCACGCCCTCAGGCTTGGCCTCGACAACCCCGCATGCCTTGCGGTCAACGATCAGCAGGTAATCACAAGGACCGGCGCTCAGCGGGTATTCACGAACGGCGACGCCCAGGCCGGCGCCCAGGTTCATTTCATCTCGATCCTGGATGATCCAACCCGCCGCCTGAAGTTGGGCGTCGATCAGGACCCGGGCTTTTTGTTCGGGCGTCGCCATGAAGCGCTACTATGGCGTGTGATGGGCGGACCTGGCAACGCTTTGGCCTGCTGGCTGGGAATTTCGCTGCGCGCCTTACCCACCCCGCCGTCGATCTCACGCAGGCTGATCTTCCGTCTGACCAGGCCGGTCAAGGGCGCGCGAGGCGCGCCGCGAAGCGGCCGGAGGCCCTTGACGGGACTGGTCCGGCGGAAAAACAATGGCCGGCAAGAGGTCGACGGCTCGTCCTGACGGGGGCTCACCGCTCGCCCCATCATCCTCGGGATGGGCGCAGCCCAGGCCCGGGGATCCAGCCGCGAAGACCTCAACGCGCGATAAGGCGCCCAGCGTTCAGCGCGCGCTGGCTGGGTCCCCGGATAACGGCTTCGCCGTTTCCGAGGATGACGTGGCTTTTTGGTCTTGGTGTTCTTGGTGCGCTTGGTGGTTCCGTCGTCCACACTGGACCGAACAAACGCCACACGCTGTGAGTCTAGGGCTCGGCCCTCTCTCTTCCGTCATCCTAGGGCTTGGCCCTAGGATCCAGGGTTATGCCGCCTCGCCCTGTCCGGACATCGCATCCCGTTTGACACCTGGACCCTAGGGCCAAGCCCTAGGGTGACGGGGTTGGTGGTGGACTGCACCCCTTCGGCGAGACAAATTAAATAGGGACAGTTGTTGTTGAGGCTGTGGTCTGCGGGATCGCAGTCCACAGCCTGGGTTGGGCGGTTTCAAACTCCGTAGGCGACAGGTAGTCCAGAGCCGAGTGCAA
>CAYVHP010000020.1:0-8602 GCA_964451265.1 uncultured Caulobacteraceae bacterium | reverse complement strand
TGCGGTAGTCGGCGACGGCCAGATCACGCTTGCCCTGAGCTTCATAGGCGCGGGCGCGAAACAGGGGCGTTTCGGCGAAGTTGGGGTCGAGCGTGCGGGCGATGGTGAAGTCGGCGATGGCCTGGTCGTAAAGGCCCTTGGCGGCATAGGCTTCGCCGCGCGTGTTGTGGGCGTGGTCGACGTCGAACTTGATGGTGATCGCCTGGCTCAGATCGGCGATGCCCAGATCGTATTCGTGCTTGGCCACGTGGTCGTGGCCTCGGCTGTTGTAGGTCAGGGCCAGATCGGCGCCCGCCAGCTTGCCGGACTCGATCATGTCGGTGCACAGCTTGATGCTGACATCCAGGTCAGGGTTGCGGCAGTTCGGCGCGTTGGCCGGCGCCTGCGCCAGCGCCGGTATGGCGATGGACGCCAAGGCCAGAGCGATGATGATCATCCGCATTGAGGGTTCCTCCCGTTTTGCAGGTAGCTAGCATGTGCGGAGCGTTTTAGAAGTTCTTGCGGCGTCGGGACTTTGTGAGCGCGGGTCAAAGCGGCCGCTGAGCGCCATGCCGGATAGCTAGAATTTCCACCGTTCCGCCCCTGATTCTGTATCGGATCAAGTAGGGCGGCACAGTAACCAGTTCGCGGCGATCCTGCCCTATCGTACGACCTCGTTCTGGATTGTCGGCGAGGCTCATTCCCGCAGCGATCAGGCGCAGGGCCATGCGTTGAGCGGCAAGTGGGCTGAATTGCTGAATGTAAGCGCGAATCGCTTCGAGACTAACGAGAGCGGGCTTGGTCCAGACTACTTGAGCCAAGACTTGGGCGCGGGCTTTTCGTTAGGGGTTCCCCAGGTCACAAGCCAGGCCGAGACCTCTGAATGCGGAACAACCTGACCGGCGTCGGCCGCAGCTTCACCTTCGCGCACAGCGCGTTCGTCGGCTTCGGCGTCAATTGGCTCGAAAATGGACGGCTCGGGCTTCATGTGGGCAACTTAACACATTCAAACACAGGCGGGGAGAGGCCGAGGCTTACCCACTAAGACGCCTTGGCCACGTACATGCTTCCGGGACCAGCGGCGCGGATGGCGTGTTTCTGCGCTTCGGTGATCTGGCTTTCGGTGGTCGGGTTTCCGTCGAAGTCCAGCCAGCGGTAGTTCTCGTAGTCGTACAGCTTGCAGGTCTTCAGGGTCTGATGCAGGCGCTTGAAGCTGAAAGGCTCGGCGATGGCGCGCTCGCCGGCCATCTCATTGAGCGTCTTGGTCGCTTCCCCCAGGTGGTAGAACGGCACGCGCGGGTTCACGTGGTGCGCGGCGTGGTCATAGACGTTGTGCATCAGATAGGTCAGCCAGTGGGGAAACAGGAAGGTGGAGGCAAGCTCCTCCTGGGCCAGCATGGCCTTGCGATGCACCGGGCCGTCGAACCAGGGCATGCGCGGGTGGGTGTGCTGGACATAGACGGTGACCGAGAAAATCGACAGCCACAGATAGAAGGGCAGAACAAAGCCCAGCAGCACAGCGGTGACGGAATCGGTGTGCGAATAGAGCGGCGCGGCGGCCAGCAGGCCAATGAACGCGGCGGCGTAGGTGGTCAGATAAACAAGGTGACGCCAGGCCGAAGCGCGGATTTCCTTGGGCACGCCCTTGTTCGGGATGTAACGCACCGGCATCCAGCGCTCGATCATGTAGTACAGGCCAAAGCCCAGACCCCAGGACGAGCGATAGGCGCGGTGCAGCGCCCTGTGCCAGGCCGGCAGGGCGTCGTACTGCGCCTTGGACAGGGGGACCCAGGAATCCTGATGGTTCACATTGGTGTGGATGTGGTGCAGCTGGTGATGGTCGTGCTGCCACAGGCGGTAGTTATAGAGGCAGGGCGTGAACAGCGCGATGCCCATGACGTCGTTGGCTTTGCGCGACGCAGCCAGATTTCCGTGCGCCGCGTCGTGGCCCAAGGTGCCGAGGTTGGCCATCTTCACGCCCGCTAGGACGCTGCACAGGATCTTGGCCCACAGGGGATTGAGGAACAGAACGCCGGCGATCAGCAGGCCGTAGAGGGTGAAATCGAGCACGAAGTGCTTGACCCCTTCCTTGGCGTTGGGCGTGGCATAGGCGGCCAGAGCGCGCTTGATATCCTGCGCAGTCGCAGTCCCCGCAGCCAAGACAGGCGCCTCTTCTTGAACAACCCCAGAACCGTCCATCGACCCAGCTCCTTTACAAAGGTTAAAGCAACCTTAACAAGAAAAATACCTCCTGAATAGAGAAAAATTCGGCGTTATAGTTAACGCCGATACTGATAGGGAGCGAATTGCCGTTGTAATCGGCCCAGGCCATCGATTAACCATTGATGGCGCGGAAGGAAGATCAGGCTTCGTCTTGGACTACTGAGCCTGCACCGAGCCAGGAACAGCCAGGCGGCCGTCGCCCGTGCGCACCAGCGCCGGATACCGGGCGCTGGTCAGGGTCTGGCTGGTGAACACGCCATATTGGTTCAGGAACAGGAAGTTGCCCTGATAGGCGCCGATGACATCGAGCTGGCTGCCGCCAAGGCTCAGAAAGCGGATGCGCATGCCCTCCAGCGCCGCCGCGCAGCTTTCCAGATTGGGCCGATTGCGCGCCACTTCATTGAATTTGGCCGATTTCCCGTCCTTGCTAAAGGCGGCCAGATGATAGCAGACGCCGACGTTGGTCGGGGCGTCGATGGGCTTGTCGCATGAAGCCAGGGTGACGGCCGCGAGAGCTGCGGCGGACAGAACGAGCGAGGACCGGCGAAGCGTTGTCATGGACAAAGCTTACACTGCGGCCGCGCCGGGCGCGAGCCTCCCGCGCGCTGAACGCACTAACCAATGGGGGCTATGGCGCACGCCGTGTTCTGGTCGGCCAAGGGCCTGAAAGTGCGGTTGTCGGCGGAAATCTCCACTCTGCGCGGCACCAGCCGAACGGTTTCATCGCCCCAGCGGCCGTACACAGCCTCGCCGGGCTTGACGCACTTACCGGCGAACAGAGTCTGAACGCAGGCGTTCAGACTCATTTCCGACGGCAGCTTGCGCCAGTCGGTATCGCGCCGCCAGCAGATGGCCGCCATCGAGCCTGCGCCGCCGGCCGTCACCGACGCCGAGCCCGCGTTCACAGGCCCGGGCGGCGGCGGCTCCAGGGGCGTGACCTTGGCCTCGGCCGGGCTCAGGGGCTGAATGACCGGGCCGGTGTCGCTGGCCGCCGCCAGGGCGCCGGTGGCGTCGACGCCCACATCCAGCGCCCGGGTCGCCACGCCGTTTTTCTTGGCGCAATCAGCCAGGGTCGCGTCGCCGACAAACTGGCCGCCGACAAAGCAACGCAGCGGTCGCGCGGGATCGAGGGTCTGATTGTCTGTGCCGGCCTCCACCACCAACCCGGCGCGCGAGGCGGGCGGGGGGGCGCTTGACCCATGGTCGCGCATCATGATGCCGATGGCGATGCCGGCGCCGAGCAGAATCGCCAGGCCGCCGCCGATCGCCAGTATCACCTTGCGGTCTTGAAACACGTCCATGCCTGATCCTGCTACGACGACGCTGTGACGGATTCAAGTTCGCCGCAGCGGCCTGGGCGCTACGCCGCTATAAGGTGGGCGCCGGCCAAGCTCTTGCGAACCTGGGCGCGGCAAGCTCGCCATTCCTCAGCCAGGATGGCCAAGAGCACTACATCGCGGAATTGGCCGTCCTTCAGCGCATGCCGTCGCAAATAGCCCTCACGGCGAAAGCCCGCCGCCGATTGGGCTTTCAGCGCGGCCTCATTGTCGGCGAAGACCTCGGCCGAGACCTTCTCCAGCCCGAGATCGTCGAACGCCTTGTCCAGGCCAAGCGCTTCGGCCGCCCGGCCGACCCCCCGCCCGCGCGCGTCGGCGTCGGCGATGTACCAGCCCCAGTCGGCCCGGCGATTGCAATTGGTCAGTCCCGTGAGACTTAGAAAGCCCACGGGGGCGCCGTTACGGTTGATGATCCAGCCGCGCCCGTCCGGATTTGCGAGGAAGGCGTCAAACCGGCTCTTGTGCTCGTCGAGGTTTGGGGCCGGTTGGTCGGACATCCACAGATTCACCTCGGGCTGACGCCGCCAGGCGAACAGGCGTTCACTGTCTTCCGCAGCGAGGTCGCGAAGGTCAATCATGGCGTTCATCTTGGGGCCGTCCCATGAGATAAAAGATTAACGCGTGTCGCGCACCCTGACACCCTTAAAAGGCAGGAGCATGACGTGTCTGGGCCGTTCGTTATCGCGGGCCGTCTGATCGGTCCGGACCAGCCACCGTTCGTGATCGCCGAATTGTCGGGCAACCACAACGGACGGCTGGAACGCGCCCTGGCCTTGATCGACGCCGCCGCCGACGCCGGAGCAGACGCCGTCAAGCTGCAGACCTATACCGCCCAGACCATCACGCTGGATTGCGACGGCCCCGGCTTTCGGCTTGTTGAGGGGCCATGGGCGGGCCGCACGCTGTACGACCTGTATTCTGAGGCCTCCACGCCGTTCGAATGGCACCCTGCCCTATTCGAGCACGCCCGCAAGCGGGGACTGATCTGTTTTTCCTCGCCCTTTGATGACACCGCCATCGCCCTTTTGGAGAGCCTCGACGCCCCGGCGTACAAGATCGCCTCTTTTGAGGCCGTCGATCTGCCGCTGATTGCGCGCGCCGCGCGCAGCGGCAAGCCGCTGATCATATCCACCGGCATGACCAGCCGCCAGGAGATCGGCGCGGCCCTCGCGGCCGCACACGCGGGGGGCTCGCAGGCGGTCGCCCTGCTCCACTGCGTCAGCACCTATCCGGCTCGCTTTGCCGAAGCCAACCTGGCTATGGTCCCGCGCCTGGCCGAAGACTTTGACTGCGTCGTCGGCCTATCGGACCACACGCCGGGAACCGCGACGGCGGTGGCCGCTGTCGCCCTGGGCGCGCGGATCATCGAAAAGCACGTGACCCTGGCCCGGGCGGACGGCGGACCCGACGCGGCGTTTTCCTTAGAGCCGGACGAGTTGAAGGCCCTCGTGCTCGATTGCCGCCACGCCTTCGAGGCTGTGGGTTCGGCCATCTACCAGCGCAGTGAGGGCGAGCAGCATAACCGGCAGTTTCGCCGCTCGCTCTATGTGACCCGGGACGTGGCCGCCGGCCAGGTGCTCGGACACGAAGACGTCCGTTCTATTCGGCCGGGGTTTGGTCTGGATCCGGCCCGCCTGCCGGAGGTTCTGGGTCGACGAGCCGCTCGCGCCTTAACGCGAGGCGAACCGTTCGCCTGGGACATGCTGCGGCCCCTTATTTGAACAGAGACAGCAGGACCTGAGGCGCGGAATTGGCGATGCCGCCGCTCTGGGCCGCCAACTGCTGTTGCACCTGCAAGGCCATCAGACGCGCCCCATCGGCCGACGTCGGAGGCGCGTTGGCCCCCGAGCCCAGCGCGAGCACATCGCTCAGCCGGGAAATAAAGAGGGCGTGGGATTGCAACTGGCGCTTCTGGTCGCCGATCTGACCCAAGGCCTGCCCGACGTTTGCGATGGAGGCGTCTACGCCGGCCATGAGGTCGGCCGACGTATTCTGGGTCGTAGAGTCGACCGTGATCAGAGGACCGCCAAGGGTCAAATCATAGGCTGCGAGGGTTACAGCGCCGCCCGAACCTGAGCCCACCGTCACGCTGGCGCCGGCCGAACCGTCCAACAGGTTGACCCCGTCAAACCCAGCGCCGGACACCGCTGCGCTCACCCGGCTCAAGAGCGCGGCCAAATCTGTTTGCGAGCCGCCGCCGGCGAGGGCCTTCATCTGTTCAAGCAAATCGGCGACCGTTTGACCCGCCGCCAAGGCCGCGTCTGTGATCGACGACGCCCGATCCAGACCCGAGGTCACCGCGCCCAAGTGGTCTAAGCTCAAGGCCTGAGCGCTCGCGTCGGCGACCACCGACCCGCTCGTGTCCATGCCGCCGTCCGACGGTGCGGGGCCTGCTGCCTGGCCGCTCTGCGACGCATCGTTAAGCCGGTTGAGGGTCTGCAAGGCCAGCAATGCCGTATTTGTCGTCTGCACGCCTATAGCCATGGGCCTTCTCTCCTGCCTCCGCAAATCACGGAGGGCGCCTTTCGCGCCGTGATGGAGCCTAAGCGGGTTTCGTATGCAGATCGTTAACCATAAATCTGAACATGACAATGCACTGTTTTTATTAAACAATGCCTGATTTTTCGGGGTCGCGGAAAGGAGAAGCCGCAGGCCGACGTCCCGAATCAGGCCCATCGCGCCGAGGCGCCCAGGCGCCCGCTGTGATCTGTGACGACTCAGATTGACCCGGTCCAAGCCGCGGGCGCACAGTCAGGCAAATCCGGGGGTGGACATGCCAGGTCCGATCAGGCGTCAGGTTGTCCTGGCCGCCATTGCACTGTTGGCCGTCGGTTTCGGCGGGGGTTACCTGACAGCCCGGGTTGGCCTGCCAAAGCCATCCGGCCCGGGCGATACAGCCACTTCAGCAGGCGGCTTTGATTGGCCCTTTTTCGGCAAGCCGCGCGCGGCGGGCGCGCCGCGTGCAGCCCCGGCTAGGCCCGACGGATTCGCCGTTTGGACCACCCGCTTGGATGTGCAGGCGTCAGGCCCGCGCGCTTGTATTCGATTTTCCCAGCCGCTTGATCCGCGCAAGTCCTATGGCGATTTCGTCACGGTGACGCCGGGTCTCGGCCACCCCGCCGCCGTCGCCGTTTCGGGAGACGAGCTTTGCGTGGCCGGGGTCGGTTACGACAGCCGCACCATTACCCTGATGAGCGGCTTGCCGGCCGCCAACGGCGCCACGTTGCAGGCCAACCAGGATGTGGCCTTCCAGGCCGGCTCCAAGCCCATCTATGTGGGTTTCGTCGGCTCAGGCGTGATCCTGCCGCGCGAAGATGCGGACGGGGTCGGCCTGGAGACCGTCAACGTATCTCGCCTGCACATCGAGGTTTGGCGGGTCGCGGCCCGCAATCTAGTGCGAAAGACGATCAGCGCGCCCGATCCCACTGCGGAAGGTGAATACGATGACGACAGCGGCGCCGACGGGGTCGGCGATGACGGCCGCCGGGTCTGGACCGGCGACATGGAGGTGCACGGCGCGGCGGACCAGCGCGCCACAACAGTGTTTCCCTTGGGTTCGGTGCTGAAAACCCTGGAGCCCGGCGGCTATGTGGTGACCGCCGCCGACGCTTCGGGCCTGAAGGGCGGCCCCAAGAAAGACGGCCTGGCGGAAGGCCAAAGTCCGGCGCACGCGCGGCGGTGGATCATTTTCACCGACATGGCCCTGCAAGCCTATGACGGCGCCGACGCCCTGGACATCACGGTCCGATCACTGAAAACGGCCAAGGCCATGGGCGGCGTCAGAGTCAGCCTGGTGGGCAAGGACGGCGGCGAATTGGCGTCTGTCGCCAGCGACGGCTCCGGCCGGGCCCATTTCACCCGAACCCTATTGGCCGGAGAGAACGGCGCGGCCCCGGCCCGGGTCATGGCCTACGGGCCGCGCGGCGATTTCACGTCCCTGGATCTGGACCAGGCGCCCATCGACCTTTCCAAACAGGATGTGGCGGGCCGCACGCCGCCCGGCGGCGGACCGCGAACGGGCAAGGCCGCGCTCGATCCTGCCGCCGCTGTGGACGGATTCCTCTACGCGGATCGCGGCATCTATCGGCCGGGCGAAACGGTTCACCTCGTGGCGCTGCTGCGGGATCGACTGGCCCGGTCCCTGAAGGACCGGCGCGGCGCCCTGGTCATCCGCCGACCGTCGGGCCTGGAATTCAGCCGCACGCACTTCTCAGCCAGCCCGACGGGCGCGACCACGGTGGACGCGGTTCTGCCGGCGGCGGCGCCGCGCGGCGTATGGCGCGCCAGCCTGGAGATGGACGGCGCCGCCACGCCTTCGGGCGGGGTCACCTTCCAGGTGGAGGACTTCGTGCCTCAGCGACTGGCCGTGATGCTGGCGGCAGATGCTGATCGCCCGGTGCTCGCGGGCGAAACGCGCCAGGTGCAGGTCGCCGCCCGGTTCCTTTACGGCGCCGTCGCCTCCAGTTTGCCGGTTCAATCCGAAGGGCGGGTCGTCGCCGACCCCAATCCGTTTCCCGCCTTCAAAGACTATCGCTGGGGAGACCAGCAAAACCCCTTTGCCGAAAAGCTTCTGCAAGGGACATCCTCGATCACGGACGGATCGGGCCACGCGGTCCAGGCCTTCAAATCCGACGATCTGGGCGGCTCGACCCAGCCGCTCCTGGCCTTGTTTACCGCCTCAGTGTTTGAGCCTGGCGGGCGGCCGGTCAGCGAGCAGGCCAATCTGAAAGTGCATCTGAAGTCGGTCTATCTGGGGGTGAAGGTGACCGCCGGGTCGGGCGAGGAGCCGCTGCAGACCTTTGATGTCATCGCGGTCAACGCGCGTGGGGGCCGCGTGGCGGCGCCGAAGGTCCACTACAAGCTGATCTCCGAGCGCTGGAACTACGACTGGTATGAACAAGGCGGACGATGGGCCTGGCGGCGAACCAGCCGGGACATTCCAATCGCCGAAGGCGTCCTGTCCGTGAGTGCCGCCGCCCCGGCCCGGCTGGCCAAACACCTGCCCTGGGGCGACTACCGCCTGGAACTGGACGATGCGGCGAGCGGCGCGCGCACCGTGATCC
>CAYVHP010000019.1:0-50986 GCA_964451265.1 uncultured Caulobacteraceae bacterium | reverse complement strand
GCGGTGGGAACACATTCAGCGGGTCTATGAGCTGTGCGGCCACAACGTGTCCGAGACCGCCCGCCGACTGAACATGCACCGCCGGACGTTGCAGAGAATCCTGGCCAAACGCGCGCCGAGGTAGGTTTGCGCGAGGCGGGCTCCAAGCGTTTGAGCCGGTGCTGGACGCGCTGACTTTTCATCTTGTCCGGGACGGTTGGGTTGCACTGGGCGACGCGCCTTAAAGTGAGTCCCAAACGTACAGTTTGGGCCAAGCTCAGATGGCGGTCCCCGGCGTTGGGGGCCCAGGAGGCCCGCGCGCCCCCAGGTCTTTGAGCACCGCATAGAGCCGCCGGACGCCTTGTCCTGTCTCAGCGATAGCGCGGGCATGTTCAGCGACGGCGACCCCCGCCCGCCTTGTGCGGTCAGCGGCCTCGACAACCGCATCCGCAGAGGCCACGGCCGGATCCATATGCCACTGCTCGCGACCGACTGACTTGGCGAACGCGGCCACCTTGCCGTCCCAGGCCAGGGAAATCGCCGGTGTTCCATAGGCATAGGCGGCGATGACCGCGTGCATCCTGTGCGCGATCAGGACATCTGCGGATGAGGCCAGAGCCGCCAGATCGCTAGGCTTTTTCAAGATAGTAATGGTGACCGGGGCGCTCAGCGCCATCAGCTGAGGCTTTAGCCGCATCAGGTAGCGGGTATCCTCGGGCGAGCCGTTGGAAAACAGAGTCAGGTCGTAGCCCAATTGGATCAACGCTGCGGCCGCAGCGAGGAACCATTCGGCCAAGGCTCCTTCTGATAGGGTGGTCGTGGTGTGATAAGCGAGCGCCGTATGACTCATGATCCCCAAAGCTGCGGTGGGGCGGGCGGTCGACCGGGGCGTCGGAGACCATACCGCCGCAGCGAGCAGGCCTGGATCGCGCACGACATTCGCGCGCCGGCCAGACGCTTGCAGGAGCATTGAGTCCCAAACCGCCTTTGACGGTTCGTCTCGGACGAAAACGGCGACCGGCGTAGCCAAGCCGAAAGCGCGCTCGAACAATGCCGCCCCGCGCCGACTCCACGGAAGGGAGGCCCCGACGCCATAGACGATCACCGGGATCTTGCGCCGCCGGACTTCGGCGAGAGCCCAATCGAGCTTGCTCGGAAAATTTAGATCGATATCCGCGAGCAAGTTCCCGCCCCCCACAAGGACCACGTCGGCTTCCGCCAGAAATTTCGCATAGTGCGGGCGCCAGAAGACCTGACCGTATACTGGCAGGACAACGCGGACAGCGAGGCGACGGATCGCCATAGGGAGTCGAGACAGGAGCTTTATTTTGTTGTTGCGGTCACCACCATCCCCGTAATATTGCCTTGCGGCCAGATCTATGGACTCAATATCTAGGCCAGGGTCAATACTCTTCAAATATGTTTCGATGCATTCGTTAAGAAATCCATCTCCTATATTTGGACTATACTTTACATTTAGGATCCGAATCCTCATGTTACGCGGAATCCTGTCGCAGCACTCGCAACGCAAAAGACCCGCCGGGCAGAATCGAAGAAGAGTGATTGGCTTGCACGCATCATCGTCTCAACTCAGCAGAAGCCCGCGCGATCATAGCGCCGTACAGATCGCGGTGCGTTTGCGCCCAGTCTTCTACAGTTAGCCCGATGTGCCGGGTGTTGGTGTGGGCTTTCTTACTCATGGCCTTAGTGAGCTCATCGTCGCCTAGCAGTCGGGCGAGCGCTGCACCGAACTCGGCAACGTTGCGGGTGTCTAGAGCATAGCCCGCACCGGCCGCTTCGATCTCGGGCGCGAGATAGGCGTTCTGGCTGACAATGGTTGGAATTCCGCTCCACAGCGCCTCAGGCGCAACCATCCCATAAGGCTCCGCCCAGCGCCCCGGCATCACCGCTACGCGGGCCCTGCGGGCGCGCTCGCCAATCTGGTCGCGCGAGAGAAAGCCGTCGAAGATCGCGTTAGGAAAATTCTGCTGCAGTGACTCGCGCATAGGCCCGTCGCCGACAAACCGTATGGACGCGCCGACTGCGGCGGCGGCGGCGGCGGCCAGATCCGGCCCCTTCTCATAGGTCAGACGCCCAACGAACAGCACTTCCCGGTTGTGTTCGGCCTGCACGCGCCGGCCGGCCACATAGGGCCGCACAGGATTGCGGATCGCGACGATGCGGTCTTCACGAATCCCCGAGCGCAGCAGGGCCGGAACGTGACCTGGATGAATGGCAATGACCTGGGCGCGGGATGTCCGCAGGTCGAAAACGGCGCTGCGCAGGCCGTGCCGAGCGAGGCGCCAAACTTTGTCGAATCCGCTTCGGCGGTCGCAATTGGTCGTCGCGCACGCCGATCCGCCCCCCTTGAGACTGCATATGGCGTCCTTGCGGAAATCATATTGAGCCCCGTTAGGGCAGACCAGGAAGAAGTCGTGGGCCGTCAAGGCGAGTCGGTCTTCGATCGGCTTCAAGACCGGAAAAATGCTGGGAGACAGAAAGTGACCCCAATTGTGCAGGTGGTAGATCGTCCCGGGCGTGTCGGCCTTAGCGATCAGTCGCGATAGAATATCGGCGGACTCCCGCCGCCAGAGCCCCTTAAACAGTCCGTCACGGCGCCGTCCCTCGGATATCGGCGCGCCGGGCATGTGGATGACCTCGACCCCTGCGGCGGCGAGCGCTGGGTCGGTCCGACCCTCGCTGGTCAAATAGGTGACGCGCAGCCCCGCCCGGCGCGCTTCAATAGCCGAGGCCAGTGCGAGCGATGTTGCGCCCCCGGCAGCGAACCCAAAGTCGTTGATGGCGACAAGATGTTCGGGAGCGGTTAGCCTAGTCATTGCAGGTCTTGAACACGCCGAGGCTCAAGACGGCCTAGCAGAAGATCCAGCCCAGCTAGGAGGTTGCCCTGCATCCGCCCCCGGCGGTCGACCCACGGCTCGGGCTTGAATGTTTTAACCGCGTTGGCCGCAAGATTTCGGCCAATCTGCCTGAGGGCAACGCCTGCGTCCAAGGTTCCCTTACGCCAAAGATAGATGGGGTTAGCCACCTGGGAGTATCCGAAACGAAGGCCCGATAGGCGGCCCCGCTTGGTGCCCATATGGACCCCCCTGCAACGTTCGCTGCGAACCTGACGGCCGAAACGCGCAATTTGGCGGCTAAAATCAACATCCTCCAGCCACCCGTAAAGCGGCAGGCCCTCGTCAAACCTTAGCGTGTTTTCCCGAATAGGCGCGGTCCGCACCGCCATATTGCATCCATATCCATTGTAGACAGCCGTCAAGCCGCCGCCCGGCGGAGATCGGACGGTATCAACCTGATCCGCGTCCAACGCCTCGCGCGCGTCCTGCGCTGTCAAGCCGGGCCCCGTGACCCCATCGGCGACCACGCGTCCGGTTACGAGAACGACGTCAGGGTTATTATCGAAGACGGCGATGCACTCGGCGAGATAGCCGGAGGCCATGTAGAAGTCGTCGTCGAGAAACAGGATGATATCGACCCCGCTGAACAGTTCAATCAGCGCATTGCGTTGCGGGCAGGTCCCCATCGCACTTGTCACGACTTCCACACTGAACGGTAAGCCCTGAATGGCTTCGGCGTCATAATCGTTCTCGCCTTTAGCCGGGCAAAGGCCGACGCGATCCGGCAGCCGGGTTTGCCGGGCAATATCGCGTAGGGTGTCGCTCAAGATTTCGCGTCGACCGGTCGTGACGATGGCGATGGCGACGGTGGTGGCTCCGGTCATTCTGCCTTCCTCAATTCACCGTATCGGCTAGATCGGTCCGCAAAGATTCCGTTCAGTGCTGCATGCTGGCGTTCATTCCATATCCGCGCGTCGTCATAGGCGCGTGCGCCCAGCGCGGCGCGCCTACCCTCGTCGGCGGCCAACTGAACAACGGCGTCGGCGAAGGCATGCGGGCTGTCATCGGGGACAACGATCATCCCTTCGCAGAAGCCGTCTAAACCGCGGGCCCCATAGACCGTGCTGACCGATGGGACGCCGGCGGCCATGGCGTCGAGGATCTTGATGTTGATCCCGGTGCCTTTAACAATGGGGTTCAAGGCGATGGAGCCGCGGGCGAAGGCGTCCGAGACATGCTCCACCGGGCCAAGCGTACGCAGATTGGGGCCATCCTCGATGACGGAGGCGATAGTCCCAGCCACCCAGAGGCAAAAGTCAGGCCTGGCCTGGGCCACAAGCGGCAAAACTTGGTCGATGAAATAGTTCAGCGAAGCCAGATTGGCGTTGAAGATCGAACCGATGAACGCCGCATCCGGCGTCAGGCGCTGCACCCGGCGGGACAGGTCGAGCAGATGGCTGACCGTATGCACCTTGGCCGCATCGGGTCCAAGCGCCAGTCGAAAGCGCTCTGCCTCGGCCGCCTGGATCGCGATCACGACATCGGCGCGGCGCAGACCTGCGGCTTCTTCCGCCTCGGTCAAGGAATAGGTGTCCTGGCCAGGGTCAGCTCGGTGCCGGTCCACAAAGGAGTCGTGGGTGTCGAGCACCTTCAACGCGGCCGGTCCAAACGCTTCAAGCGTCTTGGATGCCGAGACATATTGGACAAGCGCCGCATCGAAACGGAGTCGATCCTGCAGGCCCGCCAATTGGGTTTGGAAGGGCGCGTAGAACAGGCTGTCGACGCGGTGGTAATACCCCCAGCGTTGGCCCAAGGCCCGCCCGAGCGCTCGGATCGCCTTATTCGCCGCGCGGCGAACATAATAGAAGGCGCTGCGCCATCCTCCCCGGCGCAGCCAATGGACCCGGTCGCCGCCAAAGGTCTCGACGTGGACGTCACGGTCCGCGTCGGCGACCCTGCGCGACGGCATATAGGCAAAGTGCAGCTCATGCCCCAGGTCCTGCAAGGCGCGCATCATCGCCAGAGTACGCGCCCGGTTTCCGCCCAGGGGCGGCAGCACGGGAAAGGGGGAGACGATGCAGATTTTCATGGCGGCTAGGCGCCGTTGACCTGATCGGCCTGAGCCGGCATCGGCGTCAGTTCAGGCCCGGTCACCAGCGGATCGACATTGTTCAGGGTCAGTTTGGTCCCAAGGTGCGATTCAATTTGCCCAGACTGCGCCGCGCCGCGCGCCAAGCCGGCCAGCTGGGCCCGCCTCATAAAAAGCACGCCGGCCATCAACACAGTGACGAGCACTTCCGTGATCACCACCGAGATGGCTGCGCCCAGGGCGCCCAATCGCGCGGTCAGAGGAAACAGCATGGCGACGTTGATCAGGCCGGAGACCAGCAGAATACCTGTGAACGTCCTCTTCATGCCCAGCGGCAACATCATATTGATGCCGAGGGCATTGCTCAGACCCACCAGGAATGGGACGGCCGCCAGCCACTGGACCACAGGGACCGCTCCGGCATAGGCGCGGCCGAGGAACAGAGGGGTGATGATCGGCGCCGCCAGGAACAGGACGACACTAAGCCCCAGCGTGAGCAGGCCCTGGACGGCCAACAGCCGAAGCATGAGCGGCAAGGCTCGGTCCGGATCATAAGCGACCACGTTGTTGATACGGGGATAGAGCGCGCTGCTGATGGGACCGGTAACGCCTTGTGTCGCCCGTCTGATCCGTTCGGCTCCACTGAACAGCCCCACCTGAACCGGGCCGGCGATAAAGCCCACCACCAGCAGATTGATCTGGGTGTACAGGCTGATCGAGCCCATCGAGACAAACAGATGCCAGCCGTCAATAATCTGGCGTGAGGCGCCGCGCACATTGAACTGCGGCCGTCCGAGGTCGGCCACCTGAGACGCGACATAGAGCGAGACAGCGGCGGAGATTAACCCCGTTCCGCCCTGGATCGCCGCCGCCATAGCCGCATCCCGCGGCGTGTGGACTAAGGCAAAGGTCAGAGGAACGCTCAGGAACCGGCCCAGCAGGGAGGAGATGGCAAAGGCGCCCATCCTCTCCAGGCCCTGTAGAAACCAGTTGACGCCCAGGACGCTGCTAAAGAGGCCGAGGGACGAGGCTAGCAAAACCGGCCAGATGGCCCGCAGAGTGGGCGACATGGCCATTGCGCCGAGCAAGATCGCCACAGAGACCACGCTCAACAACAACTTGGCGAAGATCGTATTCCAGAAGATCGACCTAAGGGCCTCAGGAGCCATGGCGTTTCGGGCGACATGGCCTGTGGCGCTCAAGGAAAAGCCCCATTCTGTGACGATGGTGATATAGGCCACCACTCCCATGCCGAACGCCATAACGCCGAACTGTTCTACGCCCAGGACGCGCGCCGTGTAGGGCGTGGTCAATAGGGGAACAATATAGACACTGCCCTGCCAGGCAGTCAGAGTAAGGATGTTTCGACTTGCGCGGCCCTTTAATATCATTGAATTTATATGGCTTTATTCTTTCCGAAGGGATTAGCCAACCACTTCTAATCTCATAAATTTTTTCATCAATTTGAATAATCGCGGCGATATTTCTTTTCTATTGAGCGCAAAATTCGGCATGAAAAATACTTTGTTGTTTTTATATGCCAATATACTCTTTCCTCGCCGTGGATATATGTTGTATTTTAAGTACAATTTTTTCATTTCATCTGCAGGATTTAATCCATTGTACTGGCTTCCTTTGCCAATTTCGCGGGTATGAAGCACAACTGATTTGTCAGTTATGACCATTTTCCTGTTTTCTAAATTTGCAATATGACTCCAAAGGTAATCGAGTCCTAGACTGGATTTGTTTTCGTCAAAAAACGGCATTATCTTGTGCAAGAAATTTACTTTGAATACAGGTGACATTAGCTCGATGAAGTCAACCTCTCTATAATCTAGCCATTTCCTGTTTAGTGTAACGTCGTGCCAGTAAAATGATCGGTGATCCAGCGACGGTTGACATATGTCGGCGTTCGACGTCTCAGCCGTATCGAAGATTCCATCCCAGCTTCCAGTGGCCATCTTGAGATCGTCATCGGGAAAGGCGATGTACTTATAATTGAGAAGTTCGGGATTTTCCTTCAGACATGAAAGCAATCCGATCCATTTTTGACCGACATCTCGCGAGAGACTAACCTGCGGAGGCAACTCGTAGGGATCGGCCCTGCGGCCGTAGTAACTTATGTGCAGATGCCACTGTCGGTTTGGCTCAGATTTTAGCCAAGCAGGGTGTAGGGAGCTGTCACCGGCCCGAACGACTATTAGTCTATTATTCATTTTCTTGCATACTCGACAGGCGTACGTCATCGGAGCGCGGCGACAGCCCTTTTGCGACGGCGACGGCCTCATAGGCTTTCAGGCGGCCAAAACGGACCTTTTGGTCCTTGGAGCGGACTAGGTTGTCGGTGATTGCCGCCTTCAGGTTTCTCAGCGAGGCGCGCGCAAGGCCTACAATCCCCAGCCGCTGGCTAGGCGCAACGGATTGAGGGATCAAGGTGCGCAGGCGCGCGTAGGTCGAAAAATGGCGCCCGGTGGGCCAATAGGCGCCCGTCCAGGGCTTGGGTGAGCCGGAGAAGTGGAAAATGACTGGCTTGGTGATCACTGGCGTATTCCATTGCCGATGAAGCGTCATGCTGTTCCAGCACAGCGATAGACGCAGCCTGCGGCCCCCGACTGTAACGTTGAGTGCACTTTGGTCGTGCAGGATGCAAATCTCTGAATTTTTGCAAAAAAAATCGAAGGCCGTGCGGGAAATAAGGCGCCAAGCGGCGCGGTCGACCAAGAAAACGCCAGCGTTGAAATAACCCTGGGTCGGATCAATCTGCAGCCGCGCGAGATACTGTCGCGCGAAATCGCCTAGGAAGCCGTGAGATTGGATGGTGAACGCCAGCGGATCATCCACCGCCGCGAAGGCGTCGTCCGGCAACGGAAAATCCAGCAGCGGCGCTAGATCGCCATCAATCAGGGTGTCGCCGTCAATATAGAGAATCCGGTCATAGCCCGAAGGCAAATTCTCCTCGATGAAAAACCGGCCGAGGGTTGCGTCAGGCACTGCGTTGAAACTAGAAAATTTGGCCGGGTCGTATCGTCCGAGCCAAGCCTTGTCCATGGACAGTATATGCAATCCATGGCCCTCGAATAGGCGGTTTAGCGCGGCAATGTCCTCAGGGGGAATGTCGATCACGAACAGGAACACGTCCGCGTCCGGTCCCGTCAGTTTTCCCTTCAGGCTCAGGGCTGATGCGATCGACGGGAACAGAAAGCCGCGATCAGATACATAGCAGACGGCGCAGCCCTGGCGACGACGGAACCGGGGCGCCGGGCTATCCGACAGCACGTGCCGCTCCTCTACCTCGAGAGCCGCCCTCGGCGCTTGGCGAAATCTCGTTCATGGCCTGAACGAATGAATGGGGCGGGCGACGTTCGACTTTCAACACTCCTTTATGGACGCGCCCTGGCTTCACCGTATTCCACCGCCTCGCCCACAACCGCCGGAGCGATCGTCTTTTCAAACAGGGCCAGCGCCCGCGCGCAGGCCTGGTCCATATTGTAATAGGCGTAGTCACCGAGCCGCCCGGCGAACCAGACCTTGCCGGCCAGACCCCGCGCCATGTCTTGGTAAGGTTTCAGCTTGGCGGACGTGTCTGCGGTGGGCACCGGATAATAGGGGTCGTTGCGCCCGGGCGCATAGGCCTCTGGATATTCCTCGATGAGCAAGCTGCCCGGCGCTGTCTGGCCGGTCAGGTGCTTGAGCTCGGTGATGCGGGTGAATTCGAATTCATTGGGATAGTTGACCGTGCCTACCGGCTGAAACTGCTCCACCGGTTCATCGCGCAAACGGAACTTCAGGCTCCGATAGGGCAAGGCCCCGTGTGAATATTGGAAATATTCATCGATCGGCCCAGTAAATATGGTGTTGGCGCTCGGATATTTTCCCTTGATGGCCTCATATTCGGTGGACAGAGACACGTGGATTTTCGGGTGGTCGAGCAGCCGCCTGAAAAGAGCCGTGTAGCCCTCCGACGGCATGGCTTGAAAGCGGTCTTGGAAGTATCGGCTGTCGCGGCTCACATAGACCGGCACCCTGGCGGTGACGCCGGGATCCAGATCTTCGGGCCGTAGCGCCCATTGTTTGAACGTATAGGTCTTGAAGACCTGATCGTAGACATAGTCCGCCAGGAAAGAGAGGTCGGGATCGGCCTGATCTCGCATCTTGAGGATCGGCACTTTCTGGCCGAAGCCGTAGGTCTCGATCAGTTTGCGCGACAGGGTTTCCGCCAGATAGCTAGGAAACGCTGCGGCGATGGAATCAAGGTTGAAGGGCACGGGCATGGCGTTGCCCTCCACCATGGCCAGAACCCGATGGAAATAGGGCCGCCAACCGGTGAACCTAGACAGATAGGCCCAGACCTTTTCGCTGTTGGTGTGGAAGATGTGCGGCCCGTACTTGTGCACCAGCAGGCCGTGGGCGCCCGGATAGTCATAGGCGTTGCCGGCGATGTGGTCGCGGCGGTCGATCAACAGCACAGGCTGGTCCAGCTGTGAGGCGATGCGCTCGGCCAGGACCGCGCCGGTGAACCCCGCGCCGACGATGACCCATTTGTAGGCGCTCATGGGGCTAACTCTCCCATGTCAAGCCGGTGCGGATTGAGCGGGGGAGGGGCCGCACGGTCGGTCCGCCGGCCATGTCTCGCCGTACGGTAGCCTTACGTCGCGCACCGCCTAGGGCCGAGAGGCCCATTAAGGCAAAAAGAAAGGCGCCGCCTACACCGAAGTCCGCGCTTGTGCCGACCAAGCACCCCGTAACGAACCCGATCGGATAGATCCACTTGGCGTTGATCAGGGCCATGGCCGACGTTCGGTCCAATCCCGCAGTGCGGGATAATAGCTTCTGGGCAATGAAGCCAAAATACAACGCCGCGCCCAGAAAGCCGGTTGTGCTGGCGGTGGCGACAAGGAAGTTGGAAGCGCGCGCCCCGCCCATTCCGACGCCAAAACCATAGGTGTCGAGCAGCGCCTGCCAGGACAGATCGGTCCAGGCTGATCGTTCGGCGTACGACGAGCTACCCGATTTCTGCAGCACCATGCGATCCAACATGTCCAGGGCTGGCGTGAAGGTGGCGGGAGTGGCCATGACCAAGATGATCAGCGTGAACGCTGCGATCACGCCAAGCAGCCCCTCCACCTTCAGCCGCCGTCGCTCCGCTATGGAAGATGACCGGCGAGACAAGCGAACGACCCATTCTGCGGCCGCGAGACAGCCGAACAGGCCTAGGGTGACATAGGCGGCCGACGAGGTGGACAGGGCGGCCATGACCAGCAAGGCCATAACCAAGACGGGGACATATACATCCCGAAGGCGTCCGACGGGCAGCAAACGGCCAAAGAAATGCAGAGTGATGCCCGAACCTATACAAATCGATCCATAGGCGGAGGCCTCTGACATCAGGCCCACAATGCGTTTGGAGCCCAAGATCTCGTTGTCCGTCATCATGGCGTAAGTGGCGGTTCGAAATGGGCCGAGCAGCCAGTCCAGATTGGCCGTGTGACTTGTCATATCGAGCAGCCCGGTCGCCACGGCAACGACTCCTCCGAGCACAGACGCGCGAACCCACACCTCGATCCCGCCTGGCCGACGGAAGATATAGGCCGCAACGAAGGTGGTGATGATTGAGATCGTCAAATAGAGCAGTTGAGATATGTTCTGTGGGCTTGGTTCTAGCGGCACAGGCTGTCTAACGAGCATCCTGACCGGGAACACCTCAATTTGGCCGGCGAACAGGCGCGGCCCAACCAGGGTGACCACCACAGCCACGATCCAAAATAGGGTCAGCAGGCCGAGCGAACGAATATCGAGCAGGTTTCGCAGGAAAAACTCGGGGGCGTCGGGGCTTAGGGCTGTGCGGACCGCAAGCAGGACCGCCGCGACCGGGGCCGGCGTGAAAGTCAGTCCGGCGGCCAACTCGGGCGGTATGACGGCGAAGGCGCCGAAGGGTACGCTGCCGATCATCAAAAAAAGCAGGCTGTTGACGCCTTTGGCAAAACAATAGGCGCTAAGCAGCCAGAAAATAATGAGTGGAAGGAAATTCAATCGATCACTCGGAATGGGAGCCGGAGTCGCGCCAAGACCATTCTAAAGCTCATGTTCAGGCGTCGATTCATCGCCTGGGAAGCGGTGGACGCATTGGCAAACACTTGGCCGGGCCGGGTCTTCAATCGGAGCCAGACGACGCCATGATCAATAGGACCCAGTACGCCACAGCACCGCCGGCACGGTCTTCAAAATGATCAGGCAATCGTTGAGGATACTGCGCGTGCGCGCATATTTCACATCCAGCATAACCCGTTGCCGATAGCTTGTGTTGCTGCGGCCGCTGACCTGCCAAAGCCCTGTGATGCCCGGCTTGACCGAGCAATAGTGGCGATAATAGCGGTCATATCGCGGGATCTCGGATTCGATGATCGGCCGGGGTCCGACGATGTTCATCTCTCCGCGCAGTACATTGATGAGCTGAGGCAGCTCGTCCAGGCTCGACTGGCGCAGGAGCTTTCCGATCCAGGTGACCCTTGGGTCCGCGCGTAACTTTTGCGTCGCCGCCCACTCCTTCCGCGCGGCTTCGTCGCGGGCGAGCAAGGCCTTCAGGGCCGCGTCGCTGTCCATCCGCATGGTGCGGAACTTCAGGCACCCGAAGGTCCGACCGTGCAGTCCGATCCTGCGATGTTGGAAAAAGATCGGGCCGCCGTCCTGAAACCAAACGGCGATACCGATAATGACCATGACCGGCAGGAGAAAGAGCAGGATGGAGCCGGCGATCAGGAAATTAAACGCCCAATCCCCAATCGGGCCGATTTGAAAATCGGCTTCGCGCCCGTCGGACATCGATAGACTGTGTTGAATTGCCGGCTCCGACATACCCCACTCCCGCCCACATCGCATTGCAGCATCGCATATGCGTAATGGCCTTTGTCGGGTTCCACCAACCCTCAACTTATTAAGGCGCGAGTAATCATCTATTTTAACGAAATCGAGACTATATAAGGCAGTCTGTCCTTCGGCGGCGCCGGTTGTTTGGACAGTTGACGCGTGCGTTCATAGTTATTTTTCTCAACCGATCCGGGCTTGAGTCGGCCCATTCCGGAGGGCCGACCTTAGACGCGCCGAGACGCGAGTCCCAGCCCTGCGCCGAGCAGAAGGGTCCACAGGGCCGCGATCGAAGGCTCTTCCAAGGCGTAGTCCGTCAGCCCGTGCAAGCACACAAACAAGCTGATCGCGACAAGGCCTCTGAGCCAGACAGCGGTCGACTTGGCTTTGAGCGACGCCCCCAAAATGCGACTTAAAATCCACAGGATACAGCCGAACATCGGGACCGCGCCAATGAGGCCGGCCTGGAGCAGCCATTGGATAAAGACGTTATGCGCCGCACCGGCCCAGCTCAGCATCTGGAAGTTGGCCAGGTTGTACATCATGCCATTGACCGAATGGAACGAACCGAGGCCGTAGCCCACTTACGGGGAGACCAGAAAGGCCCGCCAATAGATCTCGGTCCACTGAAAGCGCCAATCATCAGGGATGCTGACCGATGTATATCGACCCATCACAAGGCCGCCCGCGATCAGAATGACGGCCCCCATTATGGACAGGACGCCCAGGGCGGCGCCCGACGCGCCTATGTCTCGCCCGGCAGACAGACGTTGCCAGATCAAGAACAGCGCAAGCGTGGCGAAGAGGGCGCCCGACGCTCCTCTGGAGCCGCTCAATAACAGGCATCCGGCGCTCAGCAACAGGCAGGCGATTTCCACCGGCGCTTGGCTGAACACAGCTTCAAGCTGGGCCCATCGCCCCGGTGCGCGCGCTCTGCCTGCCTTGCCCATGAGCCCTGCAGTCGCCAATAGGAGGATCAGCCCGAATGCCGTGCCTGCGGTATTGGCGCTGGAGAACAGACCGCTCACGCGCCCTCGAGCGATGGACGGCTTTGGCCAACCCAAGACCTCCAGCGGTGAAATCGCCTCCAAGAGCAGGCAGCCGAAGGCGAAAACCGCCCCGGCCGCAATGAAACAAAAGAACAGGTTTTCAGCGCGGCGGCGGCTAGACGCGACAATGGCGCCGGCTGTGAACAGAGCCGCTAATCCCACGAGCTTGGCGAGCTCGATCAGGACCCCGGCGGGGTAGATCGACGCGATACGAGGACGGCCTACGGCGTCCCAAACTGCACGGCCGCTAGGCCCAAGCGGGGTAAGTCCAAGCAGCGACGCGCCGACCATCAGGGCGAACAGAACCGCCGCCGTGCTCCATCCACGCAAGGCGGCCATGGCGGGTGGACCCCAGGCGGTGGCCAAGGCGGCGACCAGAATCAAGGCGTGTATAAGGGCGAATAGGAGCGAAAGGCCGACCTGATTGGCCCCAAACAAACACTGTTCCAAAAAAACTGTGCAAACGATCAGGACGCCGACCCAGTCCTCGGACCAAACCCACGGGTTTGTCGGCCGGGACCGGCTGCGCAACGCCCCGGGACCGGCGCTACTCCGAGTAATAGTCCCGGTACTTTTTATAATAATAGGCGCCGTCTCCATAACCTGCCTTGGCCTGTTCACGCGCGTCCAGTTGCGTCAGCGATACGCCAAATACATAGGCCCCAACGGAAGAGAGGACTTTGATGCTGCTGGCGACATAGCGGCGGGGCGTCTTGCGCCACCGGGTGAGCAAGACCACGGCGTCCGCCTTGGCCGCTATGACGACCGCCTCGGCGACGGCCAGGATCGGCGGGGTATCGAGCAGGATCAAATCAAACCGGGTGCGCAGGACGGCGATTAGGTTGTCCATCGCCGGCGAGCCGAAGACATCCTTAGGGCTGAATTCCGATGCCGCCACCGGAATCCCGGTGGCGCCCGTTGCGGAATCCACCATCAGGACGTCATCCAAATTCGCCGTGCCGGCGAGGACCTCGAGCAGGCCCTGTTTAGGATCGCCTCCGAACATCTTGTGCAACGAGCGGCGGCGCAGATCGCAATCGACCACGGTCACCCGGGCTCCAGCCAACGCGGCGGTGCGAGCCAAGCCGACACAGGTCGTGGTCTTGCCTTCGCCGGGGACGGCCGAGGCCACAGCAATGACCTGTACCCGGCGCTCCAAATCCGCGTAGGTTATGGCGGTTCTTAAGCTGCGAAACGCCTCCGCGAACCGAGACAGCGGCTTCTCCACGATATAATCGGCCGGCGATCTCAGATTGTGGCCAAGCTTACCTTCAACCAAGGATGCCAGCAGCGGAATGGGCGGCAGCGAAGACAGGCCGAACCGAGCCTCCACCTCGTCTCCCGTCGATAGGCCCTGATCCAGGGCCTCGCCGATCACCACAGCCGTTATGCCGCCGCCCAGACCCAGAACAAGGCCTAGGATGAGGTTGAGGGGGATATTGGGGAAACTGGGCCGACCAGGTGTCGGCGCGTAGCTCAACACTCGCGCGTCCGATTGTTCTATCCCTTCCTGGGCGCTGGTTTGCTTAAAGCGGTCCAGATACGACTGATACAGGGTCTTGATCGAATCGGCGTTGCGCTCCAGTTCGCTCAATCCCACCGAGGCGTTGTTGTTGGCGGCGAGCGTTCTGCGCGACTGAGAAAGACTAGCCTCCAGGGATGCGGTGCGCTGATGCGCCAGTTGAGCTTGGGCCACAAGGCTCGACATGAGCCTGCCGACCTCGGCCGTTATTTGCGTATCGATGTCCGCCAATTGACGTCGGGCCTTCAGCAAATCCGGATGGCGGGGGCCGTAGCGGCCCTCAAGGTCCGCAAGCTGGCGGCTGACTTCCGAGCGCTGGGCGCGTAGCTGCTGGACGACAGGGGAGCTCAGGGCCTCCCCGACATCCTCGCCATTGCTGCCATGGGCCAATTGTGATCGCGCCGTGCTGACCCGGGCATCCGCCTCCGCCTCCGAAGCCCGGGCGATCGCGATCTGCTCATTGATCTGCGAAATGGATTGCTCGGTGAGGGTGTTGCCCTCCGAACTGAGCAGGCCGTTTTGCGCCTTATAGGATTGGACCGCCGCGTCGGCGGCTTCCGCCTGCGCTCGCAATCCCGCCAATCTTGAGTTCAGCCAAGCGTTTGCTCTTCGTGTCGCGTCGAATTTGGCTTCGAGCTGATCGTTGAGATATTGATCGGCAAAGCTGTTGGCGATCAACGCAGCCTTCTGCGGCGACTTCGACGAAAACGCGACGTTGATGACATAGGTCGTCGCGCCCGCGCGTGTCACCTTCAGCCGACCGAGAAGACCGCCGGCGATGGCGCCGGCCTCAAGCTCCCGGCCGGCTTGGGTCGTTGGGGCCACAGGTCGGGGACCCAGGCTGTACCAGGGCCTGGGGGCCAGGCGACCGTTGAATTCGGGGTCATTCTGCAGGTTCAGGGCTTCCACCACCCGCTGGGCCAGTGATCTGGAACTCAGAACTTGGACTTCTGTATCCACGACACCGCTGGAGTCCGCGCTGAGCCCGGAGAGAACTTGTTGGACGTCCACTACCTTCTGCTGGCGCGAATCCAGCAGAACTTGCGCGGTGGCCGTATATCTGGGGGTCGCGGCGAATGTGAGCAGCGCCACGAGGCCGAAAATGACCACAGCCACGCCCACCAACAGGCGAAACCTTTGCCGCAGGATGGCGCGCCATTTCTCGAGACTCAGTCGGTCTTCAGGGCCTGGATGGTTGGCCTCGTCACCCGCAATATCTGGTGGATAAGGATTACGCGCGTCCATATTTAGACTCTGTACCGATGGTTTCAGAAATGGAGGCCGATGGTCGCCGCGATCCGATTGTCGTTGAAGCTGAAGCCGTGTGCGGATCCTGTGGAGACATTGTCCATGTGGGAGACGGTCAGATTCAAACTGGTGGCCCGGTTGACTAAGTAGCTTGCGCCGATGGTTTGCGAATAACGGCGATCATTGCGGCTGACCCCGTTGTAGCCGTCATTTTCGAAAGACGCAGACGCGGTGACGATCCAATTGCGCCGCAATTCATGGTCAACCTGAAGCGCCACGGTCGTGTCCAGGTAACCCCCGGCGCCGGGAATTGTAGAATACAGGGCCGAGCGGCTGGTGGTGAGCGTAATGGTCGTGATCTGAGTGAGGAAGTATTCGATCACGCCATGGACCGAAACGCCGGCCTGAGGCTTGTACAGCGACTTTTGATAGTTCTGAGCCAGATAGCCCACGTCGATTTCGCCGCGCGCCAGATGGCTAAGGTCGAAATTGACGCCGAACGTGGCGTCGTAACCTGTTGATGATCGCGACACGTCTCGAGGCAGTTGGTTCCTGAAAGCCTGTTGGTTCAGGACGACGTTGCCGAACAGGGAGGTGGCGGGGCTGATTCCATATTCCGCGCGCAGCGTCTCAGTTACTGTGCTGTGGTCTCGGTCCTTTTCAAAAAGGATGCCCCCGAGCGGGGTTTGCCCGTTTGCATAGGACAGGTCCTGAAACTCGATCCGCGATGAAAGCCTCAAATGATTGAAGTCATAGGCGCCGCCGATAAACAGGTCGGCGGTGTCAAAATTGATAGGGTGTTTGGCAAGCACGGGCGAATTAGGCGCGGTCCGCGCTTCCGTGTCTCGTCCGTAGGCGACGCCCAAGGCAAGGCCTGAATTACGACTGATGTCGATGCGGCCGCCTGCCCCCGCCGCGAAGGTGCTGGTGTTTTCGCTCGTCTGGCGCAAATACTCGTTGAAGGCGCCCCGGGCGTAGGCTGTGAACTGGTTACGGGACCATTGGGACTGTACGGCAACACCGGGCGCGATATGCGCGATGGTCCCGGCTATCTGCCCCGTTGGAACAGCATATATATTGTCGTTATACTCAATCCCGCTATCGAGAGACGGCGTGAGTGAGAAAGCGCCCAGATGGATGTCAACCGGGGCGTATTCGGGCTTTGGCCGCTGCCGTACGCTGATATTGGCGTCGCGCGAGAACACGCCCGTGCGCGCCAACGCGCTTTCGTCAGGGGTCACGATCTGAGCTTGAGCTTGGGCGGCGAACAGCAATAGACCGGCCAAAATCAATACGCCTGAAAGCGGCGCCGACGTTTTTTGGCCTCGATCACAAAACGCCGGCCTAATCATTGCGGCAAGACCGTCTGGCCTTCGGCGACTGTGCCATCAGCGGTGACGACGACTTCCGGCCCTTTGCCTTGGGTAAGCCCGCTGTTCGGGGGGCCGCCACTCGAAGACAGTGGACTGGAGAAGGGACTGAAGCCATCCCCCGTGGCATTGGGGTTATTAGCGGCCAGGTCTTTAATCACGACGCCCGCAGCGTTGAGGGCGGCGACAAATGTCGTCTTGCCGGCAAGGTTCGTTTGAGCCTGGCTCAGCGCCGCCAGCTGGTCAGCTGTGCTGAGACCGCTCGCCGCTAGGTCGGCGGTGACTATGGCGTTCAGCTCGTCTTGGGTGGACCCTGCGGGCGCAGCGTTCAAATCCGCTTCGAGCTTTGCGACAAGTTGCGCAACAGTCATGGGCCCCGGGGCCGGCGTTGTCCCGTCCCCTGATGACGGGGCGGCGTCGGTCGGCGTTCCGCCCAATTGGGCCAAAATGAACTGAGCCTGATCGGGAGCCGGCCGGCCGGCGGAGTCCCCTGCAAATCCGCTGACGGACAACCCGCTAGGGTTGTTTTGCGACGCGGCGGGCGCTGCTAGGAGGCCCGTCGCGGTGATCAGCGGGCCACGGCCGCTGACCGCCGCAAATACGGTTCCCGCCATTACGGCGCCAACGGAGCCTACGGCGAATAGTGCGGTCTTGCTCACCATCGAAATCCCGGCCTGGGTCGATCCGGCACGCAGCGGATCCTTCGCGCGATGGTAGCGACGCGTGATGGAACCCTGTCAAAGCTATATGCTGCACCGGCGAACGACGGAGGGCGGCCGCCTTAGTTATGGTCAAAATAGCCGTTCACTGATCCGAATCGTGTCACCCGGCTCCACAGTCGTGGTGTTGGTCAAGTCGAGTTTTCGTTCGGTTTGCTCGCCCGCACGTTTGATAAAAACGTGATGAACATCCGCGCGATATGTAAAGCCATTCGCAGTGGCGACGGCGTTGAGGACTGTAAGCCCGTTAGTATAGGGATATTCGCCCGGCTTGGTCACTTCACCTAATATATAAAATGGCCTGAACGTCAGGACCTCAACACTGACTCGGGGTGATGTAAGATAACCCTGTTTCAGGGCGCTCTCTACTGTGTCCTGAAATTCAGCCGTATCAAGTCCGGCGGCCCTTATATCACCGACCAATGGTAATGCGACCGTACCGGCTCCTGACACTGAAAATTCGCCCGATAATTGTTCCTCGCCGAATGTGATAATTCTAATTTTGTCGCCAGGGCCAAGTTTGTATGACGTTTTTGCATCATATTGCTCACTGGCGCCCATAGCCGCGCTGGCGCTTATCAGGCCTATACTGAAAATGCATAGGACGACGATCGCCCATACATTTCTCCGAGAAGTTTGCACGAAGACCACCTCGATTTCGCACCTGCAGCATGGCGGGCCGGCCGACAACCGGCGACTCTATCAACCAATGTGGCCGCCCTGTGTCGCCGCCGGAAGGCGCCAACCAAAACTGTTCAAAACAAGGAGGGCGGCCAAGCGGCCGGCCGAATTTTTAGTGGCCAAGACCGACTGGACGATACGCCCCTGAGAACCATTGAGACGCCATATAGCACTAAGCTCTTGAATGACTGCCTGCCGCAACTGCGGCGTGAGTTGTTCCCAGGCCTCAAGGCTAAATCGGATGCGCCAAAGCGCGACCGTCGGGTCGATCGGACAAAGGACATATGAGTGCTGTAGAGCGGCCATCGTGGCGGCGTCGAAGCGGCCGGCGCGGGTGGCGTTGACAAAGGCCAACCGCATCCACGCGTCAGCTTTCATCGGCGCAACAGCGAGCTCGGACAAGGCCTCTAGCCGGGCCTGGGCGTACAGGCCGGGGCGCGCCCCGGCGGGTCCTTGGGCGGCTTGATCAAGCAGAAACCCGTAGCGGGCGGCGTGAATGTCGGGGATCGGAATCCATTGGCCCAAGTTCTGAGCCGGAGCAGAGCCCGGAGCCTCCAGGCAAACCAGCAAGAGGCAGGGCGCGAGCAAAGCGAGGCCGCTCAAGACCCAGGCCATGCCCACCTGCCCCGCAGCCTGGGCGCGCGCAATGGAGAGGCCGACCCGCGACGGCGTGTCTAACCTGTCGTGCGGCCTTGAATATCTGGTGTCACCCAATGAAGCGGCTCCCCTGGGGTTTGCCTAGTCAGCCAGACATAGTCGGACTGCGTCCAAGGCGTGACCCACGGGGACAGATTATCAAGCACATATTCGCCCTGATCGGTCATTACGAGGAGCACTGCATGAATTTCGCCCCCGCGGGTTTTCACGACCGCCAAAGATAAGGCGGCCGCTGGAAAGCCGAGGTCGACCAAAGCTTTTCTTTTTTCTAGGGCGTAGTGTTTGCAATTGCCGACGGCCTTAGGTCCGTCGGTGAGCGGCAGCGTCCAGTAGTTGGACACGCCAAACGCCTGCTCGTCGCTCATGGGTTTGATTTTGTCGTTTATGGCTTGATCGACGGCGATCATTTTGTCCCACAGCGCTTGAGTGAGGATCAGATTGCGCTCGGTTTTGGGAGGCCTCTGAACCGTCGACTCCGGCAAAGCCCGCGCCTCGAACCGTTCTGTGGCAATAGCTGGGAGCATCCAGCTGCGAAGGGGGACGAGGCCGCCCCCGCCGTCTAACTGACGTGTAAAGCCTGGCCGGTAGCTGGCGAGAAACAGCCGTCCATAACCAAGGGCGTTCCCAGTCCAAGTCTGCGCGACCAGGTCCCGGGCCATAACGGGCACGGCGGAGTCGGCCGGAGGCGCACGACCAAACTCTTCCAAAAGGTCCAAAGGCCGCTGATCGGCATCTTCGCTTGTGAGGAAAAGGCCTACCGGCTCGGAACGCTCGTCGGCGGCGGAGGGCGGACTCAGGCTCAGGTGTTGCACCGTGGCGGTGGAGCTTGGGCTGATCAAGGCCTTGGCGTCGTTATAGGCGAAGGCCCGTTCGCCCGCCAACGCCGCATAGTCGGCGGGAGTCATCGGCGAGCCCAGCCCGCACTGATCCGGTCTCCTCAGACAGAAGTCGAGATATCCAACAGGCGCGGCCGCACGCTGGCCCAAGGGCATGACGGTTGATGGCGGAATTCTAACCTCCGCACAGGCGCCCAGCCCGAGTAAAGCGCCAAGCCCCAGCAAGATCATTTTGGATCGTGATCGAGCAAAGATAGATTTAAGTATAAATTGTCTCACGGCGCACTCTCCAGTCGCCGGAAGCTTGTCGTAAAACAGTAAAATTGGTCAAAATAAGGATGGAAAACGCGTATTAATGATAGGACGAAACTATATATTTACTTTATTGATGTTTATGTCTTATAAATATCTTATTTATATTTTGTTTTATATTTTTCTACGGGAGATTAACCTTACGTCTTTGTAAATTCGGCTTTCATCGATCCGACGCCTCGGGATGTCAGCCATCGAGCCGCCGGATCATGTCTTGCCGCCGCCGGGCCGGGCTGAAATCGCAGCCGATCTATGGCCTCTGGTTGTGACAGCGACCCGCAACGCCGCTTGGGCGCGTCGATAGGCGGCGACCACACGCTGGCGCCGCAGGCGCGCGTTCTCAGAAAATTACCGATCAGGCGCAGTCAGTTCTGGCGCGGAAACCCAACGTTTCGAAATTTCGCAGGGCTTGAGACTGACCCCCGCCTACACGGCCGCGCGGGTTTGAACGATGCGTCGGTCGTTACCTTCCAGCCGCACGGCGGTGAGCACGCCCGTCGCGTAAGCCCCCGTGTCGATACCGATGCGGCGGCGGCCAATAAACACGTCCTCTTGCGGTGTGTGGCCATGAACCACAATTTTTTCGAAGGGCTCTGAGGCGTCTAGAAAATCATCCCGAATCCAGAGCAGGTCCAACTCGCTTTGCGCCTCCAATGCGACGCCCGGCCTGAGCCCGGCGTGCACGAACACATAGTCGCCGTACACGGCGGTTGATTTTAATTGATGGAAGAATCTGAGGTGCCCCTGCGGGAGGCGCTCGGCGAAAGCCTCGCGAGTGGCCTCCCAGGCCTCGGCGTCGTCCGGTCTCGCAATCGGCGGAAGCACGCCATACGACACCAGGGTTTGGGTCCCGCCATGCTCGCACCAAGCCGGTCCGAGGGTCGCGTCCGTCAAGAACGAAAGCAACGCGTCATCGTGGTTGCCCTTCAAGGCGCATAGTTCAAAGTCGGCTTCGCGCTCCAGCTTGAGCACACGGTCGACAACCCCCTTTGACGACGCGCCGCGGTCCACATAGTCGCCCAAAAAAATTAGGACCGGCTTGGCCTGCAGTTCACCTTGGAAGGCGTTACGGTGGATTTCTTCAAGGAGCGGTCCAAGCAGGTCGAGTCGCCCGTGAATATCCCCCACCGCATAAAGTCGGCGCCCCCCGGTCGATACCGGCTTGGCTGTTGGGCGAGGGCGCGCTGGGCGGAGAAAGCGAAGCGTCACAACCTTGTAGGTCCTCGAGTATAGGGATTGCGCGCGGCCGGCGGCCTAGACGACGCCAGCTTAGCTTAAGTGACCGCCGATCCAAGCTGGATATCTTCCAACGGCTAAAGTGGCGACAATGATCGCCCAAAAATCCCTCATGCGCGGCGATTATCCGAAGGCCGAGCAGTGAATCCCTATGAGTCTTGTCGCGATCAAGCTTGTGTTCGGCGACGAGCTCGTGACCCGGCGCTGTCAATCAAACGGGGTGTGATTGTGCTTTCGCTTACCCGGCGCACCTTGACGGCCTGGACCGGCGCGGCCTCAGCCTTGCCGATGCTGGGCCTCGCGCCGGCCCCAGGTGACGCCGCCCCCTGGGAGCAGCCGCTGACCTTCAGTGATGAATTCGACACCTTGAGCGTGTCTGGACGGGGAGATGACACGCGCTGGAGCGCCCATACCCCCTGGCACGGTGATTTCGGCGACGCCAAGTTTGTCGATCCGGGGCCTGGGTTTCCGTTTTCGGTGAACAACGGCGCCCTGACCATCACCGCCCAGAAGGACGCCGCCGGCCAGTGGCGCTCCGGCCTGCTGTCCTCGACAAATCCCGATGGCCGCGGCTTTTCCCAGCAGTACGGCTATTTTGAAACCCGGGCCAAGGTTCCCGCCGGACCGGGGGTTTGGCCGGCCTTCTGGCTCGTCGGCGTCAACCGGAGCGGCGCGAGGGTCGAAATCGACATCATGGAATACTATGGCCGGGCGCCCCGCCAGTTCAGCTCGTCCGTGCATGTGTGGCCGCACGACAAGGGCGACCGAGCGTCACATGACACTGCACGCACCGATACGGGCGAAGCCCCTCTCAGCGACGGGTTTCACACTTTCGGCGCCGAGGTGACTCCCCAATGGACATCCATCTATTTTGACCGCCGGCCGGTGCAGCGATTCAAAACGCCGGCGGAGCACACGGCGCCTTTGGGCATCCTCGTTAACTTGGCGCTGGGGTCGGGGTGGCCGATCGATAAGACGCCGAATCCCTCCTTGTTTCTCGTGGATTACGTGCGCGTCTATGCGCCGCGCCCTACGCCATCACCCGGTCAACCAGGGCGCTGAATCGGGCTTCGAAGTTCGCTCGGCTGAACCGCTTTGCCGAGCCCCGGCACCCCTCTGCGGTGAACGCCTTTTCCTCGGCCTCAAAAGCATGAATGCCGGCGACCATGCCGTCGACATCCTGCCGGTCGAATAGAATTCCGGAAACGCCCGGTTCGACGGAATCGACGGCGCCGCCTCGGCCATAGGCAATGACCGGCCGGCCGGAGGCCATAACCTCAACCGGGATTATGCCGAAATCCTCCAGCCCGGGGAACAAAAGGGCGCGGCAGCGGCGCATGAGGTCGTGCAGCACCGGCGTCTCCACCGGGCCTAGAAACGAAATCTTTGGCCCTGCGATCTGGCGCAGCCGGCTGATATCGCCCCCGCCCGCGATGACCAGCCGCCGCCCCAATCGATTGCATGCCTCCACCGCCAGCTCGAGCCGCTTGTAGGAGACCACCTGTCCCGCGCACAGATAGAAGTCCTCCGGCTCCGCCGCCGTGAACGCCTCCACGTCGATGGGCGGATGGATAACCTCGGCGTCGCGCCGATAATATTGCTTGATGCGGCTTTGCACGAAGGTGGAGTTGGCGACGAAGTCGGTGACGCGGAAGGTTGAGATCAGATCGGCTTGGCGAAGTCTTTGCCCCGCCAACTGGCCCAGGGGCCGCAGAACAGCCGGCAGCTTGCGCAGATAGCCGGCCCTTTGGTCCCAGACATAGCGCATCGGCGAGTGGCAATAGCATATATGCTTGGCGTCCGGTCGCGGCAGCACCCATTTGGCCGGCCCAGCCTCGCTGGAAATGATCAGCTCATAAGGATTGGTGTCGATCGCCTCCAGGGCGATGGGCATCAAGGGCATATAAAGGGGATAGATTTTCTGCGCGGCGGGCAGCCCATTGACGAAGGTGGTCTGGAGCTTCATCGCCGTCAGGCTGCCGTAGAGGCGATCCGGTTTGACAACATTGGCCAGCAGATCCGCCTGAGGGAATAGCCGGCCGATGGCCTCTAGCACCGCCTCGCCCCCGCGGCGGTTGACGATCCAATAGTGGACGAGAAGGGTTCTGATGTCGGGGCGCGGAGCCGGGGGCGGCTTAGTGGCTTCGCTGATCGGCATCGTTTCCAGATCGTCCAGTCGCGAGCGGCGCCGGCCAAGCGCTGTGAAACGGCTGTGCTCCGGCTCCATCGGAGCTGTAGCAGCACAGTCGAATACCGGCGGCCGCAAGGGGCCACAATAGCCGGCCGAGCGATGAGGACGGTTCCGGGCGCGCTGAACAGTTCTCGTTCAGCGCCGGGCTATTGGAGGGCGCCTGACAGGCGGTCCGAAGTCGGGCTCAGCCCCCCGCGCGGATTTGCTCGATCCGGTCCCAAAGATGGGCCGTAGCGTCGATGCCGGCGAAGCGCTTCAGCTGCTGGGCCCCGGTGGGCGAGGTGACATTGATCTCGGTCAGATAGTCGCCGATCACGTCTATGCCCACGAATAACAGCCCGCGCCGTTTCAATTCCGGACCGATGATGGCGCACAGCTCCTGGTCCCGCGCGGTCAGCTCCACCGGCTCGGCGCGGCCGCCCACCCGCAGGTTGGAACGCACTTGTCCGTCGGCCGGGACGCGGTTGATCGCCCCGACGGCCTCTCCATCCACCAGCAGGATGCGCTTGTCGCCTTGGGCCACGGCGGGCAGGAACTTCTGCGCAATGACCGGCTCGCGGCCGATCATGGCGTGAAGCTCTAACAGAGCGTCCAAATTGGGGTCGTCGGCCTTCAACCGCGCCACGCCCGACCCGCCGCCGCCGTAGAGGGGCTTGAGCACCATGTCGCCGTGCCGGGCGCGGAAATCGGCGATGGCCTCAATGTCCGACGTGATCAGGGTCGGCGGCTGCACGCCTTCAAAGCCGGTGACGAACAGTTTCTCGGGCGCGTTTCTCACCTCGGCGGGGTTGTTCACCACCAGGGTCTGAGGGTGGATTCGCTCCAGGAAGTGGGTAGCGGTGATGTAGGCCATGTCGAACGGCGGATCCTGGCGCATGAGCACCACGTCGAATTCGGCCAGGTCGCGCGTCTCGGTCTCGCCCGCCGTGAAATGATTGCCCAGCTCCCGCCGCAGGGTCAGGGGACGGCCGCGGGCCGTCACCTTGCCCTCTTCCAGGGCCAGACGCTCGGGACGATAGACCCACAGAGTGTGGCCGCGCGCCTGCGCGGTCTCCATCATCAGGAAGGTCGTATCGGTGTGGATGTTGATCCCTTCGACGGGATCCATCTGGACGGCGACCTTCAAGGCCATAGGCTGAAACCTTCGATGCGGGACCGGGCGAGCGTTAGCACGCGCCGCCCTCATCTAGGGACTCGGACGCGCCCTGCCAAATTCTAGTTGAGCCTCAACCTCACCCGCTCCCGCGCCGCCATGGCCGCGACCGTGGCCCCGCCGTCCAGCTGTTGGGCGCGGCCCAAGGCCTCCAGCGCCCCGGCCAGTGCGCCTTGACCTTCGCGCGCGGCGGCCACATCGATCCAGGCGCGATGATCGCTCGGATCCAGCAGGGCCCGCCGCAAGGCGGACCGTTCGGCCAGAGGGAAATCACCGGCGCGTTGGGCGCGGGCGAAGATGATGTTCTGTAGCCGTATAAGCACCGCCCGATCATCGATCGGGGCCATCAGCTGCTCCAACCGCTCGGTCACCCCGGGGGTAAGGCCTGCGCGTATGGCCCGGCGGGATAACTCGGAGGGCAGAACGACCCGCCCTTCGCTGAATGGGTCCAGCGCCAAAGGGCCGTGCCGGCTTTCGATACGCAACAGGAAGTGCCCGGGGAAGTCCACGCCCTCTAACGGCAAACCGCATCGGCGCGCCGCGTCCAGATAGAAGACCCCCAGCGTGGCCGACAGCCCTTTGCGTCGCTGGGCCGTGGCGATCACGTCGCAGTTGTCCGGACGGTCCTGGCTCGTCACATCGCCGTTGAACTGGAAGTCGCCGGATAAGGTTTCGGCAATGGCCTCCTCCACGGACTCGGTGCGCAGGCGGGCGGTCAGTCGTTCGGCGATCCGTTCGGCGAGCAACCGAACGGGCTTAATGTCTCTGGCCGGATTGTCGTGGACGGCGCAGGCCAGGGCCGCTTCAAACAGAGGAAAGGGGCCCGGCGTCACGGCCGCCGCTCTGAGGGCTTGTTCGGCCTCATCGCGCGTCATCTTTCAGGTCTGGCTCCAGGCCGACGGAATATGGCGGGGCCAGCGGCCGGGGGCGAGGGCGATCAGGTCTAGGCGCACAGCCAGGGTTTGCGCCTTAGACCGCCTGGCGGCCAAGTTGGCGCCAGCGCGCGCCAGCCGTTCGCGTTGGACGGCGCCCACCGCCAACAGGGCCTCATCCAAGGTGCGGCGGCGCTTGACCTCGACCACAGCCAGCACCGCGCCGCGTTGAGCCAGAAGGTCGATCTCGCCGAACGGGGTGTCCAAACGCCAGCCCAAGATGCGGTAGCCCTTAGCCATGAGCCACAGGGCGGCCAGCCATTCGGCCCGGCGACCGGACCGGCGGGCGCTGAGGCCGCGCGTGCGGCGGACCGCCGAGGGTTGCGCGCTTCGGCGCCTCATCGCGGAGCCTTCCAGTCTATGGCCTTGCGATAGAGTTCGCGCCGATTGAGGCCCAGGGCCTTGGCCACCTCGGACGCCGCGTCGGCGGGACCCAGGCGGGTCAGAGCCTCGGCCAAGGCCGTGTCGGCGTCCTGCTCGCTGGCCTCCGGCGTCTCTCCCGGCCCCACCAGCACCACCATCTCGCCTTTGGGCGTTTGCAGCCGCGGATCGACCGCGAGCGCGGCAAGGTCGCCGCGCACGAAGGTTTCGTGCAGCTTGGTCAGCTCGCGCCCCACCGCGCCCTGGCGTGGTCCAAACACCGCCGCCATGTCCGCCAAGCTGGCGGCCAGACGTGAGCCGCCCTCATAGAACACCAGGGTGGCGCGAATCGGCGCCAGGGCGGCGAAGGCGGTGCGGCGGCCTGCGGACTTGGGCGGGGGAAAGCCGGCGAATAGAAAGCGGTCGGTCGGCAGTCCGCCCGCAGCCAATGCCGCCAAGGCGGCCGAAGCGCCGGGGATCGGGAACACCGCCGCCCCCGCCTGCAACACTTCGCGCACCAGTCGATAGCCCGGGTCCGAAATCAGCGGCGTGCCCGCGTCCGACACCAGGGCTATGCGGCCCCCGGCGGCCAGAGCAGCCAGAATCTTGGGACGCGCCCGCTCGGCGGCATGCTCGTCGTAGCGCTCCACCTTCTTGGACAGGCTGTAGGCCGCCAGCAGCTTGGCGGTGACGCGGGTGTCTTCGGCCAGAACCAGATCGCAGGCCGCCAGCACATCCAGGGCCCGCAGAGTTATATCGCGCAGATTGCCGATCGGCGTGGAGACCACATAGAGGCCGGGCGCGAGGGGCTTATCGCTGAGAGCGGGCGGGGGCGGATGCATCGCCCAAGTTCAACAGGTTCGCGCTCAAACGTCATCCTCGGAAATTGCCCCTGGGCTCGGCCAAAGGCCGACCCGAGGATGACTTTTCTTTTTGGTGTTTGCGGGCGTCAACTGGGCCGCGCACTAAGCGCTTCAGATTTGCCGTCGGCGAGGCCACAATGACGCAAGATTCGGTAGGGCGATCATGCACATGAGCCAGGCGAAGCGCGCGACGAGCCAGTTTGCCGAGTGCTTCACGCTGATTATCGTTGCGGGCCTGCTGACGGGCCTCGCGCCCTCTGACAAGACAACCCCCTCGGGCCTGCCAGTCCCCCGCTACGTTTCGCTGAAGTTCGCCGAGGTCAATGCGCGAGCGGGACCGGGCGACGATTCACGCCTGCTGTGGGTCTATCGCGCCCGGGGCCTGCCGGTGCAGGTGGTGGCCGAGACCGAAGAATGGCGGCGCATCTGCGATCCGGAAGGGGGGCTGGCCTGGGTGCACAAGCGCACGACCGATGGGCGCCGAACTGTGATGCGCCTGGCGGCCGAGCCTCTGGCCCTGCGCGAACGGGCCAAGCCCGAGGCCCAGGTGAACGCCTATTTGCAAAGCCGCGCCCTGGCCGACCTGGACCGCTGCGACAAGGGCTGGTGCAAGCTCAAGGCGGGCCCCAGGTCCGGATGGGCGCCGCAAAACGAAGTTTGGGGAACTGCGCCGGCGGCTCAATGCCGTTGAGGCGCGAGGCCTGACCTGCTACCCAGGGCGCCCGACGCCCGCAAGGGCGACCCAATCACTCCGTTATGGTCGTCGTCTTGGCCCAGAAACACAGCTTCAGCCACGAGGAATTGCTCGCCTGCTCGCGCGGGGAGCTGTTCGGCCCGACCAATGCGCAGTTGCCCGCGCCGCCCATGCTGATGATGGACCGGATCAATGAGATCACGGCCGAGGGCGGGGCGTTCGGCAAGGGCAAGATCGTCGCGGAATTGGATATCAATCCTGACCTTTGGTTCTTCCAATGCCATTTTATCGGCGATCCGGTCATGCCCGGCTGCCTGGGCCTGGACGCCATGTGGCAGATCGTTGGCTTTTTCCTGGGCTGGTCGGGCGGGCCGGGCAAGGGCCGGGCGCTGGGCGTGGGCGAGGTGAAGTTCACCGGCCAGGTCAATCCAGGGGCTAAACTTGTCACCTACCGCATTGATATGAAGCGTGTGATTATCCGCAAGCTCGTGATGGGCGTGGCCGACGGGATTGTTGAGGTCGACGGCAGGCCTATCTACGAAGCCAAGGATCTGCGCGTCGGCCTGTTCGACGCCAAGGACCTGGCCTGAGGCTGGAGGTAGCCGACATGCGCCGCGTCGCCATTACCGGTATCGGTGTCGTTTCTTCAATCGGCAACAACGCCAATGAGGTGCTCGCCGCCTTGCGCGAGGCCCGTTCGGGCGTGGTCGCCGCGCCCGAATACGCCGCCCTGGGCTTCCGCTGCCATGTGCATGCCGCGCCCAACATCGATTGGGAGGCCATGGTCGACCGCCGGGCCGCCCGGTTCCTGGCCGCCGGCACGGCCTATGCCCACATCTGCATGGATCAGGCCATAGCCGACTCCGGCCTGACGCCCGAAGACGTGTCCAACGAGCGCACCGGCATCATCGTGGGCGAGGGCGGACCCTCGACTCGCTCCATCGTCGCCGCCGCTGAAATCACCAAGGAAAAGGGGCCTAAGCGCGTTGGCCCCTTCGCCGTGCCCAAGGCCATGTGTTCAGGCCCCTCGGCGGCGCTCGCCACCTGGTTCAAAATCAGGGGGATCAACTATTCGATCTCCTCGGCCTGCGCGACCTCGACCCATTGCATCGGGGCCGGCGCCGAACAGATTCAGATGGGCAAGCAGGACATTGTCTTCGCGGGGGGCTGCGAGGAGCTGGACTGGACCTTGTCGGTGCTGTTCGACGCCATGGGCGCCATGACCAGCGACTATAACGACACCCCGGCGCGCGCCTCTCGCCCCTACGACAAGAACCGCGACGGCTTTGTCATCGCCGGCGGGGCCGGCATCGTCGTGCTGGAGGAGCTGGAGCACGCCAAGGCCCGCGGGGCCAAGATCTACGGCGAAATCTCAGGCTATGCCGCCAATTCCGACGGCTTCGACATGGTTTCGCCCTCCGGCGAGGGGGCGGCTCGCTGCATGCGCCTGGCCATGCAGGACTTGAAGCGCCCCATCGACTATCTCAACCCGCACGGCACCGGCACGCCGGTGGGCGACGCCAAGGAGATGGAGGCGGTCCGCGCGGTGTTCGGCGACCACATGCCCCTGATCTCCTCGACCAAGGCCCTGACCGGCCATTCGCTGGGCGCGGCGGGCGCACAGGAAGCGATCTATTCGGTGCTGATGCTGAACAACGGGTTCGTGGTCGAAAGCGCCCACATCGACGAACTGGACCCCGCCTTCGAAGGCATGCCCATCGTTCGCGAACGGATCGAAAAGCGCCTGGACACCGTCATGTCCAACAGCTTTGGCTTCGGCGGGACCAATGGGTGTTTGGTGATGACGCGGTATGACGGGTGAGGCGCTGTCAGGCAGCGCCCTTACTTTGGCGCGGAGTCTGACGTAGCCGCCTTTTTGTCTTCGGGTGGCGGCTTGGGGGCATAGCGTGTGAGCAGGGGCTCAACGACTCTTGCAACGGCCGCATAGTGTGGATCGCAACTCGCGTTGCCCACCCCTGAGGTGACGTGCGCCGTCCTGATCCGCTCGAACGCCACCGGTACGCCGTCGAAACAACCGTTGTCCCCGTTGCCGGGCCAACCGTCCGTCAGTCTGTCGATCTGCTGGGCGGCCGCGAGATATGCAGCCTTTGGCAGGGTGAAGGCCTGCACCGCTGAAAAAGTCGGCTGATCCGTCTGCCCGTTATACCGAACAAAGACGATCTCGCCCTGAGCGACGTCAGAGCCCGGGGGCAGGCGGAGACTGGCCGCGTGCCACAGGCTGAATGATGGCATGGACACGAAGCCCAGGACGTCGCCGGACACGCCCGGCGGCGGGCGCACGGGCCCGAAGGCGTCGCCCGCGCCCATATCACCAACGACAAGGGGTCGATCATGAGTGCGAGTGTGTTCCCGAAATATGGCGCTCACCGCCTCCGAGCGGTGCCATGAGGACCAGGACAAATAGCCAAGCTCCACGATTTCAGCGATCACGACGACCGTCGTTAAGTAACCGACGACATGCAGTGCTTTCAGGAGCCGTGATCCGGTCATGTCGTCTGCTCCGTGCTTCTCAGAATAATTCCAGCAAACACATGCGCTACTTCACGTCCTCCACCGCGTAGCGGGGGAGGGGGACCACGAAGTGGTGGAGGGGGCGTGCGGCAGGCGTTGCGCTTGAACTACGCCCCCTCAGGCGCTTCGCGCCAGCTCCCCCGTAAACGGGGGAGCACGTTATCCCACTCTACTCCACCGCGAACACATAAAGCGCATTGCCGTGGTCCGGGTAGTTGATGTCGTGGATCAACTCGCCGGGGACCGCGCGGGGGCTGCCGCCGCCAAGGCCGGTGGTGACGGCGATGTACTGCTTGCCGCCCGCGCTGAACGACAGGGGCAGGCCCTGCACCGAGGTGGGCAGGATGGTGCGCCAAAGCTCCTGGCCGTTGTCCACGTCCACGGCGCGGAACACCCGGTTCATGTCGCCGACGAAGGCCAGGCCCGTTTCGGTGGTCAAAACGCCGGTCAGGAAGGGCGCGCGCTGGGTGATGGCCCACTTCTGCTTGAGGGTGGACACATCGAAGGCGGCCAGCTTGCCGACCTTCTCGTCGGTGCCCGGCATGAACTGGAAGTTGCGGGTGGCGGCCGATCCGCCGGAGCCCTCGGCGCGCACCACGGCCTTGGCGTTCATTTGCTGGCAGCTCTGGGCCAGGGGGATGATCACCTCATGCGCCTGAGGGCTGTAGCTCATGGCGTGCCAGTTGTGCCCGCCTTCCGATGAGGGGCACTGCTGCACCCATTGGCCGATCTTGTCGTCGAGCAGATCGGGGCGGTAGTGAACCTTGCCCGTTTTGTAATCGATCTTGTCGAACACATTGGTGAAGACCGTCTCGGTGACGCCCAGGAACTGGCCGCTCTTGCGGTCCAGCTTCCACAGCAGGCCGTTCTTGCCGGCCGAAAACACTGTCTGGCGGCCGTCCACGTCGATCAGCACCCGCTCGAACACCTCGTCCAGATCGAAGCTCTCGCCCGGCACATGCTGGAAGTACCAGTTGAGGGAGCCGTCCTTGACGTTCAGGGCCACGGTTGAGGAGGTGTAGAGCGCGTCGCCGTCGGTGCCCCGACTGGCGCGCATCCACGGCTTGGCCTGGGCGATGCCCCAATAGGTCAGGCCTAGCGAGGGGTCGTAGCTGCCGGTGATCCAGGTGTCGCCGCCGGCGCGCTCCAGGTCCGGCAGGTCGCCCCAGGTGTCGCCGCCGGGCTCGCCTTTTCGGGCTATGGTGTTGAAGCGCCACAGGGTCTTGCCCGTCTGGGCGTCCAGGCCTGAAATATAGCAGGTGGTGGCCTTGTAGCGGTCGCACCCGCCCAGGCCCTGCAGGACCACGCCATTAGCCACAATGGGACCGGAGCTGTTGGAATAGCCCTTGGTCGCATCGCCCAGGGGCACGTCCCACACCACCTTGCCGGTCTTGGCGTCCATCGCCACTTCGCGTGCGTCGGTGGTGGCCGCGTACACCTTGTCGCCATAGAGGGCGAGGTTGCGCACGCCGCCGGGGCCGGCGGGAATGGTGGTGCCCAGGCGATCTTCCCAGATCAGCTGGCCGCTGGCCGCGTCCAGGGCCTGAATGATGTTGCCGGTATTGCCCAGGAACAGCACCCCGTCATGCACCACGGCGGTGGGCTCATTGTAGCCGCCTTCGTTCATGGCCCATGACCAGACCAGCCGCAGATGCTTCACATTGGTCTTGTCGACGGTCTTGAGCGGTGTGTGGCTCCAGGCCTGGTAATTGCCGCGCACCATTAGCCAATCGTTGGGGGACGGGGCGGCCAGCAGGGCGTCTGTTACCGGGGCGTAGTTGGGGACCACGCCCTTGACGGTCAGGACCGGGTGGGCGGGCGTCAACTTAGCCGGCAAGACCCGGCCGCCACCGCCCGCCTGACGCATGACGTTTTCCAAAGTCGGCCCCCGACCGGGCTCACGCTCGTCTGCGGCGGGCGGAACGCCGTTGGCCGACAGAATGAAGGCGATCAGGTCGCTGGTCTCATTGTCCGTCAGGTTCTTGCGGTCCGGCGGCATGGAGGTCTTAATCATCTCCGCCAGGTCCGCGGGCCGCCGGGAGCCCCAGGCCGTGAGGAAGTTGGGGCCGGTCAGGGCCGGACCCTCATGGCCGCCCAAATCGACGGCGTGGCAGGAGGCGCAGCGGGCGTTGTAGAGATCGTGGCCCGACTGAACCTGGGCCGCCCCGGTGCGCGGGGCCTGGGACAGGGCTGAGCCCGCCATCAACATCACGCCGAGCACCACGCTCGCCGCCAAACCCGCACGCATGCCGTTGGACATCGCGTTTCCCCCTATGAACTTTGCGCCGCCGCTCAGGTCGGCGGGCCTGAGCGCACCATCGGCAAAATCCCCCGCCGAGGCAAGCGCGTCCCGTTGACACCGCGCGGCGGTATCTCCTTCCCTGCGCAGCGGGGAAGGGGGACCACACGCAGTGTGGTGGAAGGGGCGTCTTGGCACCAGAACGGCCCCCACCACCGCCTTTCAGGCGGTCCCCCTCCCCCATTTCGCTTCGCTACATAGGGGAGGAGAGGCCGATCAAGGCGCTCTTTCTCTTATCCTGGCGCCGTCCCGTTGACACTGGGCGGCTCGCGCCTATGGTCCGCCCGTCCCGTGTGACTGGCGATTCAAAGGTGGGCGACCACCGGGGAGCACGGGATGCATCGCCGCGCGCCTGGGCACGACATCTCAATTTCCGGAGACTCGCCGTGCCCGCAGCGCCCGATTACCCCAAAGCCCCCGACTTTCATCCCGTGCGCCGAGCCTTGCTGTCGGTGTCCGATAAGACCGGCCTGATCGAGACGGCCAAGGCCCTGGCCGACCTGGGCGTGGAGCTGGTCTCCACCGGCGGGACCAAGAGCGCCATCGCGGCAGCGGGGCTGCCGGTCAAGGACGTGGCCGAGCTGACAGGCTTTCCTGAGATGATGGACGGGCGGGTCAAGACCCTGCACCCCACCGTGCACGGCGGCCTGTTGGGCGTGCGCGACGCGCCCGACCACGCCAAGGCCATGGCCGATCACGGGATCGGGGCCATCGATCTGCTCTATGTGAACCTCTATCCGTTCGAGGCGACCGTCGCGCGCGGCGCCGGCTTTGACGAATGCATCGAAAATATCGACATCGGCGGCCCGGCCATGATCCGTTCGGCCTCCAAGAACCATGGCTATGTGGTGGTCTGCACCGACCCCAAGGACATGGCTCAAGCGGTCGAAGCCATGCAGGTCCATGGCGGCTCCACGCCCCTGGCGCTGCGAAAGACCCTGGCGGCCCGCGCTTTCGCCCGAACCGCCGCCTATGACGCGGCCATCGCCGGCTGGTTCTCGAAGCAGATCGGCGACGAGGACCCTTTCCCCCACGCCCGGCTGACCTTGAGCGGGCAATTGCGCCAGGCCATGCGCTATGGCGAGAACCCGCACCAGCAGGCGGGCTTCTACCAGTTTCCCGAGCCGCGACGGCCCGGCGTCGCCACCGCCCGTCAGCTTCAGGGCAAGGACCTGAGCTACAACAACATCGCCGACACCGACGCGGCGCTGGAGCTGGTGGCCGAATTTGATCCATCGGCCACGGCGGCGGTGGCCATCATCAAGCATGCCAATCCCTGCGGCGTGGCGCTCGGCTCAGACCTGAAGTCGGCCTATGAGCGGGCCCTGCAATGCGACCCGGTCTCGGCTTTCGGCGGCATAGTCGCGGTCAACCGGCGGCTGGACCGAGCGGCGGCCGAAGAAATGGTCAAGATCTTCACCGAGGTGGTGATCGCGCCGGAGGCTGATGAGGACGCCATCGCCGTGTTCGCCGCAAAGAAGAACCTGCGCCTTTTGCTGTCCGGCGCCCTGCCCGACCCGTTGGCGCCCGGCGAGGTGTTCCGTTCGGTCGCGGGGGGCTTTCTGGTGCAGTCGCGCGACGCCTCGCGCATCGCGGCCGCCGATCTGAAGATCGTCACCAAGCGCCAACCGACCCAGCGCGAAGTCGCCGACATGCTGTTCGCCTTCACCATCGCCAAGCATGTGAAATCCAACGCCATCGTCTTCGCCAAGGATGGCCAGACCGCCGGTATCGGCGCGGGCCAAATGAACCGCCGCGATTCCGCCCGCATCGCCGCCCTGCGTGCGGCCGAGGCGGCCCAGACGGCCGGTTTGCCGGACTCGCTCGCCAAGGGCTCGGCCTGTGCGTCTGAAGCCTTCTTCCCCTTCCCGGACGGCCTGATCCAAGCGGCGGAAGCCGGCGCCACGGCGGTGATCCAGCCGGGCGGTTCCATCGGCGACGACAAGGTCATCGCCGCCGCCGACGATCACGGCCTGACCATGGCCTTCACCGGCGTGCGGGTGTTTAGGCACTAGCCGCCAGTTCGCGAAGGGCGCTGTTGGCGATGGTGAGTTTGGGGAAGGTCCAGCCCTCGCCTGAGGCCTGCATCTCATCCACCAAGCCGCGGGCGCTCAGCGCAGGCCCGCCGGCCTGGGCGATCCAGGCGTTTACCGCGCCCTGGGCGGCCTCGGCGGTGTCCAAACCCTGGTCGCTCTTGGCGAGGGCCATAATGGCGCGGGTCAGCAGGGCCTGGTCGCGCAGGAGGTCCTCGATAATCTGACGCGCGGCCTGGCGCTGATAGAGGTCGCCCGCCAAAAACCCGGCGGCGGCCGCGCGCAGGCGGTCAAAAGCGAAGGCTGCGCCTGCTTGGTGATAGAGCCGCGCGGCAGGCAACACTGCCCAACCGGCGCCCTGGGCCAGGTCCGCTACGTCCGAGAGGGCCAGCAGGGGCCGCAAGAGGGCGACGCGGGCGGCCAAATCTGGCGGGGCTCCAGCAGCGATGGACTGATCGACGCCCGCCTGGGCTGCAGAACGCTCAAGCGGCGACAAGACCGACAGGCCCTCCCGGCGCAGGGCGTCGGCGGCGGTTTGATAGGCGTCGATCAGGACCTGCACCCCGACAGGGTCTTTCGCCATATGGCGCGCCAGCCAATAGGTTTGTCCCCGCAAAGCGTTGAACGCTTCCTCGTAGAGCGCCAGTTGACCGCCGGCCGCGGCCGGATCGACGTCCAGCGCCGTGATCTGGGCCCATAGCTCATCCAGGCGGAACACCCGCCAAGCCGCCTCGAAAGCCGTCACCAGCCCCTGAGTGTCACAGCCGCTCGCGGCGCGGACGCGCGAGGCGAAGGTCGGCCCACAGGTGTCGACAATGGCGTTGGCCAGGCCGGTGGCGATGATTTCGCGCCTCAGCCGATGGCCCTGCATCTCATCGTGGAAACGCCGAAGCGGGGCCGGGAAATAGCGATCTACGGCGCCCGTGAAGAAGGCGTCATCCGGGGCGGGGCTGGCCAGAATGTCCGCCGACAGCTCCAGCTTGCCGTAGGCCAGCAGCACGGCCAGTTCCGGCCGGGTCAGACCCTTGCCCGCCTTGGCCAGCTCGGCCAGGGCCAGCGGACCCGGCAGGCCCTCCACCGCACGGTCCAGTCGACCGGCCGCGACCAGCTCGGCCATGAAGCGGGCGTGGGCGTCCAAGTCCTGTGCTGCGGACCGCTCCATCAGGCTGAGCGCCAAGGTCTGATCATGGTTGTGGGCCAGGACGTGGGCGGCCACCTCCGGCGTCAGGGATTGGAGAAGGGCGTCGCGAGCGCCGGGCTTCAAGGCGCCGGACCGTTCGGCGGCGGCGGCAAGAATCTTGATGTTCACCTCGTGGTCTGAGGTGTCCACCCCGGCGGAATTGTCGATGGCGTCCGTATCGATCCGCCCCCCGGCCCGGGCGAAGGCGATGCGCCCGGCCTGGGTCACGCCGAGATTGGCCCCTTCGCCCACGACCTGGCAACGCAGGTCGGTGGCGTCGATCCGGACCGCGTCATTGGCCTTGTCGCCCACGTCCAGCTGGCTCTGGTGGGGCGCCTTCACATAGGTCCCGATGCCGCCGAGATAGAGCAGCTCGACCTTGGCCTTGAGGATCGCCTTGATCAAATCGGCGGGCGTGAGGGGCTCGGCCTCGATGTCCAGCATGGCCGCGACCTGCGGCGAAACCGTTACGGACTTGGCCGAGCGGGCGAACACCCCGCCGCCCTTGGAGATCAGCGCCGGATCATAAGACCCCCAGGACGAGCGGGGCAGATCGAACAACCGCTTGCGCTCAGCCCACGAGGTTTTCGGGTCCGGATCGGGGTCGAGGAAGATGTGACGGTGATCGAAGGCGGCCAGCAGGCGGATTTGGTCCGAAAGCAGCATGCCGTTGCCGAACACGTCGCCCGACATGTCGCCCACGCCCGCGACCGTGAACGGCTCGGTCTGGATGTCCTTGCCCAGCTCGCGGAAGTGCCGCTTGATCGCCTCCCAGGCGCCGCGAGCGGTTATGCCCATGGCCTTGTGGTCGTAACCGGCCGATCCGCCCGAGGCGAAGGCGTCGCCAAGCCAGAATCCGTATTCGCCCGCCATGGCGTTGGCGATGTCGGAAAAGCTCGCGGTGCCCTTGTCGGCCGCCACCACCAGATAGGGATCATCTCCGTCGTGACGAACGACGTCTTGAGGCGCGATGACCTTGCCCTCGGCGTCGAGGTTGTCGGTCAGATCGAGCAGGCCGCGCAGGAAGGTGCGGTAGGCGGCGATCCCTTCCTGCTGCACCTCGTCGGGCGTGCCCGCGCGCGGCAGGCGCTTGGGGTAAAAGCCGCCCTTGGCCCCCACGGGAACGATCACCGCGTTCTTGACCTGCTGGGCCTTGGCCAGGCTCAGCACCTCGCTGCGGAAGTCGTCGCGCCGGTCGCTCCATCGCAGACCCCCGCGCGCGATGGGTCCGAAGCGCAGGTGAACCCCTTCCACCTGAGGCGACCAGACGAAGATTTCGAAATAGGGCTTGGGCGCCGGCAGATCAGCCAGGGAGCGGCTCTGAATCTTCACGCTGATATAGGCTTTCGGCTCCCCGCCGGGGCCGCGCTGATAGTAGTTGGTTCGCACGCAGGCCTGGGCCAGCAGCGCCAGACGCCGCAAGGCCCGGTCCGAATCCAGGCTGATCACTGCCTGAAGCGCGTCCAATATGCCCGCGAAAACCCGCTCCGCCTGGGCCTGGCGCTCGGCTAGGGGTGCGTCGAAGGCCGGGTCGAAGCGGATGCGAAACAGCTCCAAAATCAGGCGCGCGATCTGCGGGTATTCGGCTAGCGCCGCCTCCTGCACCGTGCGGCTCGGGTCCAGTCCCGTCTGCTGACGGTAGCGGGCCAGGGTGCGGATCAAGGCCGCCTCGCGCCAAGAGGCTCCCAGCTCCACCACAAGCCGGTTAAAGCCGTCGTTTTCGGTTCGGCCGTCCCACACCGCGATCACGGCGTCTTCGAGCGGCCTGCCGACAACGCCCAGATCGACAACCTGGCCCGAGACGTGGCGCAGGAGCAGCTCATGCACCCAGATAGGGTCGGCGTCCTCGGGTTTGACCTCAAAGCCATGTTCGGCCAGGCCCTTGAGTCCCATGGCTTCGACAACAGGCAACAGGTCTGACAACAAGACCGCTTCATTCTGCCGGTAAAGCTTGATGCGGAAGGCGTCCGGGGCATCGTTGGTCGTGCGATAGACTCGGGCGCGGACCGGCCGTTCGGAGCTGAGCGTTTCGATCACGTCCAGGTCGGCCAGGGCCTCTGCGGCGGGGAACTGATCCTGGTAGCCGGCGGGGAAGGCCTGGCCATAGCGGGCGCGCAAATGGGCCACGTCACGGCCGCCGCTCAGGCGTAGGGCCTCGTCAAACCGATCAGGCCATGTGCGCGCCGCCTCGGCCAGCTCGGCCTCCAGCACGGCCAGGCCCGGCTCGGCGTGCTCGCCCGGGGTCAAGCCCACGATGTACAGGGTGCGCGCCAGGGGCGCCTCGGAAAAGGCGGGGTAGCTGGCGGACACGCGCCCGCCCCAGGCGGCGGCGAGGATCTGTCCGGCGCGCTCAGCTAGGGCGGCGTTGAAGCGGTCCTTCGGCATATAGACCAACACCGCCACGAACCGGTCAAAGGGGTCGCGCCGGACGAACAGACGCAGACGGGGTCGGTCGTACAGATGAACCACGCCCAGGGCGATGGTCAGCAGATCGTCCTCGTCGATCTGAAACAGTTCGTCGCGCGGGTAGCTTTCCAGAATATTGTTCAGGCGCCGCCGGTCGTGGCTGCCCTCCGTCTTGGCCGCCCGGGCCAGGACATTGGCCAACTTGAGCCGCACCAGGGGCACGGCCCGGGCCGGCTCGTCGTAGGCCTCGGCGGTGAACAGGCCCAAAAACCGCACCTCGCCGCAGGGCCGGCCATCGGAGCCGTACCGTTTGACCCCGATGTAGTCCATGTAGGCTCGCCGATGGACCCGGGACATCTGGTTCGACTTGGCCGCCGTCAGGGGCCCGCCCCCCTCAATCGCCGCCCTCGGCGGGCTGGAGCGCATCGACGGCTCGTTGTCCCGCCGCAGCACCCGGCGCGTCGGATCGCGCAGGATCCCAAGGCTCAGGCTCCGCTCGAAGCGCGGTTCTTGGTGGGCGTAGCGATGTGTCGGGGTCAGCGGATAGTCGTAAACCCGCGCGCCCAGGAACACGAAACGGTCGGCCGCCAGCCAGCGCAACAGGGCCAGGGCTTCGTCCCGGTCCTCCCCACCCGGCGCCGTCTGCTCCAATTCGGCCTGGGTGCGGCCCATAAGGCCCAGCATGGCCGCAAAGTCATCCACCGCCGCGCGCACGTCAGCCAGCACCGCCTTCAGTCCATCCAGCACCGCTTGGCGGCGTGGCTCGTCCACCGGTTCGAACAGCACCACGATGACCGAGAGGCGGGGGTCCCCCTCGCTGCGGCCGGCGATTACGGGATGAAGCATGGCGCGAATGGTCAGGCCCTGCTCGACCAGTTCGGCCATCACCGAGTCGACCAGGAAGGGCGTGTCCTCCTGAATGATCGACAACAGGTCCAGCGATAGAGATCGACTGTTTGCGCCCTTGGCGCCGCCCAGGTGCAGGCGAGGGTCCCAGCCCTTGGCCGAGCCCTTCGGAGCCTTTTCACATCTGGTCCAGACCTCGGCGCACAGGGCGGCGAAATCGGCCGGGGTCAGGTGTGGCAGGTCGCCGGGGCTGAAGTCCTCCAGCGCCTGCTGGACGAAATCAAGCTCCGCCGGTTCGGGCGCGTACGCCAGTTCCGCGAGGACATCCTTTTCCAGAAAGGCGGCGGCCATGCGCTCAATCCCCATGCGGCGCTCCTAATACGGCCAAGCCATAAACGCCGATGCAGCCGAATGGTTGGCCTAAGGCTTCACAAATCCGCCGGCGCCGGCCCAAAACGCGAAACGCCGCCGGGCGGCCGAGCCGCCCGGCGGCGCTGTCTTGCCGAGGGGGCAAACTCGGCCAAGACGCTGGCGACCGATCAGGGGGAATGATGCGGCCGCCGCTGTAGGCCGGAGAGGGGACTAAAACCGGCCTGGCTCCATAGATGGGAAGCCCGCCGGCGAAATTCAGGCCCCCGATTTCACCTTTTCGTTACGTTGTGGCGGCGGCGCCTGCGTACTGGGGTCAGGCCCCGCCAGGGCGATAGGCGCCTCGGGCTCCCCGTCGCCCGACAATAGGATGGCCAGCCAGCGTGCGCCGGGGAACTGTTCGGACACCACCATCATGGTCACGGTGAGGGGCGTGGACAGAAACATGCCCGGCACACCCCACACCAAGCCCCAGAACGACAGGGCCAGGAGGATCACTACCGGCTCCAGGTTCAGGCTGCGCCCCTGCATCCGGGGAAGCAACACATTGCCCACCGCGAAGTTGATCACGCTTAGCCCCACCAGCAGGACAATGGCGTGCCAATGGGCGTCGAACGATACCAAGGCGACGATGCAGGGCAGGATCAAGGCGACCAGACCGCCGATGATCGGCACATAGCTCGCCACCAGAATCAGGAAGGCCCAGAACAGGGGGCTGTCCATGCCCACCAGGGCGATCATCACGCCCGAGCCGCCCGCGATCATCAGGCCCGTAACCGTCTGAATCCACAGGTAGCGCTCGATGCCGTTGCGAATGTGCATGAAGGCCTGGCGCGCGCTTTCCCGCTCGTGCGGGTCGGTGAACAAGCGCTCGGTCTTATGCTGCACGCCGGCGCGCGAGGCGAACAGGAAGCCCAGGTAGATCATGACCAGGGCGGATTCCGAAGCGAAGCCCTGAAGGGCCTGGGCCACCGTGCCGATGTAGCGGGCCGGATCAAGCTGGCGCAGCAACTCGTCGATGGTCGGCGCGGCCTGTAGCCCCAGCTGAGGGCCGATCTCGGCCAGCACCTTGTTCAGGCGCGGCAAGTTGGCCACGAGCTGGCCGACGAATTGCCCGGCGTCGGCCGCGACCAACGCCGCTGACCCCAGGAACGCAGCTGTCGTCAGACCAATGGCCAGGGCCAAAGCCAAGGCGCCGGACAGCTGAGGCAGTCTTTGGCGCAGCACACGGGAAAACCCGTCGATGATCACCATCATGAACAGCGCCAGGGCCAGGGGCGTGAGAATGCCGTGCAGCGCATAGAGCGCCCAGCCGGAGGCCACGACCGCGATCAGGATCACCGCATTGCGCGCCGTGGGCGAGGCGCCGGCCGGGGGCAGGATGTAAACGGGTGCGCGCTCGGAGGACATGCAGGGCCTTGAATCGTCGTGGGACATTCAGCCTAACGCGGAAAGGCCGAGTTCGGCTATGGCGCCGCGCTCGCCAACCGGGCCAGGGCCGCACCGCTGACCCGCCGCAGGCGCCATTCGTCGTGCGCCTCGGCGCCCAGGCTTTCATAAAAGGCAATGGATGGCGCGTTCCAATCCAGCACCGCCCAATCCAGCTTGCCCAAACCCTCTTCCAGACACCGCTGCGCCAGCCGCCGCAGCAGAGCCCGTCCCGCGCCGCGACCGCGCGCCTGGGGCAAGACGAACAGGTCCTCCACATAGATCCCCGCCTGCCCGGCGAAGGTGGAGTAGTTGTAGAAGCACAGGCTGAAGCCCACCACGGCCCCCTCCAGCTCGACCATGTCGGCGAACACCCTGGGCTTGGCGCCGAACAGGGCGTCGGCCAAATCGGCCTCGGTGGCCTTCATCTTGTGGTCCAAATGCTCGTATTGCGCCAGCAGCCGCACGAAGCGCCAGATGTCGGGCGTATCGGCGGGGGCAGCGGGGCGGACGAGCGGCGCGTCGGTCATAGTGTGACCTTGGCCGATCAGAAGCGATTGACCAAGTTCTCCAGCATTTCCTGGCGGCCGGAACGCGGTTTCGGCGCGAAATTGCGCGAAACGGCCAGGTCTGCGGCCGCCGCCAAGCTAGCGCCCGGTCCGGCGACCGCCTGTCCGACCTCGCCGTCCCATCCGGCGTAACGCTGCGCCTTAAACCCATCCAGCCGCCCATCCTCGATGATCGCGGCGGCGCGCAGGAGACCCTTGGCCACCACATCGATGGCGCCCACATGGCCGTGCAGCAGATCGATCGCGTCCAGGCTTTGGCGGCGCACCTTGGCGTCGAAGTTGAAGCCGCCCGTCGTAAACCCGCCCGCCCGCAGAATCTCCAGCATGGCCAGGGTCAGTTCCTCGACCGAGTTGGGGAATTGGTCGGTGTCCCAGCCGTTTTGAGGGTCGCCGCGGTTGGCGTCGATGGAGCCAAAGATGTCGAAGGCGCCGGCCATGGCGATCTCGTGCTCGAAGGTGTGGCCGGACAAGGTGGCGTGGTTGGCCTCGATGTTGACCTTCACCTCGTTCTCGAGGCCGTAGCGCTTCAGAAAGCCGTAAACGGTGGCGGTGTCGAAGTCGTACTGATGCTTGGTCGGCTCATGCGGCTTGGGCTCGATCAGGATGGTCCCGGAAAAGCCGATCTTGTGCTTGTGCTCCACCACCATGGCCAGGAACCGGCCGAAGTTATCCAGCTCCTTGCGCAGGTTGGTGTTCAGCAGGGTGTCATAGCCTTCGCGGCCGCCCCACAGCACATAGTTGGCCCCGCCCAGCCGGTGGGTCGCCTCCAGGGCGTCGCGCACCTGCAAGGCCGCCCAGGCGAACACTTCCGGGTCGGGATTGGTCGCGGCGCCAGCGGCGTAGCGGGGGTGGCTGAACAGATTGGCAGTGCCCCACAGGGGTTTGCGCCCGTCGGCGGACTGGAGGCGCTCCAGATCGTCCACGGCTTCGGCGAACAGACGCCGATGGCTCGCCACGTCATGCGCCTCAGCCATCACGTCCACGTCGTGGAAGGTATAGAAGGGCGTATCCAGCGCCCGAAACAGGCCGAACGCGGCGGCGCGCTTGGCGGCGGCTGCGGCGCTGTCGTTGGGACCGCCGTGCCAGGGCCGGTTGAAGGTCCCCTGGCCGAACACATCGCTGCCGGGCCAGCAGAAGCTGTGCCAGAAGCACACGGCGAAGCGCAGATGCTCCTCCATCCGCTTGCCCAGGACCACGCGGTCCTTGTCGTAATAGCGGTAGGCCAGCTCATCGCTCGCCTCAGGGCCTTGGAAGCGGACAGGGGCGAACTCGGCGAAATAGTCGGCGCTCATAGGACTTCCTTGGGACTGATCCGCCCGTAGGCGGCGCGGAACTGTTGATATTTGTCGGCTAGGCGGCCCTGAAGCGCGGCCTCGGGCGCGATCACGCGGTCGGTAGGCGGCGCGATACAGTACTGGGCGGGATCACCGCCCAGCACCGCCGCCATGGCCAGCTTGGCGGCGCCCAGGGCCGGGCCGACCTCGCCGCCCTTCAGATAGGCCAGGGGCAGGTCCAGGGCCGAGGCGATGATCCGGCCCCAATAGGCCGACCGCGCCCCGCCGCCGATCACCGACAGCTGCTCCAGCCGCGTGCCGGCCTCGCGCATGGCGTGAAGGCCGTCAGCCAGGGCGAAGGCGACGCCTTCCAGCACCGCCTGAGTCAGGCGCCCGGCGTCGGTCTCATTGTCCAGGCTGAGAAAGGCTCCGCGCACGTGCGGGTCGTTGTGCGGCGTGCGCTCCCCGGACAGATAGGGGGCGAACAGCTCCGGGCCAGAGCCCGCCCCGCTCGCCTCGGCCCGGGCAAAGGCCTCGGGCACTGAGGCGCCGGTCAGGCGCGCGACCCAGTCCACGCAGGAGGCGGCGGACAGGTGCACCGACATCTGGTGCCAGACCCCCGGCAGACAGTGGCAGAAGGCGTGCACCGCCCGGCCCGGATTGGGGCGGAACGCCCCCGTCGCGGCGAAGATCACGCCCGAGGTGCCCAATGAAAGCACCCCGTCGCCCTCGCCCACGACCCCTACGCCCGCCGCGCCCGCTGCGTTGTCGCCGCCGCCGGCCGCAACCGGGGCTTGCTCCATGCCCCAGGCCTGGGCGACCTCAGGGCGCAGGCGCCCGGCGACGGCGGGGCCCTCGCACAGCAAGGGCATGTGCTCCAGGCCCAGGCCGCAGGCGGCCAGCATGGCCTCGCTCCAACGGCGCGCGCCCACGTCCAGCCACAGGGTTCCCGAGCTGTCGGACATGTCGGACATGGCCAGGCCGGTCATCTGCAGCCGGACATAGTCCTTGGGCAGCAGGACCAGCCGCACCTGGTCGAACACCGCCGGCTCATGCTTGGCCACCCACAGCAGCTTGGGGGCCGTGAACCCCGGCATGGCCAGATTGCCGGTGATCGCCCGCAAATCGGGGACAGCGGCTTGCAGTTCGGCGCATTCGGTGAAGCTGCGCCCGTCATTCCACAGGATCGCGGGACGCAGGGGCCGATGATCGGCGCCCAGCAGGGTCGCGCCGTGCATCTGACCCGCCAGACCGACGCCGCGCACCGCCGCGCGCAGGGCCGGGTCTATGGCGAGCACCGCGGCGTTGGTCGCGGCCCACCAGGCGTCCGGGTCCTGCTCGGACCACAGGTCATGGGGCCGGGAGACGGACAGGGACGCTGTGCCCTGGCCCAGCAACGCGCCGCCCTCGTCCAGGACGATAGCCTTGACCCCCGAGGTGCCGATGTCGATGCCCAGGTACATGGCTTGCCGGGCCGAGCGATGACGCCCAGCCGTTCCTCTCCCATCCGCTAATTGCCAGAAGCGCTAGCAGAACTGGCCATTCAGGCAAGCGCTTGACTTCCCACCGAGCCTCGCGATGGTGGCCGCACCATAGAAGAAACCACGAGGCGAGGACCATGCCGAACACGGCCAAAGGCGGCATAGCGCCCGCCCAATTCGGCTTTATCACCGCCATTGTCGCGGTCGCCACCATCGGCGGCTTCATGTTCGGCTACGATTCCGGGGTGATCAACGGCACCCAGAAGGGCCTGGAAGCGGCCTTCTCGCTGGGCCGCCTAGGCATAGGCGTCAATGTCGGCGCCATCCTGGTGGGCTCGGCCATCGGCGCGTTTGGCGCGGGTCGCCTATCGGACAAGATCGGTCGGCGCGGCGTGATGATGCTGGCGGCGGTTCTGTTCCTAATCAGCGCCGTGTTGGCGGGCGCAGCGCCGACCTCGGCCCTGTTTATCATCGCCCGCATCATCGGCGGCTTCGGCGTGGGCGCGGCCTCGGTCACCTCGCCGGTCTATATCTCCGAGGTCACCCCGGCCAATATTCGCGGACGGCTGTCCAGCATCCAGCAGGTGATGATCATCACGGGCCTGACGGGCGCCTTCGTGGCCAACTTCCTGCTGGCCCATTATGCCGGCGGCTCCACAGCCGCCTGGTGGCTGGGCCTGCCCGCCTGGCGCTGGATGTTCTGGCTGCAGGCCGGGCCGGCGGCCATTTATTTCCTGGCCCTGCTGATCATCCCCGAATCCCCGCGCTTTCTGATCATGCGCGAGCGCGAGGATGAGGGCCGCAAGGTGCTGACGCGCCTGTTCGGCGCCGATGAAGCGGCGCGCAAGATTCCCGAAATCCGCGCCAGCCTGGCCGCCGACCACCACCGGCCCAAACTGTCGGACCTGATCGACAAGGCCACCGGCAAGGTGCGCCCCATCGTCTGGGCCGGCATTGGCCTGGCCATCTTTCAGCAGTTCGTGGGCATCAATGTGGTGTTCTACTACGGCGCGGCCCTGTGGGAGGCGGTGGGCTTTTCCGAGCGCGACGCCCTGATGACCAATGTCCTGTCCGGCGTTCTGTCGATTGGCGCCTGTATCGTGACCATCGGCACGGTGGATAAGATCGGCCGCAAGCCCCTGCTGTTGTTTGGCTCGGCCGGCATGGCCGTGACCCTCGCCGCCGTGGCCTACGCCTTCTCCACCGCCGTCACCGGCGCGGGCGGGGCGGTGACCATGCCCGGCCACAACGGCCTGATCGCCCTGGTGGCGGCCAATCTCTATGTGATCGCCTTCAACCTCTCATGGGGCCCGGTGATGTGGGTCATGCTGGGCGAAATGTTCCCCAACCAGATCCGAGGCTCAGGCCTGGCCGTGGCCGGCTTCGCCCAATGGATCGCCAACGCCGCCGTGTCCGTCAGCTTCCCCACCCTGGCCCTCTCGCCCGGCCTAGCGCCGACCTACTTCGGCTACGCAGTCTTCGCGGCGATCTCGTTCTTCTTTGTGAAGGCGATGGTGCACGAGACACGCGGGGTGGAGCTGGAGGATATGGAGGGTTGAGGGGCTGCGTCCGAACTCGGCTATTCATCGAATAGGTCGGAATGGGTTCCAGTTCGGGCCAGTTGCAGTTCGGCCCCTTCCACGCGGTAGAGCACGAGCCAGTCCGGTTCGATGTGCAGGTCGCGGAACCCCTTCCAATCGCCCTTCAATGGATGATCGTTGTAAGCGGCGGGCAGCGGCTGCTCATTGAGGAGCAGGTCGAGCACTGCGGCGAGTTTGGCCATGTCCTTGTTCCGCTTCCGGGCGCGTTTCACGTCCTTCTTGAAACGCCCGGAAATGACAGGCGTCAGCACTAAAGGCCCAATTCCTTGAACAGGGCTGCGCCGTCGGCCAGCCGCTTGCCCTTTCCGTCGGCGAGTTCCTTCAGGGCCCTGATGGTGTCGGCGTTAGGGGCCTTAACCTCGAACGGAAGCCTTTGCTCGTCTGCCACCCGCAGCATCAGCAAGCGGATCGCATCAGAGATCGACAGCCCCATGGCCCCAAGCGCAGCAGCAGCGCGCGCCTTGGTCACGGCATCAATCCGCGCGCGAACAACCGTATCGGCAGCCATGATCGTTCTCCGAATTTGTGGCGTCAATGTAGCTACAAATGACGGGGTGTTCAACTAGGTTCGAGGTTCGGGGACAGGAGTACCCGTCCCCGTGTCTCCGCCAACGCCGCCGTCTCCGTCAGCTTCCCCACCCTGGCCCTGTCGCCCGGCCTAGCCCCGACCTACTTCGGCTACGCAGTCTTCGCGGCCATCTCGTTCTTCTTCGTCAAGGCCATGGTGCACGAGACGCGGGGGGTGGAGCTGGAGGATATGGAGGGCTGAGGGGCTACGTCGGTTAAGTGGTGGGTGTCAATTTGCACAATTCTAGCTTGACCGAACGGGGCATTCCGGCAACCCTGACTATACAGGGGGACCCATATGTCCGATACATTCGACATATCAAGATTCACGTCAGGTGATCAGCCCAACAATCAGTATCAAGGTCAGTTGCATCGGCTGCGCAAATTCGGGAATTCGACTGAGTGTATTGAATTAGCTGTACAGGGCGCTCTTAAGAATCTTTCTAGTTATAATCAGACCTCATTTGTCATCTATGGCGAGCCGCAAAGCGGCAAAACCGAGATGATGATTTGCCTTACCGCTAAGCTCGTTGACGTAGGGTATCGTTTTATCGTTCATTTGCTGAACGACAGCGTAGATCTTTTGGGCCAAAATCTCGGCCGCTTCCACAGCTCCGGTCTTGCACCATCAGCTCAGAACTTCGTAGAGATAACCGATCCGGCGATAAACGTAAGGGCCGGAACATTCATCGTATTCTGCAAGAAAAATGGTAACAATCTACGAGATCTAATCAATAAGATTGGAAAAATACCAAGAGTTGTCGTTATCGACGACGAGGCGGACTACGCAACTCCAAATTCTTTGGTAAACAAGAACGACAAAACGCCGATAAACGAGCTTATTGGAAAAATTATAGGAGAGTCCGGGCATTACATAGGCGTAACGGCCACCCCGGCTCGCCTAAACCTCAACAATACATTCAATAATGACTCAAAATTATGGGTTAAATTTCCTGCGCACCGAATGTATACCGGACAGGATGACTTTTTCCCAATGAATATAGACGAAATCGGCGTTTCAGGCCTGAAATTCAAGCTTTGCCTTATGTCTGAAAAGAACGACGACTTTCACCATGAACGGGCGGCCCTATTTAGGTTCATGATCAACGTGGCTCATCTAAATTTGACAAATAAAGAAGAGAAAAATTACTCCCTTTTGGTCCACACCAGCGGAAAGAAAATAGACCACAAGGCCGATCTGGAACAGGTCCGGCGCGTATTCTCGGTATTGTCCGACCGGAATAATTCTAAGTTCGGAAAATACCTTGAGGAAATTTGGGGTCTAGCCAAATCAACGTATGTTGATGTTTCTGCCGACGATATAACTAGATATGTCCACAATAATATAAGCCGCAGGGCTATAATAGTTTTGAATAGTGAGGGTTCGTTCAAAAATTTTGGGGGAAGCGCAACAAATCCGTCTTCATTATTTACGATTGTAATTGGCGGAAACATCGTTTCTCGAGGGGTTACATTCAACAATCTACTCAGTATGTTCTTCACTCGGGACGTGAAAAATAAACTTCAGCAAGACACATACATCCAGCGTGCTCGTATGTTTGGGAGCAGGGGTGCGTATCTCGCCCACTTCGAGCTGACCATACCGATCGCCCTATATGCGGACTGGCACAGGTGCTTTGTTTATCATCGCCTCGCACTGGCATCCATCGATAGCGGACTTGGATCGCCCGTGTGGATCGCCGACCAGCGAATTGCAGCGGTGGCAAGCGCGAGCGTGGATAACTCGACGGTCGATTTGGACCGTGGCGAAATGAGCTTTGCGATTTTCGAGTTCTCGCCCGCGTTAGACCAAATTGCGGCGTCTGGGTTGTCGGCGTCCGACATGGTGAATCAGATTGCAGATAAGCTAGGAGACTCGGCGTTTCCTCGCTACCTACGCGAATTCATCCTGCATTCTATTTCGCGCGGAAAAACCGGGCTGAAAGTGTTTCAGAGCGCCGGCATGTTCCCCAGCATGACCGAGCAGGAGAAGGCGGACATACAAAGACGACAGGGCTTCCTCACTATTAGAGAATCTGACAGGGCAGGCAACACGGTTCACTTCCTTCGTATATTCCGCAATGAAGCTGGACGGGCGCGCCTTTTTTACAAATTCGATGGGTCAGTTCAGTTCATAAAGAACCTGAAATGATTGGAGAGTTCGAGAGGTATCACGGAGCTGCAATTAGGGAGCTAATCGTCGGGGCCAATCGACCCCTGAAGATCGAGACCTACGACGATATGGGACGGGTCAACACCTATAGAATTAATGACGCCATAGGTGTTCACATCAAACACAGCTCAAAGCGCCTCCCTCCTTGGCAATTCACATATCTGAACGACAATTTGTCCGAAATTGAGCGTCTGGACCGGAAGTGCAGCAGCGTTTGGCTAATACATGTATGCGGCGAGGACGGCGCAGTGGCCCTGTCCTTGGCTGAGTTCTTCTCGATTAATCCTCGCGACGTTGGGACAACCAGTTTCGTGCGTGTGGATCGTGATCGAAATACGATGTATCGGGTCAATGGGACGGGAGGCAAGCTTGCACGCCCGAAGCGGCGTGGCCTGCATTATATCTTTGATGAATTGCAGGGCTAGATGACGCCTTCAATACACCCTTTTCCTGCGAGAATGGCGCCTGAACTTGCCCTAAAATCGCTCGAATGCTTGTCGGCAGGGAACGTGCTTGACCCGATGACGGGGTCTGGGACGGTGGCCAGAGTAGCCAAGCAGCGTAACCTCGATGCGATTGGTTACGACCTCGACCCACTTGCCGTGCTGATTAGCAAGGTGGCCACCACGCCTGTAGATGACGCGGCGATGGCTGGCTGGGAAGATCGCATTTTGAGCGTTGCGAAAGCGTTCAATGCCAGCGAGATCGCCCTTCCCTGGATTGATGGTGATAAAGACGCAGAGCGGTTCGTGGCCTATTGGTTCGGAGAGACTCAACGTGCCGATTTGCGTAGAATTGCATATGCGCTCTCTAACAGCGACGAAATCGGCCTGCCTTTAGACATAGCTGATATATGCAAGATCGCTCTAAGTCGGATAATTGTGACAAAGAAGCAGGCCGCGTCTCTCGCGCAAGACACTTCTCACAGCAGGCCACATCGCGTTGCGCTCGAATCCGATTACGATGTATTTGATGGCTTTACAAAATCATTCCGGGCAGTGCGCAAGCTTATCGCACTAATCCCACAACAAGGAAGCGCGATAATCAGCCGGGGCGATGCGAGAAAGATGTCGGGAATCGCCGATGAGAGTATCGACGCGGTCTTGACTTCTCCGCCCTATCTCAATGCCATCGATTACATGCGCGGCCACCGAATGTCTCTTATATGGCTTGGATATCGATACGGTGATTTAACCACCACTCGGTCCACAAGCATTGGGAGCGAGCGCGGCCCGGATAGCCCCTTCGATCAGAAGGCATTCCAGTCCATCAAGGATGCCATGGGATCGTTGTCATCTCTGCCGGGCCGCCACCGCGGCATGATTGATCGCTATGTGGTCGATCTGCATGCCATGATTGTAGAGGTGGCGCGAGTTATGAAAGCAAAGGCAAAAGCGACCTTTGTTATGGGCAACTCATGTTTGAATGGTGTCTATATTCAAAATTCTGAGGCGTTGGCCCAAGCGGCGTCGATGGCCGGGCTTAAAATGACGGCCAAAATTGAGCGAGACTTGCCGCCGGGCAGCAGATACCTGCCTACGCCAACGTCAGGCGCTTTGAGTAAGCGGATGCGGAAAGAGGTCATTTTGACCTTTTCAAAGCCTTAAAAGACGACGCACACCTAGCCCTTCCCCGCAGCCCCCAAAGCCTGCAACGCCGTCGCGACCGGTAGATACAAGGACGAGGGCCGCCCCAGAAACCGCCGAAACTGCAGATGCTCATAGAAACCAACCGCCGCTTCGTCCTTGGCGTCGACGATCAGGGCGAAGATGGCCGGTTCGGCGCGCGCGGCGCGGGTGACGGCGTCCATGATCAGCGCGCCGCCGAGGCGTTGGCTTTGAAAGCGCGTGTCGACGGCAAGGCGACCGATGAGGCCGGCGGGCAGGAGGCCATAGGGCGGGAGGCGCTTTGCGACTTCGGGCGTCAATTCGGTCAGGGGCAGGCTGGTCGCGGCGAAGGTGTAGAAGCCCGCGATCCTCTCGCCTTCGAGCGCCACGAAACAGTTGCTGACCCGGCGTTTGATATCCTGGGTCGCCAGTTCGCGAATATAGCGGTCGAGCGGCTCGCTGCGGCAGGAAAAGCCCTTGCGGTCATGAGACGGCCCCAGCGCCTCGACGCGAAACCGCGCTGTCACTCAGGCGCCTTGACCAGATCCTGATAAGCCTCAGCCGCGCGCAGCAGGGCCGGAGACGGCGCAGGCGGATGCAGGACGGCATCGGCGAAGGCGCGCTGATCTTCAACGCTAAGGCGGATAATCTGGGCTTCCTCGATGGTCCGGGCGGCCGCTTCGCGCGCGGCGGCCACGACAAAGTCGCTGACGCTGCGCCCCTGCAGTTCGGCGGCGCGCCTGACGATCATGAGCGCCTCGGGGGCGATGCGGGCTTCGATGCGGGATGTGCGGCTGGGTTCCTGTGACATCACGCGCCCTTTCATTCTGCCAAAATGTACGTGGTTTCGCCGTACATTTCAAGGCAGACGGCCGAGCTCGGGTCAATGAAGATGTCCCAAGCCGAGATGCACCCCGCCGTCGATCTCTTGAAGGCTGATCTTCCGCCTGACCCGGTCCGTCAAGGGCGCGCAAGCGCGCCGCGAAGCGGCCGAAGGCCCTTGACGGACCG